>JAZUKU010000184.1:0-15815 GCA_045643485.1 Treponema sp. | reverse complement strand
AGAATAAATGTTCCACGTGAAACAATTTAATGGAATACTTATAAACAGGAAAAAGGAAAGCCTGTGGAAAACATATTGATAAATAGTGTAAAAAAAATTGGAATTCCAAAAGGCCTTGATATATAAGGGTTTATGGCATTTTTGGAATTCCAAATTCAAAAAACGATTGTGGATAACTTGTGGAGAAAGATTGTTATTTTAATTGGAGCCTCATCAATTTAGATCCTCGTTTTGGTGACCAAAGTTCCTTTCTTTTTTCAGGAAGTGTAGAAATATCTGATGCTGTAAATCCTAACTTTTCAAACCAGTCTACAGTCTGTGTAGTTAAAACAAATACGCTTGCTGCATTAAGTTTTTTAGCTTTATCGATAAGGAAAGAAATCATTTTTGGACCAATACCAATGTGAGCACATGTTTCATCAACTGCTACAGCTGCAATTTCCATTTGCCCGTCACTGAAAGAGTGAAGTGCGGCACAAGCTCTTATTGAATCATCAATTTCATAAACAATATAGTCAGAATATGTTGCAGAAAGAAGTTCTTCTGTTCTTGGAAGAAGAATACCTTTATCTACAAACGGCTGCATTAATGAAAGAACAGTTGTTATATCCTGGTGAGACATTTCACGAATCTTACCGTAACCGTTTGAATAGATCATTGTGCCTGAACCAAGGTCGCTGAATATTTCACAGGAAAGAACTCCTTCATAAGAACTGTCTATAATATGTACTCTGGAAACTCCTGCAGAACAAGCTTCTTTTGCAATCTTTAATAATGAAATAATTGTTTCACGTGAAACATTTGAGTAAACTTCTGACCGTTCGTTAGCGGTATTTAATGATACTACCGACTGTTCGGTAGGAATTTTAGTGTCATTAGAAGGAATTTCGTTTGAAACAACCATATTTTTTGGAGTTGCTACCGACTGTTCGTTAGTGGAAATTTGACTGTTATTTGAAACTACCAAATGTTCGTTAGTTGAAGAATTGTCTGTAGAATTAACTTCCAAACGTTCGTTAGTGTTTACAAACAAATCTAATTCTTCAAGATTAAGCGCCGGAACATTGCCTTCTGTGGAAATACCAATTGATTCTGGAATAATAAAGTTTTTGTCAGTAATTTCTGCATCTGGAAGAAGGAAGAAAAGTTTATCTGCTTTAAGATGAATGGCAATTTGTTCAGCAAGAAATACGGAAGAAATATTGTATGGCTTACCGGTTATGCTCCATCCGATACACGGAAATATTGGAATAAAACCGTTTTCAAGAACAGTATTTATTGATTCATCCTGGAGCTTATCTATTTCACCGCTTGCTTCAAAATCTATTCCGTTAATGACACCTTTGCTTCTTGCGCGGACCCAGTTACCGATTACTGCAGTTTTTCCTTCGCCGGCTAAAGCAGTCATTACTTTATTTGAAACATCAAAAGCTGCCATCTTTACCAGAGGAATTGCTTCCTTCGAAGTAATACGGATTCCGTTCTGATAAGACCATTTAATGTTTGCATTGGCAAGTATTTCATCAATACGTTTTTTTGCACCAGGAATGATTATTACGCGAAGACCTGCTTCATGAATTAAACATATGTCCTGGATATGTTCTTTGAAAAGAGGTGAGTCGATGATTGAATCATCCATGTGGATAATGATTGTGGCATTTTTAAAACGTTTGATGTATTTAATTACGTCACGGATTCTTTTTGCTTTTTTCTGAATAATTGACTGTTCCATAAATAAAAGTATTGCGATTGGAACAAAAAGTGTCAATCATAAAAAAAGGCCTCTGTTAACAGAAGCCTTATCTTTGGCAGGATTAAATTTTTTCTTTTTATCGTTATTGTTCTGGTATAAAGACAAAAAAGTATTTCTCCTTTCCTGCCGCTGATAATAAAAGTATAAAGCAAGTGTAAAAAAAATCCATAAACTGACAGTATCAATTTTTGCCTAAATTGATATAGATAGTATCAATTTCATAAACAAACAAAAAAAAAGAGGCTCTGGATTAACCAAAGCCTCCTGTTATTCAGCAAATAAAACTGATTACATTATTGCTTCAAGATCAAGTTCACCGGCTACACAAGGAACTGAGATTTCCCAATTTTCAAGAACCTGTGGATGAACTTCACCAAATACGCCAACCTGTTTACCGTTAACAATAATTGCTGCCTGGCGTCCTGGAATAAAGCGTGGATCTTCTGATTCCTTAACTTCATACTGATGGTCTAAGTAGTAAAGAAGTGTACTTACTTCTGAAGCTGCATCGTTGAAGTTTGCATTGTTTGTAGCTGTTAAGAAACCAAGAGACTGAATTGTTTTCGTACCGGTATTTTCTTCAGGACAGATGAAAGCAACTTTACCTACTTCAAAAATCTTGTGTGGGTAAACTGCATTTGCACTCTGGCTTTCTGCATTAAGCAAAGACGAAATAATTGACGGGCGGATGAACTGATAGTTTTCGCTCATTGGGTTTGCAATTTCAATTACGTCTTTATCGTCAATGTTCATGCGGTCAATGTAATTCTTTTTTGAACCAAGGTAGTTGAAAATCATTTCCTGGTAACCCATACCGGCCATGATGCCTTTTGCTTTACGGCTGTAGATTGTTACTGGTGAAAGACGGCCGATTGTAAAGTCAGAAGGTGATTTTGGTTCAAAGAAGTCTAAGCCCTGACCAATCATTACGTCTTCAATAACATCAACTTCGTGCAGGAAGTCATTTCTGTAAGGTGCAGGATAAAGTGTAAATTCTGCATCGTTATTGTTTGCCTTGCAGTAGATTTTGTTTTCTTCTGAAGCAGGCATTTCCTTGCATTCAACCTTGCTGCCCATTCTTTCAAGAGCTGCAATTACTTCCTTAGCTGTTAAGTCACAGCCAAGCTTTTTGTTGATTGCAGAAAGATGAGCTGTTGTTGTCGGCTGGAAGTAGAATGGAGTTACGATTTTTTTACCAAAGCCTGTTTCGTAAGGATGTTCAACTTCAACAGGAAGGATTTCGTAACCGGCATCAATAAAGTCACATGCAACGATATTTGCACTAAGGATTAAGTTGCCCATATCATCGCCTGTAAGTTCTACCATTAAGTTTGTATCGCCAACTTTTACCTGGCCAAGAGTAGCACTGTTGATGATTGGTGCCATACTCATTACTTCATTGTTGTCATCTACTAAAAGAGGGAACTGCTTTTTGCCTTCAAGAATCCAGCCAAAGTCTTTTCCCTTTGGATGTTCTGTTAAGATTTCGCGGCATGTTAACGGATGGTCAAACTGAAGAGGAATGAAGCTTGTCTTGTCAGGATCAACTGCCTTGTAATGAACAGGCCATTTGAGGTCACCAGAGCGGTAAACACCCATTGAAACAGACTTTCTCTTGCGGCCAAAGTTCCAGCATAATTTTTCCTGTGTCTGGATGATGTCTAGAAGCATTGGTTCATCAATCGGCTTTCCGCTGATTACGAATGAAACCATGTAAGGGCGAACATCCTTAACGCTTTCGTCAACGATTACCTTTCTGTCTCCGCAGTCCAATAACTTGTCTTTTGTTGAGATATATTTTGTATAGTCGTTTTTCTTACCGCCTTCATATTCGCGAAGACAGCGAGTAACACCACCTGTTGACCATAAGTCAGGGCGGTTTGTATCATTCAATTCAATTTTGATAACACGTTCGTTTTCTGGCTGAGACATGTCTGGTTTTTCATCAAGTTCAGCTTTGCCAGAAGTAAGCTTTTTTTCCAGAGTGTCGTAGTCGTATTTGTTTCCTAAAAGATTGAAAAATAATTTTTCATTGACTTCAATTTTTGGCATGATTTCCTCGATTAATGTGAATAGTATTTTTTATTTTAGCGAAAAAGTTTTGTATTGTCTATTTATAGTTTAAACTTTCTGTTTTCAGGTTCTTCTGCTTCACGGTAAAGAATTGCTATGTTTCCGATTAAGCGTACGAGTGTTGAATTTGTTTTTGAGGCAAGTTCCTGAGTTAAGTCTTTTTTTTCGTCTTTGTATTCGTTGAATTTTACTTTGATAAGTTCGTGTGCAGCAAGGGAATTTTCTGTCATTTCAATTACGCCTTCTGTTAAGCCGGCGCTTCCAATGATTACTACCGGTGACAAAAGATGTGCTGCTTTTTCCAAAATTTTTCTTTGTTTGCTTGTTAATTCAGTCATGATGTTATATTAAAGATTTGTACAAAATATTTCAATGTTTAGCTTGTTCTGAAAAAGTCCTGACTGTTGTTTTGCTGAGTGTCTGTTTTTTGAGGCGAGTGTAAAATGTTTATGTTAACAGGGGCAGCTGTAATCAAATAAAGCCAAAGTGCTCAAGTGCCTGCTGGATTCCGGTTGAGCTAGAGTTGCCTGTGCGGTATGTTACTTTTTCAAAAAGTGTCTGCGGATAAGAATTGCCCATTGCTATGCTGTTTGGAACGAATGTAAGCATTGGCAGATCATTGTTGCTGTCGCCAAAAGCGTATGCGTTTTGCAGAGGAATACCGTATTGTTCAAGAACAGCCTGAATGCCTGTTGCTTTGGAAAAACCGTGCGGAACAAATTCCTTAAATGTAGGATAACGGTCTATGCATTCAAAATATTTGTCTGAAGTTTTGCGGAATTTTTCTAAGTCAGAATTGTCTGTAATCCATACGACGAATTTGTCTGCAGTAAATTCCGGAGCGTAAATGTCTTTTGGAATACTGCAGTTGTCTTTTAAAAGCGTGTTGTAATGACGTACTGCTTTTGGATGAGAAAGCGTCTTTGGCGAAACAAAACACATGCAGTCTTTTGATTCAAAAAGTAAATCAAGGTGGCATTCTTTTGAGGCTTCTGCAATTTCATTTATAACCTGGCGGGAAAGTGTGCTGTAGAATAAATCTTTTTCTTCGCAGATTATGTGTGTACCGCAGCCGCATACATAACCGTCCCAGCCAATGTCACGGAAACGCTGTTCTACGTTTTCAAAACAGCGGCCTGTGTTTATGAACATTAAGTTTCCGTTTGCCCTTGCTTTACGGATTGAGTCTATTGTGCTCTGCGGAATTGAACCGTCGATTTCGGAAGTTAATGTGCCGTCCAGGTCAAAGAATGCAATTTTTTTCATAAAGAGGTATTATAGAGAAAAAGGTATTTGTATGCAAATTGGGGGTGCAGATGAAAGTTCTGGTAAGTGCATGTCTTTTGGGAAAAAACTGTAAGTACAACGGTGGAAATAATCTTTGCAAAGAACTTACGGAATATCTTGAGCAAAATAAGTGTGAAGTTGTTGCTGTATGCCCTGAAGTTGCCGGCGGGTTACCAGTACCGCGTGTTCCGGCTGAAATTGTGAACGGTGTTGTTACTAACAGGGAAGGCAAAATCGTTGATTCTGAATTCAGAAGGGGAGCTGAACAGTCGTTAGAATTTGCCTTAACGGAAAAAGTGGATGTCGCCGTTCTGCAGTCACGGAGTCCTAGCTGTGGGTGTAAAGAGGTCTATGATGGGTCTTTTACGGGAACAAAGATTGGGGGACAGGGAATCTTCGCGTCTATGCTTATTAAAGCTGGTGTTAGGACAGTTGATGTTGAGGATTTTCTTGAGTCAAAAAAGCTTTAGTTAAACGGGTTGTAGAATCTTGTGCCGTCGTAGTAAGTAAAAAATAATGCTGCTGCGGTGAAAATAATTGTCAGGAAAATTATCAGCCAGTCTGAAGCTTTTAATTTTTTTGAGGAATACCAGGTGCGTTTTTTGTTTTTGCCAAAACCGCGTAATTCCATTGCACAACTTACAGAATCTATTCTTTCCATACTGGTAAAAATCAGCGGGAAAAGTATTGCTGACATTCTTTTAATTTTGGAAAAAAGATTTATTTTTCCGGACATTTCAATTCCTCTTGCTTCCTGTGCGTTTTTGATTTTCTGGAAATCTGTCTGTACGTCTGGAATATAACGCAAGGCAATTGCAATTGAATAACAGATTGTGTAAGGAAATTTAAGTCTGTTGAGTGAAGCAGCAAATTCACTTGGATTTGTTGAAGTAATGAACATGAAAACAGAAGGTACTATTACAAAATATTTAAGGGCAACATTCAGTTCATAAAAAAGCTGTTCTTTTGTGACTGTGTAATTTCCGGCAATTTTCCAAAGATCTGTTCTGCTGGAATAAATTTTACAGCCTTCATACGGTGAAAAAAGAAATATTGCCAAAAGGTTAAGGCAAAGGAAAAACATTATGAATGAAAAAATTGAATTTACCTGTTTCCATTCAGTTTTTGAAAACTTAAAGATAACAATGCTTATTAAAACCATAACGCCAAGTATTCTTGTGTCATAAGTAAGCATGCTTGTTAAAGTCCATAGAATAAAAAATATCAGTTTAGTAAGTCCGCTTAATCTATGAATGAAGCAGTCTTTTTCTTTATAGGAAATAATTCTGCTCATTTGATTTCCCTCTCATAATAAATGAATCTGTCTATGAAATCTTCTGGAGGATTGATGTCACATCTTAATGCCAGATTATAAAGGCTTGTCTGTTTAAGGCTTGCTGCATCTGTTATTTCTTTGTTTATTAATATGGCTGAACTCTTATTGTCTGCTATAAGATGACCTTTTGAGAAAACAAGAGCCCTGTCTGTATAATCAAGCATAAGGTGCATGTCGTGTGTAATCATTAAAATTGTAATATTCTGTTCTCGATTAATTTTTCTTAGGAATTCCATTATTTCTGTATAATGGTTGTAATCCTGACTTGCTGTTGGTTCATCAAGAATTAGAATTTTTGGCTTAAGGACAAGTATTGAAGCTATTGTTACGCGTTTTTTCTGTCCGTAACTTAATGCATTAATCGGCCAGTTTCTGAATTGATATATTCCGCAGATTTTTAGTATTTCGTAAACACGTTCTTTAATTTCTTCTTTCGGAATATTTCTTACTTTCAGGCCAAGAGCTACTTCATCATAAACTATTGTCTGTGAAATCATTTGGTTTTGATTCTGCATGACAAAGCCTACAAGTTCTGCCCTTTGCTTTATTGTTAATTTAGAAATATCCTGATTGTTAATTAATATGTTCCCTTCATCCTGTTTTAAAAAGCCGCATATAAGTGAAGCAAGCGTAGATTTTCCGGCACCGTTTGTACCTACAATGCTTGTCATTTCACCTTTCTTAATAATGAAATTAATGTTTTCCAAAGTACTTGTATTATTCTTGTCATAAGAAAAAGAAACGCCTTTTAATTCAAGAACAGTTTCTTCTGATTTATTTTTTGGAATAAGCTGTATTTTTCTAAACCAGTTCTGAACTTCCTGCTTATATGGCTGAATGTTCATAGTGTCTATTTTTTGAGGATTGTCAGAAGGTTTAATCGTACAGCCGGCATGTTTAATTGCTGCAATGTATAAAGGTTCACGAAGTCCGCTTTTGTTAAGTAAATCCTTGCAAAGAATATCTTCTGGTTTTTCGTCTGCAATGATCCTGCCTTTTTCCATAAGAATAATTCTGTCTAAATCTTTATATAAAACATCCTCGATTCTGTGTTCAACAATGACAACTGTTTTTTCTGTCTCTTTATTCAAGGAATCAATTAAACTTATGATTTTTTTTCCAGAAGCTGGATCAAGATTTGCCAGTGGTTCGTCAAAGAGTAAAACTTCGACATTATCAACAAGTATTCCTGCAAGAGAAACGCGTTGTTTTTGTCCTCCGGAAAGTGCTGCCGGTACGTTTTCCAGAAGATTGTCTACGTCTACAACATTGGCTGCTTCCAGTACTTTTGAATGCATTTGTTCGAACGGAATATTATCATTTTCAAGTGCAAAAGCTATGTCTTCAGCAACTGTAAGTCCTATGAATTGACCGTCAGTATCCTGTAAAACTGTGCCTACATGCTTTGACATTCCGGAAATATCTTCTTCTGAAGGGTCAAGGGAACACACTTTAACTGTACCCGTAACTGTACCCTCAAAAGTTGAAGGAATAAGGCCATTAATGCATTTTAGGAGAGTAGATTTTCCACAACCTGAAACTCCTGCAATAAGTACTTTTTCTCCTGGATAAATTTTTAAATTTATATCAATAAGGGTTGGTTCTACCTGTGTGCGATATTTGAAACTGAAATTATTAAATTCAATAATTGGATTCTTCATAAAAAAGCGGCTGATCAATAAACAATTAAATTTATTAATCAGCCTCTTATTTTACTTAGTTTTCTTCTTTAAGTGAAGATGATTTTGTTTTAATGAGGGAATAGCTCCAGCAGAGAAGACTGCCGAGAAATAAAATTATGATAATGTTTGCTACAAATGCTGTAATACCCTGCATGAATACTTTGTTTGCCGGTTCTTTGTAAATAAGGATGTCGAGAAGAGGAGCACAAATAATCCATGAAACTGCATTACTTAAAATCTGTACAAGATTGAAAATTGCAATTTTAACAAATGTAAATCCGCCTTCTTCAATGTTGTAATTCTTTGCAAAAAGACCTACTAAAAGACCAAAAACAGCATCCGGGAATACCCAGCTCCACCAGATGCTTCCGTAGAAAAGTGCATCTCCAAGTGCATGGCCAATTAAACCTATTGCAAAACCTGTAACCGGTCCAAAAACTGCTGCAAAGAAAGCAAGAACAGCTGCACGAATCTGCAAAGCTGTATTTGGAATAAATCCAACAGGAATCTGTACTGTTGTTAATGCAACAAATATTGCTGAACCAATACCGATTGCAACGACCTTCTTAATGATTGATTTTTTGTTGTTCATCATAACCTCTGTAAAACTTTGATTTATTTATTAGCCAACTCTTTAAGCTCTGCTAACATTTTAGGTAATTCTGCAGTCATGTTTTCATTTGAGAACTGACATGTTCCTACTTTTTTGTGACCGCCGCCGCCGTATTTAAGCATTAAGCTTCCTACGTTTACTTTACAAGTTTTGTTCAGAATACTGTAACCAACAGCAGCTGAACATCCAAGGCCTCCCTTACCGTCTACAATCCATGCAGAAATATTCTGTTCAGGATACATACTGTAAATCATAAAACGGTTGCCTGTATAAATTGGTTCTACACCGCGTAAATCAGAAATAATCAGATTGCCGTCAACAACAGTGTGTTCTTTAACCATTTCCTTGAATTTTTCTGTCTGTTCGTTATAGACCTCAATTCTTTCCTGAACATCTGACATCTGCAGAATCTGTTCTGTAGAAAGATCACGGCATTTGTGCATTAAATTTTCCATAAGCTTGTAATTTGGAATTGTAAAGTTGCGCCATCTTCCCAAACCTGTTCTTGGATCCATAAGGAAACCGATTAATATCCAGCCAGTAGGATTCTGTATTTCGTCAATTGTTAAATTTCCTGAATCAACTTTATCTACAGCAGTCATTAAATCGTCAAAGTTAGGAAACTTTTCTTTTCCGCCGTAATATTCGTAAATAATTCTTGCGCATGAAGGAGTAATTCTGCTTTCGCCTTTATACTGTCCCTTAAGTTCAAGTCTTTCGTGTTCACTGGAATGATGGTCAAACCAAAGTCCGCAACCCTTAACAAAAGGAACGTTAGCCAAAACATCATTTTCGTTAACTTCTACTTTTCCGTCCTGTAAATCTTTTGGATGAGCAAAAATCCAGCTGTCGATAATTCCAGCTTCAAGAAGTAAAGCACCGCAAGCCAAGCCGTCAAAATCTGAACGTGTAACTAATCTCATTGCCATACTGACAATCCTCCGAAACCTTAAATCAATCTTTAATTTATTTTAACCTAGAATTATCCATAGAGCAAATAAATTGTTTCTTTTTATATAAAATAAAAAACAGTGTAACTAAATATATTTTAATATTTGTTATTGCTAATAGAATAAAGCATAAAAAAGAGTTAATCTTTGCTAAGAAAAAAGGAATTTTAGAGAGATGAAAAGTAAAAAAAATTTGAAAAAGATTATTCTGCTGGCATCATTAATTGTACTGCAGAAAGTCAATTGTTTTGCAGATCCTTCACTGAGTCTGTTTAAAAAACTGAATGTCATTGAAACAAAATATTTTGACATAATTTATCCGGAAGAGTCACAAAATACAGCTTTTGCTCTGGCAAACAATTGTGATGCCCTTTATGAAAAAGCAGCAGCAATTTTTGATGAAGAAACAAAGATGCATTTTCCTGTAACAGTTGTTCCCGGTACTCAGGTAATTAATGCTCATTACAATCCGGTTCCGTATGCGCATATTGTTGTTTACGATACGGTTTCCACAAATTTTGAATTAGCAAATACAAAAGAATCGCTTGTTGAAATTTTTTATCACGAACTTATTCATGCGGTAAGTATGAATATAAGGAAAGGCAAGGATTTTCAGGTTCTTGCAAAAATAATGGGCGACTTTATGGCAGCTCCAAACATTCAGATGACAACTGCCTTTAGCGAAGGAGCAACAGTTTCTCTTGAAAGCAAGGAAGGTTTTGGAAGACTGAACAACGGTTATACACTTAATTACATTCTTCAGTCAAAAATTGAAAATAAGTTTCCGGACTATTATGAATTCCATGGTGGAAGGGATGTTTTTCCTAAGGGCAAAATACCTTACATGTTTGGCGGAGCGTTTGCTCAATTCCTGCAGGAAAAATATGGTATGGAAAAATATGCGCTTCTCTGGTCAACAGAGGAGCATGCGCTGATGGATAACTTTTTTAAGGACGCATACGGTAAATACATAAACAACGAATGGAAAGAATTTGAAAACTCAATACCTTTACCGGAGCTTGCTGAAGAAACTGCAGTAAAAAGAATCAGTGAAGAAAAAGGTTCTTACAAAGGTCTTGTTTATTCACGCAACAAAAACCTTAACGGATACATTTACTATTCCCAGTATGATGAATCACTTTACTTTACAGACTGCGTTAAGCCAAAACGCCTTTGTACACTCGACACTTCTGTAATAGACATAAACATTTCGCAGGACAATTCAAAGCTTTTCATAACAATGCTTGCTGCCGACAATTCAGAAACTTACTGCACAAGAATATTTGATCTTGATAAACAGAAAATGCTTGGCAAAAAAATTGACAATTATCTTCTGACACAGGACTTTACTGCTAACGGAAAAAATTATCTTGCAGGCATTTCATTTACAACTTCTGACACTGAAATTGTTGTTTACGATGCACAGACTTTTGCTAAGGAAAAAAGCATTCCGTTAAAGCATTTCTGCGAAGTATATGATATTTGCGAAACACAAAAAGGTTTTGCACTTATTTACAAGGAAGAAGGCAAATGGAGCCTTTGCTATGCAGACTGTTCAAACGGTTTGGAAAACATAAACTTTACGAATTATTCATTCCCGGAAAAAATTATTCCTCTTTCATTAAAGCATGACAGAAATATGCGCAATGAAAATGAGTGTGAAGAATTTACACTAAGCGTTACAGGAAAAGGCTTTGATTCAGAAGACAAAAATCTTCCCGGAGCAATGATTCGTCTTGCTAAAGTCAAGCTTGGTCAGCAGAACGGTGCAGAAATATGTTTTCAGAAAACTGATGTTTCAGGCAGTGTTTTTGAACCGGTAGAATGTGACGGTAACTATGCGTTTGTTTCAAGAATGTATGAATGGTATTACGTTTCATGTTTTGCAGAAGGAATACCAGGCGGATTAAGTGAAGCTTACGAAATGCCGCAGATTAATTTTGCTGTTGAAGCAGATGAAAATACTAAGGACATAAAGCTTAATTCAGAATATAAAACTGCTTCTTATAACGGAACAAAGCAGTTCTTTAAGAGAGCAACTTTATTTCCATACTTTATGACTAATATGCCTGTGTCTGCAATTTTTACAGACAGAATGGTTGATACAAAGAAAAACTTTGGATTAGGACTTACTTCACTTAACGGACTGCCAGGGGAAAATTTATTTACGCTAACTGGTGCTGGCTTTAATCCGTTCAGCAAAGTTCTTGGTGCAAATTTAAGCATTTTTGGCGGAACAAAAAACCTGGCCTTTTCTGCAAAGACAGGCGTTGAATTTGAGCTTACGAAATTCAAGGATTACTACGCAATAGGAAGCGTATTTGGTTCGCGTCCGCTATTCAATAATGACTGGTCGGCAGGATATTTGCTTAACAGTACGTTTGAAATGAACAATGAAAAAGTAACTTCTCTGGTAAATGAAGTGCTTTTTGACTTGCAGTATCTTAAAACTACTGACAGAGGACCGTTTTCGTATATTTCTTCAACAAGCTATTTAATCTGGAATGATTCAGTAAAGTTCAAGGACAGCAGTCTGTTTGTTCCTGAAGGTGAATATGAAAAGGCTTATATTGGAAACATAGGCATTGGTCAGTCATTGCATTTCCCGCAGCTTCTTCCGGTAAAGAATCCGTGGGGTTTAACAGTAAATCTTCCGTTTACAGTTTCCGCTGAATTACTTCCGTCTGAGAAAATCTTTTTTAACTGTGGCGTAAAGTTTGCACTTTTTGCAAAAGAAATTCAGCACCAGACCGGAGACGTGCCGTTCTATCTGCAGAGATGTTATTTTACTGCAGGAGCAAAAGCCAGATGGTGTGATAACCTTGAGCCAATGAGCATAATGAATGTAAAAGACAATTTTGCAAGAATGAACGAAATGAAAAAACAGTTTGCATATACAGGTGGAGCTCATCTTCTGTTTGCATTACAGATTGGACCTCTTTCTTCAATTCAGCTGGACTGCGGAGTTGATGTTTCAATTTATGCACTTGATGAAGTAAACAACAAAAAATTCAGCATTACACTTTTTAATGCACTTACTTTCTAAAAAGAATATTCTGGAGTATAAATAATATATAAGCTGTTTGCAGAACAAGGAGGAGCAAATGAATTATTCAGTAGAAATTACAAAAGACAGTAAGGCAAAGTTCAACAATAAAACAACTTACTGTGTTGGCACCGGAAGAATGGGTCTTGCGCTCCACAAGGAATATTTTGACCAGCTTAAATATGTTCAGGATAACATTGGATTCAGCTTTATCCGCGGACACGGACTGTTCTGCGATGATATGGGCATTTACCAGGAGTACTATGACAGGACAGGCCTTAAGACACCAAATGAATTTAAAAACTTTGGCGAATACTGGGAATATGTTAAACAGAATGCAAAGAAGGAAATTGAATACAACTTTACTTATCTTGATAGGGTTGTAGACAGTTACCTTTCTGTTAACATAAGGCCGTTTCTTGAACTTGGCTTTATGCCAAAGAATATGGCTTCCGGAGAACAGACTGTTTTCTACTGGAAGGGAAACGTTACTCCGCCAAAAGATTACGATACATGGTGCAATCTTGTTGTAGCAACACTTAAGCATTTGATTGAACGCTACGGCGAAGAAGAAGTTCTTGGCTGGCCAGTAGAAGTATGGAATGAGCCAAACCTTACCACTTTCTGGAAAGGGGCAGACATGGATGAATATTTTGTGCTTTACGAAAAAACAGTTAAGGCAATCAAGGCATTCAATCCTAAGATAAAAGTTGGCGGGCCGGCAATATGCGGTGGTGCTGATGAAAAATGGATGGTTGGTTTCTTAAAGCATGTTAACGAAAAGAAACTGCCGCTTGATTTTATTTCGCGTCATCATTACACGACTGAATTTCCTGAACACAAAGGTCATTACGGTTATGCAAAAATGATGAAATCTGATGACACATTTGCTACATTGGAAAACTGCCGCAAAATAATTGAAGCTTATCCTGAATATAAAGACATTCCGTTTTACATTACTGAATTCAATACAAGCTATATTCCAAACTGCCCAGTTCATGATACGAATGAAAATGCTGCTTACATTGCGCGTACACTTTCGAAGATTGGCGATTACTGTTCAGGCTATTCTTACTGGACATTCGGTGATGTTTTTGAAGAAGGAGGCATTCCGTTTACGCCATTCCACGGAGGATTTGGTCTTTTGGCAAACGGCCTGATTCCTAAGCCTACGTTCTATACATTCAAATTCTTTAAGGATCTGGGAGATGCTGAATGTGTTTACAGGGACAAGAATCTGCTTGTTTTGAAAACTGCAGACGGTTTGTATAAAGGCATTGCGTGGAACCTTACGATTGAAACTAACGAAGACAATATGAAAATAGAAATTGCTCTTCCTGTTAACAAAAAGCGTCTTTGCCTTCTTACCAAAACAGTTGATGAAGAATGCTGCAATCCGCTTAAAATATGGCATGATTTAGGTGAAAAAGCCAATCCTGATGCAGAACAGGTTCAGCTTCTTAAAGACAGTGCAAAACCATTTGTAAAGTCGCTGCTTATTGAAAATAACGATGAAAATGACGGAATTATCCTGAATTTAGATCTTAAACGTAATGCAGTACAGTATTTTGAGCTTAAAGAGGCTGAATTAACAAGTGACAGGGGATATGATTATTCTGTTTACGAAAAAGGATTTTAATTAAGCAAAAATTACTGAAAATGCCGTAAATACAAGGGGTTTATGTAAACTAACTAACGGTAGTTAGTAAAAAGGCTAAATACAGGTGCAAAATTGCCTGAATATTCAGCCTTTTTTATTTAGAATTTAGCAAACTAACGAACGATAGTTAGTGGAAATAATGGGTACAGTCGTTTTAAGGCATAAATTCTTTAGGATTTACTGATAAATAACTATCGATAGTTAGTAACTACCGAACGGTCGTAAGTTTATAACTAACGGTAGTATATGGTTTGAAAATCCTTTCTGCAGGAAAACTAATGTTAGTAAGTAGAAACTATAAGACTAACTAACGTTAGTTAGTCTAGTTGAAATAGTATATAAGTGGTATAAATGATGAATATTCCACTTATTCTCCATTTGATCCTGATATCTTTTATATTAAACAAAAGATTGAATGATTTCATGAAAAAGGTAGTTTTTCAGCTGAGATATTCAATCCGTTTTGAAAAGGAATTATTTATATAGAAGAAAATGTATTATTTTTTTGAATAAAAAATCTTTCCGGAATGATATTAATTAAATTGCTGGCAAAATAAACGTTTAGTGTATCAGGAATATTTGTAGGTTATAGAAATAAAAAAAATATAAGAAAAAATGTCTATCAAATGATAGAATTTTAACAGGAGAAAAACTGTTAAAAATTAAAGAAAACTGTAAAGATCCGAAAAAAATACAGTATTAAAAATGAAAAAAATGCTGTGATGAAAAAAGAAATAAAATAATCTAACATGTGATAGAATTTAACGAATTTTTTTTTCTGTTGCTGCAAGTTTAATTTCGAAGTGAAAAAAAGCTGGCGGATAAATAGTTAATTTTCTAACAATTGATAGATTTTAGAATATAAGCAGCTTTTTTGGTAATTTTTGAAATTCATTTGAATGTATATAGTATGGATGTTTTAATAAAAAGCTATGATGTTAATAAGATTGGAATTGAATTTGTAAACGGTTTTTCTTTAGAAATAATTAATTGCATTAAAAAGATACCCGGCCGCAGATTTAATCCTGAAGAAAGAACATATTGCTGATGTTCAGCGTATTCACAAGAAAGATCTGGCTGACGGTTGGGGAACTGTTGCTTTACCAATGCAGCTTGCACGCAAGTATCCAAATGCTGGCAGCGAATTTAAATGGCAATGGCTTTTTCCGCAGAAGAACCGCTGGAAAAATTCAGTTACCGGTAAGCAGGGACGATGGCATCTGGACGAAAGCCTTATGCAGCGTGCGGTTAAGAATGCAATTCTTGAAGTCGGCATTAACAAAAACGCCAGCTGTCATTCATTCCGTCATTCCTTTGCAACTCATCTTATTGAAAACGGCTACGACATACGCACTGTGCAGGAGCTTCTTGGTCATTCGGACATTCGCACTACTATGATTTATACGCATGTTCTT
>JAZUKU010000183.1:0-5932 GCA_045643485.1 Treponema sp. | reverse complement strand
GGTGAAGTATTTGTTGGGTAAACCGCCCAAGCCTAAAGCCTTACCGCAACACCGCTCTTGTCAAGTTCAGATTTAATTGAACCAATAGTATAATCGCCGGAATGTACCATCGAAGCAATAAGAGCCGCATCAGCCTTGCCGGTCGTAAGAACATCAGTCAAATGCTGTGGAGTACCAGCTCCTCCTGAAGCAATTACAGGAACAGGAACAGCTTCACTTATCATCTTGGTAAGATTAATTTCGTAACCGTCACGAGTTCCGTCAGCATCCATTGAATTAAGTACAATTTCACCTGCACCAAGTTCAACCGCTTTAAGGGCCCATTCGCGTGCATCAAGTTCAGTTGCAATGCGTCCGCCGTTAATGTAAACACGGTAACCGCTCGGCATAGTTTCATCTTTTTTAGCGTCCATACCAAGAACAATACACTGGTTTCCAAAAATGCGTGCACCTTCCTTAATAAGATCAGGATTTTTTACAGCCTGGGAATTAAGTGAAATCTTTTCAGCACCGGCAAGAATTGTTGAACGGATGTCATCAATTGTACCAATACCGCCGCCTACACAGAACGGAATGAATACCTGGGAAGCAACACGGGCTATAAGGTCAAGAATAGGGCCTCTTCCGCGTGCACTTGCAATGATGTCGTAGAAGACAAGTTCATCTACACCCTGGCGGTAATATTCAGCAGCCATTTCAACTGGGTCGCCAATGTCTATGTTGTTAAGGAATTTAACACCTTTTGTTGTACGGCCGTCTTTAACGTCGAGGCAAACGATAATTCTTTTCTTTAACATTATTTATTTCCTCCGGCGCTTTTGCTGTAATCAATATTGATGAAATTCTTAAGAATCTGCATTCCCCATTTGCCGCTTTTTTCCGGATGGAACTGACATGCTGCAATATTTCCTTTTTCAACAACAGCAGGAACCATTGTGCCGTAATCAGTATAAGCCTTGATTATTGTAGGGTCCTTTGGCTGAATGAGGTAAGAGTGAACGAAATAAAAATCACTTCCCTCAGGAACACCTTCAAGCAGACGGGAAGAACCGTTGCAGTAAGTAATATCGTTCCAGCCCATGTGCGGAATTTTAAGTGTATTGTAAAGCATAGCCATCTGCTCATGCTCTTTTTCGTCAGGATGTCTTTCTTTCCATACTGAATTAAAATGACGGATGCTTCCTTCAAGAAGACCAAGACATTCAACATTGCCTTCTTCGCTGAAGTCAAAAATTATCTGCGAACCAAGACATATTCCTACAAGCGGTTTGTCAGCCTTAGCCCAGTCTTTTAAAAATGAATCAAAACCAGTAAGCTTAAGCTGCTTCATTGCGTAATCAGCGTCACCAACACCAGGGAAAATAAGTCTGTCACATTTTTCTAATTCAGAAGGATTTTTTGAAAGAATGAATTCTGCCTTCAATGAACTTAATGCGTGTTCAACACTAGTAATGTTGCCAGCATTGTAATCAACAATTCCAATCATGCGCCGAATTCTAAAGAGAAAAGTAATCTAAGTCAACATATTCAACAGTTTAATGATTTTGTTGAATAAAAGCGCTTTTTGTCCGATAATTTATTTATGAACATGGATGAAACAATAGCAATCGTAAAGGCAGTATTACTGGACTACAGAATCATTGGTGTTGTAGTTGCTGCTTTACTGTACATAAGTATTGTAAATTACGTAGTGCGTTACAAAAAGAAGCCTCCTAAGATCCGCAAGATGGTCGTATCTGCTCCAAAGCCTGAAGAACAGAATGCTTCAGACGGTTCGCAGGAAGGTGAAGGTAATGCAGAAGAGTCTTCTTCAGGCGAAGAAGAGACCGTTGAATAGATTCAAGTTTTTTCCAGAAAGAAGAACTGTAGATGTTGGAAACTGTTTCCGGGTCTGCAGTTTTTTTTGTTTTAAAACGGCTTGTCCTGCGTGTCCTGCGGCAGTCAATTTTCTTATACCACGGCCATAAGCATGTGCGTATGTATTTTCCTTTTTCAAGCTGTTCAAGTATTTCTTCTATGTCAGAATGATCCCAGATGTCAGTACCGAATTCGCTTCTGTCTTTTTCGTTAAGGAAATCAGCAAGTCTGTTCGTAAGCTCATCGTGCGCAAACATTTTTCGGTGAGCAGAAATGTATTCAAGTACAAGGCGTGCGTCATGTGCATAAGGGGCTTTCTCTCCGCGTTCACATACGTCGCATCCGTCACAGTAAGCCTGTTCCCCGCCGAGTGCATCAAGAAGCACCTGTCTGCGGCATGTTACTGCTTCTGCAAAATCCATAAGCACCCTGTTTCGCGAACCCTGTGCAAATTGCGAATACTTTACACTGTCAGCGTAACTCCACAATAGCGTTCCGTCTGCAATACTGCCGTCCCTTCCGCCGCGTCCTGCTTCCTGAATGTAGGCTTCTGCGGTAAGAGGTGCATCAAGGTGAATTACGTTGTGAATGTCCTTCTTATCAACACCCATTCCAAAAGCACACGTGCAGCAAAGAATTGCATCCTTTTTTGGATAGAACCATTTTTCAACAAAATCCTTTTCTTCTTTTTCAAGCCCTGCATGATAGAACTTTACGCGGTCGTCCCTGTAGTAAGCAGTAAGTTCACGGGCCATGTCTTCTGCATGCTTTCGTGTTCCGCAGAAAACAATGAGCGGTTTTTCCTTTTGTATTGCAAGCTTGAATGCAGCACGTTTTTTTGCATATGCGTTTTCTACGTAATAGTGGATGTTCGGCCTGTCACTGTCGCTTCTTACGATGTGTGCATTTCCGTCGAACAAAACTTCTGCAACACGATTTAAAACTTCAGGCGAAGCAGTTGCTGTAAAAGCAGTGACTGTCTTTACGTTAAGCTCCTTGATTATTCTTCCAAGCGTAAGGTAAGCAGGACGGAATGTGTCTCCCCATTCGCTGACACAATGCGCTTCGTCTATTGCGATATGTGCTATGTGGCAGTGCGAAAGGCGTTCGACAAGCTTTTTGTTCTGAAGTACTTCCGGGTTAGCAAGAATTATTTTTGCTCCCTGTTCAATCTTACGGAAATTTTCTTCGCGTTCTTCATTTGACTGACCTCCGCGGAAAACTACGCTTGTTAAGCCGCCTTCATCCATACGTCGCTTCTGGTCTGACATGAGTGCTATGAGCGGGTAGAGTACAAGAGTCGGTCCGTTCAGCAGAAGGGCTGGTGTAAGGAAACAAAGTGATTTACCGGCACCTGTCGGCAGGAGGACTATCTGTTTTCCCATGCAGAAAATGTCTTCTTCCGGGGCACATTCTTCCTCCAAGCCTTCCTGCGTACAGTAAAATGCGCTGTCCAGAATGTTTCCTATGACAATACGCTGCCACGGAAAAAGATACGTTATATGGAAAGCCTTCTGAGCCGCAATCGTTACTTCATCATCCATTTCAATTTCGTCTGCATCAGCATTCTGCTTTGGGTAATCAACGCCTTCTTCAAGAAATTTGATTTCTTCCATTAAAAAACTCCTGTCGTGCGGTAATATAGATATTCAAATGAATTTCAAAAAAGACAAATTTTCCACAGCAAAACCTTAAAAAAAAATGAAAGTATATTTTACATTTATGAATTTTTATGACATACTCAAATTAAGATGAATGAAGAACCAGCAAAAAAAGGCAGAAAGCAGAAATATACGGCAGCAATAATCGGCTGTGGAAGAATAGGTTACTCTCTTGGTCTCGACAAAAAGCGTGAACAGCCTGCAAGCCACACAATGGCCCTTAAAAACAACAGGCGCATTCAGATTATCGCCGGCTGTGATAAAGATGAAAATACATTGGCCATATGGAAAAAAGCAAATCCCAAGGCAATAACATATACGGAAAGTTCAAACCTTTATGCACGTCATAAACCTGACATTATAGTAGTAGCAGTTAATGAAGACTCTCATAGGCAGGAAGCTCTTGAAGCAATAAAAGCCCAGCCAAAACTCCTGATTCTTGAAAAGCCTGTAGCACTTAATGTAGAAGAAGCACTTGAAATAAAAAGAACGGCGGAACGATACAATGTTCCCGTACTTGTAAATCATGAAAGGCGTTTTGCAGACGATTATCATTATGCAAAGGAACTTCTGGAAAAAACAGGAACCGTTCAGTCAATTGAAGCATCATTGTTTTCAGGAATGAGGGTTTATTCCCGGAAAGAAGAAAGAACTGGTGCTTACAGTCTGCTTCATGATGGAACACACCTTATTGATATAGTACTTTATTTTCTCGAAAAGAATGGAAAACCGTCTGAACTTATCCCGATAACAAAGGAAATACCTTCTTCTCTTTCATTTGCAATGTCTTCAAGACAGAAAGGCGGACTGTTGAATTTTGCAAATACGCTTAAGGAAACGAACAGCCTTCAGAAACAGTACAAGGTTATCCACCTTAATTCAGTTTTGAACAATCCCGTTATTTCCGGTATTTATAAGGATGAAGAAGACATCGTAAGGAATTTAAGTGCACATTATTCAGTTAAAGACGGACCTTCAGTAACCTTCAATCTTAGCGGAAGATCTGAATATTTTGGCTTTGAAATAGACATCCTGGGAACAAAAGGAAGGCTTTGCATTGGAAACGGCTACCTCAATCTGTTCGTAAAGGAAGAATCAAGACTATATTCAGGATTCTATTCCCTTGAACCGCAGAACATAAAGCTGCCTGTAAGGACAAATTACTTTTCAAATATGGTACAGAATGCCGTAGATTTTCTTGACGGAAAAAGTGAACTGGAATCTTCAATAAGTCACGGAATAAATGCCCTGGCTGTAATAGAAGAAATCGTCAGTTACATCAGGCATTAACATTAGGATTTAACACTTTACTGTAAGCAGAAAATTCTATAAAATAGAGTAAAATCCGGAGTATCATAATGAAAAAACTGTGTGCCGCTTTGGCAATTATTATATTTTCTTCCCTATTATTTGCACAGGAAATACTTACCGCAAGTGCATATTTTCAGACTGTAAGCGACTTTTACGCAACAATAAAGGATTATGAAGCAGACATGGATATTACTATCGGCAAGGAAGTAATGTCTGGTGCCGTAAGTTTTAAGCGTCCGGAAATGCTCAGAATTGATTTTACTGAACCTGCTGAACAGGTAATTGTTTTCAACGGAGAAAAACTGACAATATATCTTCCTGGAAATTCAGCAATTCTTGAACAGGCAGTTAACGGTTCTTCTGCAGGTGGTGCTTCCCTTGCTACACCACAGGGACTTAACCTTATGAACCGCTATTACACTATTGCATATGAAACAGGACAGGATCCGGTTCCGCTTGAAGAAAACAGTGATGAGCTTGTAATCAATTTAATCCTTAACCGCCGTTCTGCTGCAGAATCATTCCGTGAAATAAAACTTTCAATTGACTGCAAGACAAAACTGATCAGAAGGGTAATTGCAACTACTGCACAGTCAGATGTATTTGAATTTGACTTTTACGATTATAAACTGAACACAAACATCAACAATCAGCGTTTTATTTATAATCCGCCTTCTTCTGCAAACAACTATAATAATTTCCTGTTCTCGGAGTAAATAAATGGAAAGCTACGGTGCAATCTTAAAAAAAGCGCGTGAAGATAAACTTCTTGATATCGAAACAGTTGAACGCGATACAACAATTACACGCTTATATATTGAAGCTCTTGAAAATGAAGAAGCAGACACTTTTCCTGGTGAACCGTATCTTATAGGCTTCCTCAGAAATTATGCAGAATATCTTGGCGTAGACAGTGCTGAAGTAATCAAGCTTTATCACGCAAAGCGCATTCAGGAATCTCCTGTTCCGGAAGGTCTTCTTGTTAAGCACAGGCCTGGCTGGATTATTCCAACCATTGTAATTTCGTGTTTACTTGTTGCTGGTGTTTTGGGTTTTGGTATTTACCATATTACAAAAAGCGTAAAGGCAAAGCAGATTGAAAA
>JAZUKU010000182.1:0-3011 GCA_045643485.1 Treponema sp. | reverse complement strand
TGAAAATGAATTCAGTGGTCTTCAGAATGAAGATTTCGTAAAAGTTGCAAGCCAAATGGCATGGTTTCATCATGAAAAGTGGGACGGTACCGGTTATCCAAGAGGCATTAAAGGAAATGAAATACCTTTGTGCGGAAGAATCATGCCTCCTGCAGATGTTCTTGATGCATTGCTTAGCCGCCGTCTTTACAAGGAAGCTTACGAAGTTGAAAAAACTTTTGATATTATGGAAAGCCTTAAGGGAACACAGTTTGAACCTTGTATTGTAGATGCAGTAATGACTCTTAAGGAAGATATAATCAGAATTATGAACGAAGACGAAGTTCCGGAAGAATTAGTCCTTAACACAAATTAATTATTCCTTTTTTGTTTCTCAGTTTATAAAATTACGGTGAATAAAAAAACACAATGGCAGCAAGAAACTACCATTGTGTTTTTTTTATTGTCATTTAGCCAAAGGGTTAGTTATTGCCCGGCTTAAGATAGAATGTTGCAACATTATCTGTGTTCAGGAAACGTTTTGCTGTAGCCTGAATGTTTTCAGGTGTAATCCATGAACAGACAGTATCGCATTCCTTAACGGCAAACATTGGTTCGTAGTTAAGAATCTGTGTAGACTTAATCTTGTCATCCCACCAGTAATTGTTGCGCTGGTTAACTTCAAAGTCACGGCGGAACTGTTCCTGTACTTTTGCAATTGTTTCCATTTCAGCTGGCTTAGACTTGAGGTCATTGATTACCTTAAGAACTTCACTGCTCAATTCGTCTTCTCTTTCCGGATCACATTCAAAGTAAATCTGGAATTCGTAGAAGCGTGGATTATTTCCGTCAAGGGAATTAGAAACGCTTACACCATAAGTGCCGCTCTTGTCTTCACGGATTGTGTAATGGAGTTTCATATCAAGATAATTTCTAAGCTGGTTGAGCATTGTTATATCGTAATATGTTTCGTCAACATCTTTTGCTTTAGGAAGTTCACCGCCAAATGCAATGAATACAGTGCCCTTGTTGCTTAAGCCTTTGTTTACAGTTTCTACAGGACAGCCGCTTGGGAAGTAGTGTTCCGGATAAACAGCACTTTCTTTTTTGGAAGCATCACCTGGAATTGTGCCAAGATAATAGCAGCACAAGTCAACAAGTTCTTCTTCGTTAAAGTCACCTGTAAAGATAAATGACCAGTCAGCAGCATTCGTAAAGCGTTCGCGGTAAATTCTTTCAGCACTTTCCTTGTTAAGAAGCGGCAGAATTTCAGGGACAATAGCTGTATGGCGCAAGTCGTTTTTGTAAAGCACTTCGCGTACCCTGTCAAAGAATGCATCTTCCGGCTGTGTACCGTGAGCTTCAGCAACAGCCTGAGCCTGTGCCATTACGTTAGCCCATGAGTCATCAGAAAATGCCGGTTCATTAACATAAAGGCATGTAGCCTGCAGAAGAGTTTCAAAATCATTGATTGTACTGCTGCCGCTAATTTGGTCTGTTGTAGAGTTGCAGGAAATGTTTAGGCTAATCTGCTTGCTCTGAATTTTCTTACTGAACTGAGCCCTGTTAAACTTACCCGCACCTGAATTGCATGCAAACATAGCAGAATAAATTGCGTTAGGAATATCCTTTTCATCAAGAATATTCATACCGCCAAAGCTTACTGCATCCATAACAATTCTATTCTGTTCATAGTCAGATTTGCGTGTGTAGATTGTAAGACCGTTTTCAAGAACGTATTTGTTTGCATCAAGAACATCAATGTGTTCCTGTGAAACAATTGCTGCTTTTGCTGCAGGCTTTTCCATAAGAGGATCATCATCTACATCATCAACATAAGCTTCAATGTCTTCTGAAGAAGTATAAGACTTCCACATATCCATGATTTCTTCTTCAGACGGAAGCTGAGCATTTTCGTTAGCCATAACAATACACATTGTTCCGTTGTCAGGAAGATATTGTTTCATTGCTTCTGTTACATCATTGATCGTTATGAGAGGAAGATACTTCAAATCAAGTGCAAGAGAATCTTCTTCTGAAATAATGCTTACAGTCGAATCAGCTACTATATAATTGATAATGTCATCTGCTCTTGAAGAAGAATCAATTGTATCTTTTTTCTGAAGCATTTTTTCTGATTCAGAAACGAATGCTGACATCATGCGGTTAACTTCTGTCTGTGTTACGCCAAATTTGCAGATGCGGTTGTATTCATCAAGAATTGAATTAAATGCTTCAACAAACATTCCGTCTTTTGGAACAAATGCAAGTACATACTGTTTTGTAAAATGACTGTATGTTAAAGAAAGACATCCTGTATCAAGCCATGGACTGTCTGCTTTCTGATTTGCTTCGGCAAGACGCTGATTGAGAATGTTTGTACCAATGTTTCTGGCAAGATTATGTTTTACAATTTCTTCTGTTGTTGTAGGTTCAAAATCTTCTGCGGTAGAAGCAATGTATGTAATTGTGTAAGGCTGTTCTGCATCTTTAAAGAAGAGAATGTCTTTTTCTGTACGAACAGGAACCGGATATTCGCTGCGTGTAATTGCTTTCTTTGAAGCTGGAACAGAAGACATTGTTTCCTTAACTTTTGCAACCATCTCTTCTGAATTAAAGTCACCGACTACAACAACAGACATAAGTTCCGGACGGTACCATTTGTTGTAATAATCAGTAATGCGTTCGTAAGAAATGTTTTTGATTATTTCCGGATCGCCAAGAGTAATCCTGTCTTCGTATTTAGAACCTTTGTAAAGGAAAGGTAATAATGCTCTTGAACGTCTTCCGTCCAAACCGCTGTTGCTTCTGATTTCTTCTATAACAACGCCTCTTTCCTTATCAATTTCTTCGTGATCGAATGAAACTGCACATGCCCAGTCGTTAAGGATTGTAAGTGCGTTGTCAAGGAATTCAGGATTATCTGCAGGAATTTCGAGTGTGTAAACTGTTTCTTCCATGTTTGTGTAAGCGTTTACTTCCGGACCAAACTTCATGCCGATTGTTTCAAAATAATTTGTAAGTCTTCCTTT
>JAZUKU010000181.1:0-2502 GCA_045643485.1 Treponema sp. | reverse complement strand
TTGAATTGTTGTTACAGCCAGGTTCATCACTTGGTGGAGCGCGACCAAAAGCAACTGTCCGTGCGCCAGACGGAAGTTTATGGATTGCAAAGTTTCCGTCAAAACACGATTCAATAGACACGGGCGCCTGGGAAATGGTGATTCATGAACTTGCTGTTATGTGCGGATTGAATGTTCCCCAGGCTAAATGTGAACGCTTTTCCAAAAACGGACATACATTCCTTGTAAAAAGATTTGACCGCGTTGGTAAAGGCAGTGCAGATGCTATTCCAGCCAGAATCCATTTTGTTTCAGCAATGACAGTTTTAGGCAAAAAAGATGGTGATGGTGCTGATTCAGGTGTAAGTTATTTAGACATAGCACAGGCAATCAGACAGAACAGCGTTACACCAAAAAAAGATTTGAAGGAAATGTGGAAGCGCATTGTTTTCAGTATTGCAGTTACAAACACAGATGACCACTTACGAAATCACGGTTTCCTTTTTGATTCAAACGGTTTCCGCCTTTCTCCACTTTATGATGTAAATCCAAATCCGGAAGGAACAGGTCTTTCCCTTAATATTGATGAAGCTGATAATACTTTAGCTTATGATTTAGCAATTCAAGTCGCACCATATTTTGAAATGAAAAAAGATGAAGCGGTAAATTACGTTGCAGAAACAAAAAAGAATGTCGCCAGCTGAAAACAAATTGCCCAGCGTTTTGATATTCCCCGCTCTGCCGTTTTGGAAATGGAAAATTGCTTTAGAATTTAATCTGCAGATAATTACCTATATTCAACTGTTTCAGAAAGAGGTTTTCTTAATGCGTGTCTTGGAGATGGTTCTGCTTTTTCAGAAGCGTAACCCATTGAAAGAACGCTGACAGGCTCAATGTTTTTCGGCAGATTGAATTCCGTGCGTACTGCCTGCGGATCAAAATACATTATCCATGTAGAGCCGATTCCTTCGTTTGCTGCTTCAAGCATCATTTGTGTCGTTACAATTGATGCATCTACGTAACCGCTGTTCTGTCCGTCAAACTCGCGCTTCCAGCATGTATTTTTGTCGTAGCAGATAATCATTACAAGCTGTTCGTTAAAGTGACATTTCGTACACTTCTTCCAGAGCTCAAGGCTTTCTTTTGTCTTTAGCACATATATCTTCTGCGGCTGATTATTGCATGCTGTTGGTGCAAGCTGGCCTGCTTTTAAAATTGCCTGAATCTTTTCTTCTTCAACACTCTTATCGCAAAAGTCCCTTACTGAATAACGTTCATCCATTAACTTTAACAGATCCATAATATTCTCCTTAAATAATTAATCTGGTATATGCTTTGATATTTCACCGATTTGTCCAAGTTTTTCACCAAGTCTGTAATAGTAGCTTGAATAAATTACCGGATCAAGAAGCGTAATGTCTACATCGAAAGTTCCATTTGGTGCAAGGCGTTCGTCTGCCTGAATATTCAGTATTCTGCAGAAGAATGTTGTTGAACCGCCGAGTTCTGCAGTCTTAACAACTTCGCATTCGTAAATCCAGCGGCTTGCTTCCAGAATGGGAACATCCACTACTTCACCGCGTCCTGTTTCATACGGAATTGCGTCTTTCTTTCCGTTCTTTGCATGATGAGTTCCAAGGTAATCCATAAGTTCAAGCATGTCTGTACTTACGAGATTTATGCTCAGCTTCTTTTCCCGAAGGACATTTGTTTTTGTCTGCTTTGTGCCGTACATACTTACTGTCATATGGTAATCGTATTCTTTTTCGTTAGTGGCACTTACCCATGTTATTGGAGCAAAATCGCATGAACCGTCAGGATTGTTTGTTCCTATTATGAATGCAGGCTGTACGCATGAAGAATAATTTGTTCCGATTGACTTACGCTTTACTTTATTCATTTTGCTTACTCTTCTTTTTTTACTGATTTCATTTCTGATTCTACTGCATTAAGGCCGTTTGCTTCTACTGTCAGTCGAATGATGCCTTCTTTATAGCCGCTTCTGATTACTGCTGTTGCGAGTCCGTTGAATGTTACTGTTGTATTGTCTGTATACACTTCTTCCGTAACGGGATTTCCTGTTCCCAAACCGGCCAGTTCTGCTTCACCCTGAACATTTGCTTTTATAATTATTTCTGCATCTGTTACGAGTTTATTGTTTTCATCAAGAACATCAATTGAAACATAAACTGCATCGTGACCGTCTGCTGTAATTATATTTTTTTCAGGCGTAAGTTTTATTTTGGATGGTTTGCCAGATGATTCAATGAAGTCTCTGCTTACTTCAATTCCGTTTGTGTAGCTTACGGCTTCTACTTTGCCTTCTTCGTAAACTGTTGTAAAGCGTACTGAATTTGGGAGAGGTCTTTCTTTGCTGACAGATTTTCTTCCTGCACTTTTTCCGTTAACAAAAAGCTCTACTTCTTCTGCATTTGAAAATACCAGCAGTTCTACCTGAGAGCCTTTGCTGTTCTGGTAATTCCAGTTTTTCTTAACGGCAGGAAATCCCCACATGCTCATGCA
>JAZUKU010000180.1:0-7565 GCA_045643485.1 Treponema sp. | reverse complement strand
GGTGCAGTTGCTATGCTCGAAAACGTTCGCTTCCACAAGGAAGAAACATCTAAGGATGCAGCAGAACGCGATGTTATGGCAAAAGAACTTGCTGCATACGGTGACATCTTTGTAAACGATGCATTCGGTACAGCTCACCGTGACCAGGCTTCTACAGCTTCAATTGCTAAGTTTATGCCAGTTGAATCAGTTGGTGGCTTCTTAATGGAAAAAGAAGTTAAGTACATTCAGCCAATGGTAACAAATCCGGAAAAACCAATGACAGCTATCATCGGTGGTGCAAAAGTTTCATCAAAGATTGCTGTTCTTGAAAGCCTTATGAAGAATGCTTCAACACTCATCGTTGGCGGCGGTATGGCTTATACATTCCTCAAGGCACAGGGACACGAAGTTGGCCGTTCTCTTGTTGAAGATGACTTCCTTGATACAGCAAAAGATCTCTTGGCTAAAGCTGCTGAAAAGAATGTTAAGATTCTTCTTCCAGTTGACCATGTTGGTGCTGCTGAATTCGCTGATAAAGATCCTGTTGCAGTTGACGCAGTTGATTTACCAGCTGACCTTATGGGTCTTGATGTTGGTCCTAAGACTGTTGCTCTCTACAAAGATGCAATTCTCGCTTCTAAATCAATCGTTTGGAACGGACCTGTTGGTGTATTCGAATTCGAAAACTTTGCAAAAGGTACAGAATCTGTAGCACGCCTCGTAGCTGAAGCAACAGGCAATGGTGCTATGACTGTAGTTGGCGGTGGTGATTCAGTTGCTGCTGTTAACAAGTTCAACCTTGCAGACAAGATGAGCCACGTTTCAACAGGCGGTGGTGCATCACTTGAATTCCTCGAAGGTAAAACATTACCAGGTATTGCAATTCTTGCAACAAAATAATTTTTGTTAGCACAAGAGGCCGCGAGTTTTCACGAAGTGGAAACTCGTTAAGCACGCTTGCGTGCTTTTATTGCAATTCTCGCAACAAAGTAATTTTTGTTAGCACAAGGCGACAGTTCTTTCGAACTGTTTCTTAAATAGTAACGGCTGTCTTTCGACAGCCGTTTTTTTTTAAAAAAGAAATTTACTTTATTTATTGAACAAAGCTTTCCAGTCGATTGTACAAAGATCAAATGCAGCGCCAATCCTTAAGTTGTAAGCAGAAGTTTTATGAGTAGCATCAATTGTAACTCCTGCGCTTCCGTTAAGTTTAAGTCCTTTCTGAATGTAGTAGGCAGCACCGCCTTCAATTTTAATTGCTGTAGTAACAGGATCCGTAAGTTTCATTGTCTTTAAGCCCATTTCATAATAAGTCTGATTGTTTCCATAAAAACTTTCAATTCCGTAACTGCCCCTGGTGATTATTTCAGTAGTAAAATATGCATACAAAGGATTGTTAGTGTATTCTGCATATAGTCTGTTAACCATTGTGCTTGGACCGTACTTAAATCCAGTGTAAAAAGCAGCTCTGTCAAAACAGTATGAACCGCCTGCAAGACTTATAAACTGAAATGGGGTAGTATATTTTCCAGCTGTATTATTTCTGTTATACATAAAGGTAGAGCAGTAATAGAATTCGTACCCAACATTAAGACCTGTTTCTTTCTTGAAAGTTTTCTCAACAATTGCATAATCGTTGTAATCAAATGCAACTTTATCAATTTTTTTACCGTCAAGAAGATTAACTTCAGCTCCGGCAGTAAAGCCAAAAGCCTGAGGTTTATTGCTTAACCCCCAGTCTTCACTTATTTCATGCGGTAAGTCAAAGTCATCCATTGTGAAAGTACCCATAAGTCTTACAGGTCCGACAAGTCCTTCTGCAGAAAAGTTCAGCATAACATTTGAATAATCATCCTGATATGAATTGTGCCATACTGACAACGGTGAAAAATCAAGAAGATTTGGATCTTTGTCATAAACAATATTAAGTTCGGCTACTGCAAAGCGTAAAAAGTCATTTTCAAATCTGAAACGATGTGTGAAAAGACTTTTAGGACCTTCGTTGTTTTCGTGGTTAGGAGTATCACTGTAGGCAAGAAAATATCTGAACCCAACACCTGTAAAACTGTAGTTGAAATTCCAACCTGTATTGTTAACAGGAGCATCATAAGAAAAGAAAACATTGTCCAGATAAGGCTGTGAATCTGAAAGAGCCATGTCGTAAGTAGTAGGACCCCATTTAATCTGTCTTCGTCCTATGGAAAGGAAAAAGTTGTTCCATGTAAAATCAATGAAGCCTACATGCGGAAAGTTTAAGTCAATCAATCCATCAACAAACGGAATGTTAGTAAAAAACTTACCGTCATCCTGCAGAAGCTGAAGTGTATCCTGTCTTACATCAATGCGGAATACAAGATTTACTAAATCTGTATTAAGTTCCATTCCCAGATCCAGAACACTTGGAATCTGGAAAACGTTGTACAGATAATCCTGCTTGTTCATCCACCATGTATCTGAAAGAGACCATTCCTTAAGATTTTCCGCATCTGAAGAAAGTGCCGCTGGTGAATTATCCCAGTTAACATAAGGTTTAAAAGCAACAATCGGTTTAATTTCCGCAAACGCAAATGCAGAAAATAAAATGCAAGTTAGGGCAGTAAGAATTAATTTTTTCATATAAATTCTCCCATATAACAATTTGTTATATATTATTCAATTTTTTACCAAAAGAAAAGTTCCGGACAGTATATATCCGGAATCTTGTTAAAGTATTGCCGAACCGCCGGTAACAACCCAGCATGCAAGTGAAGAAATTACAAGCGCACTAAGGAAAACATTACCAGTTTTACGGTAAAGCTTGGTTCCAATAAAGCTGAATACGACAACCTGCGGAACAAATACGATAAGCAGTGGCATGAACGGTCCGCCGAACGTAGTACCAAAGCACAAGTCAGCACCAGGTCCGAGACCCGCAAAGAACGGAATGTATACAAGAAGAACAATTACAAAAAGACCACCAGCCATACAAAGAGCATTTCTCCACCAGCACTGCCAGTAACCGCGGCTTCCTTCCATTACGGAATATTCAGTTTTCATTGAAGCAAAAATCTTTGAGTTGTTGAGCAGGAAGAATACAAAGAACACTGGTATGTAAACAAAGAACTGACCGAAGCGCTCAAGATTAAACGGTTTGATGAAAGGCCATATTACGCGGAAGTCAAGTTGGAATGCATAAGTGAAAATCGTAACGAGAACATAAATGTAAGCAAGAAGGATAAGGCATACAAGTGCGCTCTTACCCAAAAGACCCCAGCCGAATTTGCCTGGCTCATCTGCAGTACCAAGACCAATGTCGTACCAGTTTGTCGGGTTTGCAGACTTTTTTGATTTTTTCCACGGAAGAATTGTTGTAAACAGCATTACGATTATCAAAAGAAGATACCAGCTTACAAAACCGTTTCCAATCGTCATGCGGAAAATATTTTCCGGTAACGGTAAAAGTCCGTGACCAAGCTGAGTCATAAACGGATAAGTACAAGCTGCAATGGCCATCGTAATTACAGCGCCTTTCCACCAGGATTTGTTTGTCTTGAATTTAGAAGCATCCTGCGGTACAGCCTGAGCTGCATTCTTAAAGTAAGGAATTTCAAGAACGAGATCAGCTAACGGAAGAAGTGCAAATATTACAAGAAGGAAACTTGCAAAGACAAGCCATTCCTTCCAGCCGTAAACGTGACTTGCTGCCGGAATGCTGTAGTTGACTCCAAGTGCATTGCCAAACCATTCAATGCCAGTGCCAACAGCATGATGGTCGTGAGTAGTGAGGCGGTGGTTCGTGTAGATAAGTTCAATTCGTCTTGCAGAACCGTCAGCAAAAGAACCGTAAGTTTTATTCCATTCGCCGTCGCTGCCGCCAGTGCCTAAGAATTCCTTTCTTAAAGGAGAAGCCATAAGCTTATCCGTAACAGTATTCTTGTAGTCGCGGAAGTAGTTGAATTCATCCCACTTAGCCTGAAGAAGAAGCACGTTGTTGAAATTATATTTTGCTGAATCGTACGCGTTTTTGTTAAACAGTTCGCCGCACTGAAGTACTACAGCCTTTGCAGGAGTTTCTGCTGCAGTAGACCATGAAGCCCATGTTCCCATAGAGTGTCCCGAAATTCCAATCTTAGAAGAATCAACAAAATCGTAAGCAGAAAGATTTTTAAAACCTTCAATGCCTCCCATTGAACTGTCACGCAGATAGCTTCCGTCAGTACCTTTTGAATATTTGTCCTTAAAGAAAGAAAGGTTTGAAATGTTCATCATGATTTTGTATCTGTCTGCGCCACCGGAACCGATTGTCTTGTATGTTTTATTTTCTTCGCTATCTTCGCCAAAGTTTACGGTAACCTTGTGGTTAGTCCAGCCTCGTTCAAGAAGACCTGCGCTTGTCCAGCCGTGACCGTATTCATCAAGCGAAAGAACTACGATTCCCCTTCGCGAAAGTTCTATTGAATAAGCGTCATTAGTTTCCTTGTCGTTCTGGTAACCGTGAAGCATAAGAACAGCCGGTGCAGGATTTGCTGCAGTTGCTGACTTAGGCCTGTATAATTTTCCGGTAAGGAACTGCTCCTTTCCGTTACGGTCTGTAATTTCATACTTTACTTTGCTTACTTCAACTTTTCCCCACGAAGTCTGAATGCCGTTTGCAATCAGCTGAAATAAAATAATTGCTGCAGTAAAGCAGATAAAAAGAACAAGTGATTTTTTGTTTTTCATAAGAAATACTCCTCTAAAAAAAACTGATGCACAGAGTTTATGAATCACTGATTTAAAGTGTAACACGGAAAACTGAAATTTGTATAAAATAAGAAAACTGTTGTAAAATATCTATGCATAGTAATTCAGTAAAGCAGAGGAAATTATGAACGAAAGATACATAGCTCCAATTTCGTATACTTATGATTATCCGGAAAACCAGCACGGACATATGATTGATCCTGTTCCAAAATATCATCCGGTTCTTGATGAAAATTATCCATACAGGGAATACAGCTTTGCATATAAATTCAAAAGGTTCTGGCTTTGTGTGTTTATGAATTTAATTGCGCTGCCGGTTTGTGCAATACGCTATGCAATAAATGTTGAAGGAAAGGAAAATCTTCGCAAGGCAAAGAAGGAATTGAAGAACGGTTTCGTAACTGTATGCAATCATGTTTTTTACTGGGATTATCTGAGCATCCTCTGGGCTCTTTATCCGCGCAAGGGATATTTTCCTATCTGGAACATAAACATGCGTGACCCAAAGGCTCCTGCATTCAAGCTTATCGGTGGAATTCCTGTTCCGGTAAATTCAATGCATGCCGGTAAGAAATTCAATGATGCAATGAATTCAGTTCTTAAGGACAAACAGTGGCTTCACGTATATCCTGAAGCAAGCATGTGGTTCTGGTATCCTGCAATCCGTGAATTCATGCCGGGCGCATTTACTTACGCTTACAATTACAATGTTCCCGTAATTCCTCTCGCATTAAGCTACAAGCCTCCAAAAGGAATATACAGGCTTTTTAAAAAAGAGCCGTGCGTTACAGTTCACATAGGAAGTCCTGTTTATGCAGACAAAAGCCTTTCCCGCCGCGAGTCAATTACAAAGCTTACACAGGATGCCCGCAAAGCAGTAATGGAACTGCTCGACATTCACAGTGAAGAAGAAAATACTGAATTAAAGAATCTCTATGCACAGTAACATCAGTGCATTTTGATGTATTGTAAAAAAATCTTCTATAAAGTAAACTTTTGTCTCTAAGGAAATAAAAATGATTTACGACAATATTCTTGAAGCAATGGGAAATACGCCCCTGATTGAATTACACAAGCTCGTGCCTCAGAACAGTGCACGCATTCTCGTAAAGTTTGAAGGACTTAACGTAGGCGGTTCAATCAAGACAAGAACTGCTTTCAATATGATTCTAGATGCTGAAAAGAAAGGCCTTATAAAAGAAGATACAGTAATAGTTGAACCAACAAGCGGTAACCAGGGAATTGGACTTGCTTTGGTTGGAGCAGTACGCGGTTACAGAACTGTAATCATTATGCCGGACAGCGTTAGTGAAGAAAGAAGAAAGCTTGTTAAGCATTACGGTGCAGAAGTAAAGCTTATTCACGACGCAGGTGACATTGGTAAATGCATACAGGAATGTGTAGACACTGCTTTTGAAATGCAGCATATGGACCCGGAACACGTATACATTCCGCAGCAGTTTGAAAATCCTGCTAACCCTCAGGTACAGCGCAACGTAACTGCTCAGGAAATACTTGAAGCAGCCGGTGACGTTAAGATAGACGGCTTCTGTTCAGGAATCGGTACAGGCGGAACATTGAGCGGTATTGGAGAAGCGTTAAAGAAAGCAAATCCGGACATTACAATATGGGCATGTGAACCGGAACACGCAGCAATCCTTAGCGGAGGAAGCGTTGGTACACACCTTCAGATGGGAATTGGTGACGGTTTGATTCCGGGCAATCTTAACAAAGACATATACGATGACATCTTTATCGTAACAGACTCTCAGGCAATCCGCACAAGCCGTGAACTTGCACGCAAAGAAGGAATTATGTGCGGCATTTCTTCGGGAACAAACGTAGCTGCAGCAATTGAGCTTGCAAAGGCTCTTGGTCCGGGAAAGACTGTAGTAACAGTTTTGCCTGATACAGCAGAAAGGTATTTTTCAACACCACTGTTTGACGAAGAAATCCAGTTCTAGAAGATAAAGTAATTCCTGCATAAAAAAAGGCTTCCCGTTAAGAGAAGCCTTTATCATTTTAAACCAACCGGCAGCTGTCCGCCGGAAGATTAAGCATATTCAGATTAGAGTACGCAGATTGGAACGAATGTTTCTGCCTTAAGTGAAGCACCGCCAATCAAACCGCCGTCAATATCAGGCTGAGCAAGAAGTTCTGCAGCATTAGCTGCTTTCATTGAACCGCCGTACTGAATGATAACTTCAACAGCAACTTTCTGATTGTAAAGCTTGGCAATGTAACCGCGGATAAACTTGTGGATTGCCTGAGCATCATCTGGAGTAGCTGTTTTGCCTGTACCGATAGCCCAAACTGGTTCGTATGCAATAGTGATGTTCTTCATCTGTTCTTCTGTAACACCTGCAAGACCTGCGCTTAACTGGAAAGCACAAACCTGTTCTGCTTCACCGGCTTCTCTTTCGCTTAAAAGTTCACCAATACAAAGATCTACTTCAAGACCAGAAGCAAGAGCTTTGCGAACCTTCTTGTTGATAAGTTCATCAGATTCACCAATTTCGTGGCGGCGTTCTGAGTGACCAAGAATTACACACTGACAGCCAATGTCCTTAAGCATTTCGCAGCTTACTTCACCTGTGTGAGCACCGTTTCCTGTAGCTGCACAATCCTGAGCTGCAAGAATAATGTTTGAACCCTTAACAACCTGAGCAACTGCATCGAGGTAAACAAAAGGAACTCCAATCATGTATTTGTTTGTCTTACCCTTAAGCTGTTCAACTAAATCCTTAGCGAGTGCAACTGCTTCTTCTTTAGAAGTATTCATCTTCCAGTTGCCTGCAATATAATGTGTACGTGCCATACAACGACTCCTTAACAATTAATGGATACTATTTTAATGAAAT
>JAZUKU010000179.1:0-3278 GCA_045643485.1 Treponema sp. | reverse complement strand
TCAATTCCTGACTGAACTTTTGTTGCTTCATCAATATAACTTACAGAATAATCAGCCTTTACATAAAGCATGTATTTTGAATAATCAGGAACTATCTGATCAATGTTTATGTAACTGTCAATTCCTGATTCATTTTCATACGGATTCGGCACTTTAGTATTGTCAAACGGTATTATGAATAAAGAACTTCCTTCACTTGAAAACCAGTAAACTGTAAAACCGAATGCTGTTCTGGAAAAAACTACCAGTTCATTGTTTTTTGTTGCGTTAATGCTGATTATTTTTGGAAAAGGCGTACCACCAGGTCCCTGCTGTCCAAGGTAATCTATGAAGTTTCCGTCACCGTCGAACCTTAATACAATCTGATTCATTACCTGTTTTGTATTTTCATCTATTTCCTGGCGTTCAGGAGGAAGAGTATCTACTACATAAAGGTATTTTCTGTTATCAACTGCAATAGAGCTTATTTCATTGAATGCATATTCACTTGAACTTCTTGTTGTTTCAGTTGAATTATTCATTTTTGTAAAACGAGGATCCGGATTTGTTTCCGGATTGTAATATAGGTTCAGAAGGTTTCCGTAACTGTTTGTTTTGATAATTTTCCTGGAAACGGGGTCTGACAGGTAGAAAAAGCCGTCTTTCATGAGGATTTTTACATTGATGTCATTTATTTCAGTAAAATTCCTAAGGTTTATCTGATCTTCAAAATTACCGTACTCAATTTCAAAAAGCTTTTCTGAATCCAGCAAAGCAACAACCCTGTTTCTATTGCATGAAACAAGCATAAGGACTGAAATAATTACAGTACATAATAAAAGAGAATCAACGTATTTCTTCATATTAAATAGAATAAAGAATCATGTTTATATTGTCAATCAGACAAAAAACCAGTATATTTTAAGCACTATGTTTGATAAAGTACTTACTTTTTTCTTTGGTTCAAAGAATGACCGTGATGTTAAAGCCCTTGTTCCTGTTGTAGACAAGATTCTTGCAAGAGAAAGCTGGGCTCAGAGTTTTAAAGATGAAGAATTTCCTGCACAGACTAAAATCCTCAAGGACAGACTTGCTGCAGGTGAAACATTAGACGATATTCTTCCGGATGCATTTGCACTCGCAAGGGAAGCTGCATTCCGTGTACTTGGTGAAAAGCCATATCCGTGCCAGTTAATGGGTTCAATCGTACTCCAGTCAGGACGCATTACAGAAATGAAGACTGGTGAAGGTAAAACACTTATGTGCGTTGCTGCAGCATACCTCAATTCCCTCACAGGAAAAGGCGTTCATGTAGTAACAGTTAACGACTACCTTGCAGAACGTGACTCTCAGTGGATGGGCCAGATTCACCGCTTTTTGGGACAGTCTGTAGGTTGTGTACTCAACAGCATGGACAATGAGGCCCGCCGTGCAGCATATGCATGCGACATTACATACGGTACAAACAACGAATTCGGCTTTGACTACCTTCGTGACAACATGCAGATAGACATCCGCAAGAAAGTTCAGCGCGGTTTCTATTACTGTATCGTCGACGAAATTGACTCAATCCTCATTGATGAAGCAAGAACTCCATTAATCATCAGCGGTCAGGGCGAAGATGACACATATAAATTCCATGAAGTAGACAAATACGTTGGTGAATTTACAGAAGTTGAAAAAGATCCTGCTACAGACGATTATCCTGATGAAGTAAACCTTACTCCTGAAGAAAGGGCTGCCCTTCCAGGCGACTATAAGCTTGATGAAAAATCAAAGCGCGTTTCCTTTACAGACAAGGGTATGAATAAGATTAATGACATCCTCAAGAAGCATAATCTTATTCCTTCAGGCACTACAGTATTTGATTCAGAAAACTTTGAATATGTACACTATTTTACACAGGCAATCCGTGCACACAAGCTTTATCACAACGACGTAGATTATGTTGTTAAAGACGGTGAAGTTCAGATTGTAGATGAATTTACAGGACGTATTCTTGAAGGAAGACGCTACGGTGACGGTTTGCACCAGGCTATTGAAGCCAAGGAACACATCCGCATTGCTCAGCGCAACAGAACTCTTGCTACAGTTACTTTCCAGAACTATTTCCGTATGTACGAAAAGCTTTCCGGAATGACTGGTACAGCAGCAACAGAAGCAGTTGAATTCTCTAAGATTTACGATCTTGAAGTTGTAGCAATTCCTACTAACAAACCGGTTGCCCGCAAGGACGAAGACGACGAAGTTTACCTTAACGAAAGCGACAAATGGAACGCAATCGTTAAGGAAGTAAAGGCTCACCATGAAAAAGGTCAGCCAATGCTTATCGGTACAGTTTCAGTAGAAAAGTCAGAACATCTTTCTGCCCTTCTTACAAGAGCCGGTATACGCCACGAAGTACTTAATGCAAAGAACCATGCACGTGAAGCTTTGATTATTGCCGAAGCTGGTGCAAAAGGTGCCGTAACAGTTGCAACAAACATGGCCGGTCGTGGTACAGATATTAAGCTTGGCGGTAACCCTGAAATGCGTGCCCGTAAGCGTGCAGGTACAAATGCTACTCCGGAACAGTTTGAAGCAGCACTTGCTATAGAAAAGGAACAGTGGAAAAAGGATTACGAAGAAGTAAAAGCACTTGGAGGTCTTTACGTAATCGGTACTGAACGTCATGAAAGCCGCCGTATCGACAATCAGCTGCGTGGTCGTTCAGGACGTCAGGGCGACCCTGGTAAGAGTAAGTTCTATATCTCAATGGATGATGACTTGATGCGTCTCTTTGGCGGTGAAAGAATGAAATCTGTAATGAGCCGCATCGGCATGGAACCAGGTGAACCAATCAACCACTCTATGCTTAACAAGAGTATTGAAAGTGCCCAGAAGAAAGTTGAAGAGCGCAACTTTGAAATACGTAAGAACCTTCTCGATTATGATGACGTTCTTAACCAGCAGCGTGCATTCATTTACGGACAGAGGGACGACATTCTTGTTGACGAAAACCTAAGTACTCGCGTAATGAACACTGCCCGTGATGAAGTTGAAGTTTTATTTGAAGAATATAAGGAAGACACTAAGCGTAAGGATTCTAACGCCCAGAATAACCTTATTGATAAACTCCATAGCGTATTTGGTCTTAAGGTAACTTCTGACCAGCTTAATAAAGATGCACTTCTTGCAGTTTTGCAGAATGACATTACACAGAAGGAAATGCTTGTCGGCAAGCCTAACTTCAATATGTTCATCCGTTATCAGTACATTCAGATGATCGATAAGAAATGGCTTGACCAGCTCGACTTCCT
>JAZUKU010000178.1:0-49128 GCA_045643485.1 Treponema sp. | reverse complement strand
AATGAAATCACCTTTCTTTGTGCGGGAATATTGTGCGTTAAGTTCAGGCCATTTTTCTGCACTATGACGAAGCATTTTTGGCAGTGTCTGTTCCATATTGATCCTCTTAAAAAACTTTCAACTTTTTTATAGCACTTAACAAAATGACATTTTCATAATTTTTGTTAAACTTAATGAAATTATACCTTTCACTTTTGTTAAATACAATGAATTCGTCTTAAAATATCGCTATATTACTATAAAATAACGCAATTATTCTATATTTTCTTACAAAAACTTCATTCAAACAATTAGCTGATTGAAAAATTTAAAGGAACCGCTCAAATTAAGTTAATCGTTTAATTAAGTTAATCGTTTAACTACCCGTCCGCAAAATGTCTGTTCCTCAACAATTATCATTTTACCAGCGATTTTGTTAAAATTTGAACGACTGTTAGAATTTTAAATTTTCCCTGATTCCGCAGAACATACATTCAATTTTTACTGAATGCGCTAAAGCAAAAATTTAAGTACAGAATTTGTTTTTAAAAGAAAAGGCTTCAAGTGTTTACAAACACAAATTCCTGCTATAAAATAAAACTAACGGTCGTTAGTTTAAATACGGCATCACAAAAAGACATAGGCATTCAGGGGGACATTATGTCAGAAAAAATTTCAAAAGATGAAATTGTTAATGCAGTTCTTAAAACAACATTTTACAAATCAGCCGGAGCAACAAGCCTTAACGACATTGCGAGTGAGCTTGGAATAAAAAAGGCTTCCCTCTACAATCATTTTGCAAGCCGCGAAGAAATTTTCGACTACACTTCAGATGCATGTTCTGAATACATGAATGAGATTTCGTTTAAGCCAGGCGACATTGAAGCTGTTACAAACAAATACACTCCTGTAATTGTCTTAAAGGGAATGGTTAACCGTTACTTCAAGATGCACGAAAAGGCTCCCCTCTTTCAGATTTACACTTTTGTAGAAAGCACAAAATATTTTTCAAGCAAGTCAGCAGATATTGTTAAGGCTGAAAAAGCAAAACTCATTTCGCAGACAGAAGAAATTCTTACGGCACTTGTTAACGCAGGAAAAATCAGCATTACAGCAATGGATGTTAAGAGTGCAGCAACATGGTTCTGTTCGGCAATACGCGATTTCCTAAGCCAGTATCTTCTTGAACGCAAGCAGCTTGTAATAAACAATCCGGCAGACGGTGAAGGAGAATTATTCTCGCTTCCTTCTGATGAAAAGGCATTTGCTGTAGTTGATTATTACATTGAGCAGTTTGTTAACGCAATTAAATAATTCTGAACAGCGCCTGTTAGCACAAACAGTTTTCGTTTCCGCAATTACAAATCATTAATTTGTCTTCACACAGAAATTTTCGTATATTGAATTCAGACATGAAACCTGCGTAAAGGAGGCTGTTATGATTTCAATATTTCAGATGCTTAACACCGACATAGAACATCTTTTCCTTATGTTCATTATCTTTGCATTCATTGGATGGGTGTGCGAAGAATTTTATGTTTCTTTTGCAAACAGGCGTTTTGTTTACCGAGGAATGCTTTACGGCCCTATCTGTCCGATATACGGCTTTGGTGGAATCATAATCGTTTACTGTCTGTACCCGTGGCGCAATTCGTGGCTGATTCTTTTCTTAGCGTCAATGATTTTAACTTCACTTCTTGAATATGCATCAAGCTGGATTCTGGAAAAAATGTTTCACGCAAAATGGTGGGACTATTCTTCAAGAAAATTCAACATTCACGGAAGGGTTTGCCTTCTTAACTCAACACTGTTCGGACTGCTTGGTGTAGCGCAGTGGCATTTTGTAGAACCGTTTGTTTACCGCCTGCTTTACATGGAATTCCTTCAGCCGTATGTGCGTACAATCTACATAATCATTGCACTCATTCTGGCAACAGACATAATGCTTACAATCCGTAAGCTTGTTGACTTTAACACAGCAATGGGCCGGCTCAAGACATTTGCAGAACAGCTGAGCGAACGTTACGAAGGAGAAGCATGGTTCAGAAGTCATTCCCTCCACGAAATGATTGCTTCAGTCAAAGAAAAAGCTGCAGTAGACAAAACTAAATTCAACAGGAAACTTCTTGAAGCCGCAGAAAATTATTCACGCAGACAGGCAGTTATTGAAGACTGGCTAAAGCGCTACCCTTCAATGAAAGCCCCTGAATACGGCACTGTTCTTGACCACATAAGACAGACAGTCAAGGAAAGAAAAGAGTCATTGAAAAACAGACTGAATCAGTTGTCAGACAAGAAATAATTCTGCAACAAAAACTACAACGCAGCAGACACACGCTACCGGAAGAAGACCAGCTCCAATAAGCGAAAGGACAATTCCTACAACAAGTGCAATTACTCCGGCAAGAGTAGATTGTGTTGCTTCAATGATTGCAGGGAATGTCATAACGGCAAGCGTTACGTAAGGCACGTAATATAAAAACGAACGCAGGAATCTGTTCCTGATTGGTTTGCGTATCAACGTAAGCGGAAGTACACGAATCAAATATGACACAATGAATGCTGTAAAAATGTATGCGTAAGCGTTGCCACTCATTCTGCGCCCCCTTCTTCAGTCTGCAAATCAGAACTTTCTTTACCGCCCGCAGCTTCAGTTACCAGACTGGCAGCATCTTCAGCGCCCGCAGCTTCAGTCTGCAAAGCAGCCTCGCCTTTCTGCAAACCGTCATCATCATCCTTAACGGGCTTAACAATTGCCACAACGGAAGAAATCAGCACCGTAAGAATAATCGTCCTGTTGCCGCCGGAAAGCTCCTTCACATAAGGAAGCACGCCGCACGCCCAGCTAAGCAAAAAACTGCATCCGACAGCAATTGCAATAACAATATCCTTCTTTGCAGGAGGAATTATAATCGCAAGGAACATTCCGTAAAGCGCAACAGAAAGCGCACTTACAATCCGCAGAGGCAGTAAATTTCCAGCAAGAATACCAAATGCAGTCCCAAGACTCCACAAAGGAACCGCAATCGCTATAGCCCCGTAATTGTAAACAGGATTTATATAACCGCCGCGTCCAATCGTAATACCGAATATTTCATCAGTAACGCCAAATCCAACTCCAAAGCGGTGAATCATTTTTGTATCAGGAGAAAACTTCTGCGAAAGTGCACAGCTCATCAAAAGATAGCGTGCGTTAACAACAAGCGTAATCAAAGCAACTTCAGCGTAAGAAACACCAGCCTGAATTGAAGTAAACAAAGCATATTCACCGGCAGAAGCGACATTAAAAAAACTGGCAATGAATCCCTCAACTGCAGTAAGCCCTGCAGCCTGGGCAACAATTCCAAGTGAAAACGCAACGGCAAAATATCCTAAGCCAATTGGCAGTCCGTCACGAACACCTTCCCAAAAAACACTTTTCTTCATATATATTTCTAACTCAAAACCGCGCACTGTCTGCAAAGCAGTATTTTCTTAGCCAACTGCGCACTGTCCGCAAAGCAATAAACTCTTTGCAAACCGCGCACTGTCCGCAAAAAAGCAAATCTTCTGCAGACAAGCGTAATTATTTAAAGCAAACGTCTACTTCGTAAGGTCCATAAGGCGTAACAAACGGAATGCCTACAACAGGGTAGCTGCGAGGCCACTGTATTGTATGGTTAGGACCGGCAATGGTAACAGGCGGCGAAATGCAGAGATTCATATCTTTAATTGCAGAAACAGCGCTTCCTGCAACAATATTCGTAAATTCACTTACAAGCTGCTGTGCCATATCATTTTTTTCTTCCGGTGGAACAATAAGTCCTGACAAATCAAGCAGCTTATATGCAAGAGTTTTATGAAGCCGGAATGCAATTACACCGTTATAGTCGCCCGTAACGCCAAGAAGTCCGGAAACTTCCCATGGATGACCTGAATTTATTTCAAGAACAAACGGTTCCTTGTAATCAGGCTTAATTCCAAACATCTGCTCAAATGTATAAAGCCCTGCTGATAAAAAAGGATTGATAATCTTAACGTCCATTTATTGGTCACCCCCAGATTTATCTATTTTATCATTTTTTCGTTAAAATTCAATAACATTACTTATTGTCATTAATTTAATTATTCTATAGAATGCCCCGCATGGATTTTTTGCTTGCAAATCTTACTTCACACATTTCATACTGGCCGTTAGTTGCTTTTCTTGTACTCATTCCAGCCGGATTCAATCTGCCAATTTCCGAAGACGCAGTTATAATACTTTCAGCTGCTGTTGCTCAGGCTGATCACAAGATTCTTCTGCCAACATACGCAGGTCTTTTTGCAGGCATTTTCCTAAGCGACATAATCTGTTACTACTTTGGCAGGGTTACTTCTAAAGGTGCGCTCAAATTCCGCAAAATACGCGGTAAATTAACAAAGGAACGCCTTTCAATAATCAAGTACGAACTTAACAAAAACGGTTTCAGGACATTCATCATTTGCCGTTTCATACCATTTGGCGTAAGAAACTTACTGTTTACAAGTTCAGGCTTTGTTCACCTTGGAATAAAGAAATTCATACTGTTTGACTCAATTGCAGTACTCATAAGCTCTTCAACGCTGTATTTCCTTGTATTTGCCATAGGAGAATCTGCAAGCGTATGGTTTAAGGTTACCGGAATTGTGCTTTTTGTAATGCTCATAGCCACAATGGCTTTTGTTGTTGTAAAAAAAGTTCACCAGTACCGCAGGACAAACGAAGCTTCGTCAGAACCTGAAAAGGAAGCAGTCGACCTTTAATTCAGCTTCCTAACTTTCGCAATATCCACAGACAGAACACTATTGCTATAACACAGTATAGTGTTTTATTCTCATTAATTATTCTATATACTTATTCCATAAAAAAAAGTATTTGTTAGTTGGAATTTCTTTAATTTATTTTTTAAAGGAACATTTTCTTACCGTCAGTGTGTTTAATTTAATGACAGGAAAATAATTGTACAATGAAAACTTTGTCAATGAATGATTTTGATGAATTGTACCGTCAGTATGGTCCAATGGTATTGCGACGCTGCCGATTCATTCTTAAGGATGAAGAAAAAGCGGTTGATGCAATGCAGGATGTTTTCCTAAGGATAATCGAGCATAAAGACAAGCTGACTGATGTGTGTTCAAGTTTGTTCTACACAACAGCTACAAGGGTCTGCCTGAACAAAATCCGTTCCGACAAGATCCGCTCCGGTCCGCAGTTCGATTTAATTGCAGAAACCATAGAAGATACAGCTTCTTCTATGCAGGAAGAAAACATCAGTACAAGTCTTTTGCTGGAATGTATTTTTTCGGAAAGAGACTCAAAAGACCGTGAAATTGCAACACTGCATTATGTTGACGGTTACACACTGGAAGAAACAGCACAAATGGTAAACATGTCTGTTTCTGGCATAAGAAAGCGACTTGGAAAACTAAAGAAAGAAGCAGGAGAAAAGTATGCAGATTCCAACAAGAATTGCTGAAGCAATCAAAAACAACGAGTTACAGGCGGAGGATTACTACGAACTCTACGGCAAAGAAAACGTAGAAGAAGTAGTTGAATCTTTAAGAAAATCCGATGCTGAAATTCTTGAACAGTACTCAATTGAGGACATGAAGACTGCAGTTCTTAACAAAATGAACAGCAACAAAAACGAAAAACAAGCCGCAGATAAAAACACAAAGCCAAAGGTAATTCCGTTTACTAAATTAACAAGAATAACATTAGCCGCAGCCGCAGTTCTTGCAGCAGCAGTTGTTCTTCCGTTAACACTTACAGAAAAGAAATCACTTGCAGCAGAAAACACAGCTGCAGTACAGCCACAGACAACAGGTGTTCGCCTTAAGGGAGCAGCTAAATCAAATGTTCCAGCACTTACACTTTACAGACAGGACGGTAAGCAGGCAGAAAAGCTTAAGGACGGTTCTAAAGCAGAAGAAGGAGACGTTATCCAGATTACATACAACGCCGGCCAGAAAAAATACGGCTTTATTTTCAGCGTAGACGGAAACGGTAACGTAACACAGCATTTCCCTGAAGAAGGCTGGGACAGTGTAGAATTATCAAAAGAGTCAACAGAAGTTCCTTTAGACTTTTCTTACGAACTTGATGATGCTCCGGATTTTGAATGCTTCATTCTGGTAACATCAAACAAGCCGTTCAATCTTGAGAACATTGAAGAAAAATTAATGGACAGAACAAGCCTTTCGTATATAGAAAAAATGTCATACCTTCCAAGAAACACAGAAGGCAAATCATTCCTGCTGGTTAAATAACTGGATTGAAAAAGAGGAGAACTAGAAAAATGAAGAAGATAATTTTAGCAGCAGCAATCCTTTTGCTTAGTACAGCAGCATTTGCAGCAAACAGTGCAAATCAGAAAGCAGAAGCAGGCGTTGAAAGATACGCTATTTATATAGGATCAAACTACGGGGGAAAGGAAAGAGAAAAATTACTGTATGCAGGAAGCGATGCACAGAATTTTCAGAAGACAATGGCCGAAATTGGCGGTGTTCCTGAAAAGAACAGCTGGCTTCTTATTGATCCGACAAAAGAAACTGTAGAAGAAGCAATCGAAAGCGTTTCTGCAACAATCGAAAAGAAAAACAATCTTGCTAAGCGTTCAGAATTCCTTTTCTACTATTCAGGACATTCTACAGAAGACGAACTTCTTTTAGGCGACGACAAGTACGATTATTCTTCACTTAAAAAAGCAATCACAGAAGTTCCAAGCGACATTCACGTTGTAATTCTTGACTCATGCTACTCTGGTAACTTTATCAGAACAAAAGGCGGTCAGAAAAAGAAGCCGTTCCTTATGGACGATTCATCTGTTGTAAAAGGTCACGCATACCTTTCTTCAAGTTCAGAAAAAGAATCTTCACAGGAATCAGATGAAATTGAATCTTCTTACTTTACAAACGCAATGATTACAGGCTTGCGCGGTGCAGCTGATACTTCCGGAGACAACAAGGTTTCACTTACTGAACTTTACTCTTATGCATTCAACGACACTCTTTCTAAGACAGAAGAAACTGACGCTGGTCCACAGCACCCTAACTACAACATTACGCTTGTTGGTTCAGGAGACTTGATTTTAAGCGACATTTCTACTGCAGAAGCTTCTGTTGTAATTGCAAAGGAAGCAGAAGGACGTTTCATTATCCGTGATGCACGCGGCAAGCTTATTTCTGAAATCAACAAATCAAAGGGTATTCCTATAACAATGGCTCTTTCAGCCGGAACATATACAGTTGTTGTAATTACAGATACATCTACAAAGCAGGGAACATTCATCCTTAACGTAGACGACACATTCTTAATTGAAGAAAGCGGAATGCAGAAAGTAACACGCAAGGAAACAAAGCAGCGCGGCGGTAAGAAAATACCAAATGCACCTGTTACAGAAGGACCTGTTGTAGAAGAAGAATATCTTGAAGCACCAGATGATTATGAAGAAGAATATGTAGCTGAAGAAAATGAAGAATTCCTTTCATTCACACCTCCTTCTGAATCATCAGAACCTGAAGAAATAGCAGTTCCAGTTGAAAAAGAAGAAGAGGAAACTGATGAAGACTCAATACTTAAGTTCTCATATTCAAAGAAGACAGAAGAAAGTGAAGACGGCGGAGAACCTAAGGAAAAATCATCTTTTAACCTCTCAATAAAAATTCCTGGAAACGACGAAAATACTTCTGAAAAGATTATTCCAAAATCAATCATTGGAACAACTGTTAAGAATATTTCATGGGCTATGGCTAATGACAAAGGCTTTGTTCCGTTCCAGTTGTCATTTACAACAAGCTACGATTTTCTTGCTGTAAGAAAAAGCACAACAATGTTTGCATTCGGTATTTTTGGAACATCAACAAAGAATATTCTTGGTATACAGACAGCTTCATTCTCAACTATTGCAAAGGAAAACCTGATTGGTGTACAGACAGCAGGCATTACAGCAACAGCAGGCAATCTGTTTGGTATTCAGACAAGCGGTATTACGGCAAAAGCTGACAATCTCTGCGGTGTGCAGACTGGTGGTATCTGTGTTTCAGGTGGAAAAGTTGTCGGTATACAGACAGCTGGTATTTCATGTACAGCAGACGTAATTTATGGCATGCAGAGTGCAGGAATCTACAACGGAGCAAAATCAGTTTACGGTTCACAGTATTCAGGCATTGCTAACCATGCAGAAAAACTTCGCGGCATTCAGTGGGCTGGAATTTCAAACAGCGCAGATGATGTAAGGGGTATGCAGATTTCACCAATCGTTAACTATGCAAAAACACTTAACGGTGTACAGATTGGTTTAATCAACATTTCTGATGAAGGACACGGTTTTGGAATTGGTCTTTTCAACTACATCAAGAACGGTGTACATGATTTTGGATACAGTTTCGATACAGACAAGGAACATATAATCCAGTATCAGAGTGGTTCCAACACATTGTTTACTACAATCGGCGTTGCTTATACATCAAAAAAGAGCGTTAACTACGATCCTGCATTCAGCCAGAAGAACATGACTTTTGTAGGCATAGGCTCAAGATTTAATTTAGGAGACGATGACAGCATCGACTTTGAATTCCTCTGGAAAATCTCTTCTAAAAACATGAAGGGACTTAAGAACAGCGTAAAGAGCGAAACTGGAAAAGGTTTATCATGGAGTTCACTGCTTAAGTTCAATTCAACTGCTATCAAAGCAACTGGAACATTCTTCAATATAGTAAATAATTACCAGATTCCTGCTGCAAGGCTTACAGTTAACCTTGGACTTGGCAAACACCTTACATTATTTGCATCAGGAACATTTGACATTAAGTTTAACGGTTGGAACGACAAAGCATTTGATGAAGGCTACAAGCGTACATGGGAATGGAGTAATTCACAGTTTGCAGTTTATCCGTCAATTTCAGCCGGTATTAAGATCAGATAATCTATTACGGTATATCAGTTGAAACGCCTGACCTTGTGAGATATAATGAATAGAAAATCTATTTAAGGAATCACAATGTTAGGCGTTTACGATTATACAGTTATTCTTACTTATCTTTCAGTTGCATCTGCTACATACGGCATTATCTGTGCTTTTACTCCACATAAAGCTGTAGTTTCTGCATGCTGTCTTCTTATTTGCGGAATATTAGATGCATTCGACGGCAAAGTTGCCAGAACTAAGAAAAACCGTACTGAATATGAACGTAAATTCGGAATCCAGATTGATTCCCTTTCAGATGTAATTGCATTTGGTATTCTTCCGGCATGTCTTGGTATTTCAATAATCAATCAGTCAGAAACATTCGCAAATTTTCCTTCAATCATTAAGGAAATCTGCTTAATCATAAATGTTTTCTATGCACTCTGCGGATTAATAAGGCTTGCACACTTCAATGTTACTGAAGATGAAAGACAGAAGTCAGAAAGCGGTGTTCGTGAGTATTATTCAGGAGTTCCAATTACTGCAGCTGTTTTTGTTTTTCCGTTCTTAGTTTTCCTTCAGTTTGCACTTTCATTTGATTTTGCTTTAATATATGTATTCTTCATTATACTTTTAGGATTTTTGTTTATAGCAGAAATTAAAATAAAAAAACTTAATCTTAAACAAATACTTGTTTTCATAGGAATTGGCGTAGCTGTTGCAGTTACACTTCTTTGCATCTTCATGTTAAGAAAATAATTTTTATGTGGAGAGAGAATGCCTAAAATAAATTATTTCAATTACAGTGCACTGGTAATTCAAATAATTATCCTCATTTCAATATTTCAACGCCGTCTTATAAAAGGCAAAGCAAATAAATTCCTTATAATAACAACAATTGAAATTTTCGTTACGACAATTTTTTCTACTGCTTCTGTTTATATTGATAATTTAGGTGCCAGCAATGTCTTAGCAAAATATATTTCACACTGGTTTTATCTTCTGCTTCACAACTTTACTTCAATTCTGTATTTCTGCTTTCTTGTTTCCCTTACAGACACCTGGCATAAAATTAAACAGCATATAGTCCTGAAAATTTTCCTTTTCCTTCCAATACTTATTAACGTTTTTCTTTTTGTAGTAAACTTTTTCGTTCCAAAGATTTTTTATATAGATCCTGTAACAGAATTATATGTCCGTGGACCCTATTTTATTCTTCTTTATTTGAACGCATCAATTTCCATTATTTACGGAATTGTTCATATAATCAAACGAAGATATCTTTTTTCAAAATCAGAATTATTCTATATCCTTTCGCTCTATCCTCTTTTTATTATTGCAGCTGCAATACAATTTTTCTTTCCGCAGATTAAGATTGAAATGTTCTGTCACACACTGGCAATTCTTCTTGTAACATACACAATTCAAAAACCGGAAGAACTTTTGAATGCTGAAACTAAATTCGGTAACAACATGTATTACACAAATATTACAAAAAAAGCATTCATAAATGGAAAAGATACAATACATATTGTCATTAACATAACAAACTACAATTCCCTGAGGGAAATGACAGGTTATGAAACAAACAGCGACTTGTCTGCAAGAATTGCTTCGATAATAGAAAAAATCAACAATGAATATTCTCTTAACGCAGAATTATTCTACATACGCAACGGCGAATACCGCATGATTGTAGAAGAAAAATGCTTTGACAAAGTAGATATTACTGTAGAAAAACTAAATGATACGTTAAAAAGACCTCTTCCTTTCCAGGACTTAAAGCTTACACTTATAGCTTGTGTCTGCATAATAAGATGTCCGCATGATATTTCTGATTTCGATTCGCTTATTCTTTTCAGCAAAGACTTAAACAATGCATTCTACTACACTGGAAATGTCCTGTATGCATCATCACTTTATCATCCTGACTATTACGTAAAAAAACGCAACATAAACAAAATTATTGAACGCGGTATTTCAAACGAAAACTTCGTACTTTATTTCCAGCCTATCTATTCCGTAAAAGACAAATGCTTTAAGGGTGCCGAAGCACTTCTGCGCTTAAAGGACAACGACTACGGTATTTTATATCCGGACATGTTCCTTCCTGCAGCAGAAAAGAACGGCATGATTCACAGAATAGGTGAATTTGTTTTTTCAGAAGTATGCCGTTTTATTGCAAGCAAGACATTTGACGACATTGGCCTTGAGTACGTAGAAGTAAACCTTTCGGCAGCAGAATGCATGCAGGAACATCTTTCCGAAACAATCATTTCTACTTTAACAAGATTCAATGTTTCTCCGTCAAAGCTAAGCATTTCAATTCCAGAAACAGCAATTTCTCAGTCAAAGTCACAGCTTACAAACACACTGGATACTCTTGTTAACGCAGGCGTTTCAATTACACTTGATGATTTTGGAAAGGGCTATTCTAACTTACAGAAGATTTCACAACTTCCTTTCAGGGCAATTAAATTAGACAAAAGTTTTGCAGACAATTCAAATTACAGCAAGGCAAACATTATTCTTGAAAGCATTCTCAATCTTGCAAAAACACTTAATCTTGAAACCGTAATCGGCGGTGTTGAAACAGAAGCTTCTCTCAAACAGTTTGAACGACTCAACTGCGATTATGTTCAGGGATACTATTTTGCTGAACCAATGCCTGAAGAAAATTTTACTGACTTTATCAAAAAGAGTTTCCGTTAATAAAATTATTTCTGAACAGTTTTTTTTCCGCAAACAATTAAAGTGCCGGCTTAACTGCGTACCATGCGCCAAAAAGCATATTCTTGTGAAGAACAGTTATGTTTGCGAAACCGGCCTTCTGCATTATTTCAAGCTGCCATTCCATAGAACGTGGTGTATCTGTTTCAGCAATGCTTTTCAGAATTCTTTCTGCTTCAGCGTCTCCTAGTTTTTCGTAAAGGAAATTCTTATACCGTTCCATCTGCCCTTTCTGAATATCGCTGTTGTCGTAACAGATAAAGTCTGAAATCAAAAGCAAACCGCCTGGAGCCATTGCATCAAAAATCTTTGCGTAAACATCAAGCCATTCGTCTGTTCCACGCAAATGATGAAGCACTGCGCTTGCAGTAACAAGATCATATTTTCCGCTCTGTAAACAAACGTTTCTTACGTCGCCTTCAATTACATTTACGCTTTTGCAAACCTGTCCTATTCTTTCGCGAGCAGCTTCAAGCATCTTTGGGCTTACGTCAATTGCAGTACATTCAAGCTGTGGCAAAACATTCAGCAGATTGAGCGTCTGGTTACCGCCGCCTGTTCCAATATCAAGTAATGTCTTTGCTTCAGGTTTTAATGTTTTTGCTGTAAAGGCAAATTCTTCAAGAATTACAGTTGAGTCAACAAAAGAAGCCTGACCTGTTGCAAGATTGGTAAATCTCTTTACGTCACTGTCAAAATGTTTTGCAAGATCTTCTTCCATAATTTCCTCCACAGCTTACTGTTAAAGTCCCAGAAGATTTTTTGCATTTCCACACATTACAAGCTCACGTTCTTCTGCAGACAAGTCAAGTCTGTTAAAGCGGGCAAGTTCACCTTCGTGGTCCCACATAGGATAATCTGAGCCGAACAGCATTTTTTCTATACCGTGTTTCTTCATCATTTCATTTGCCTTTTCAACAGGAAGCTTCCACAGCGTACTTGAAGTGTCAAAGTAAACGTTTTTGCCAACAAGATATTCCGTTGCCTTTTCCCATTCAGTGTAACCGCCAAAGTGTGCCGCAACAATCAGCAGCTTTGGAAACTTTTCCATTACATTTGCAATGCGTTCCGGTCCGCTGTAACTGAATCTTGCGTCTCCTGCATGAAACAGTACGGGCATTTTCAATTCGGCAAGAACTTCGTAAATACCGTCCATCTTTGTGCTGTCAATTTCAAACTTCTGGAAATCAGGGTGAAGCTTAATTCCCTTAAGGCCAGCTTTGTTAATGCGCTTTAATTCTTCTTCAAAATTTGCGTAATCAGGATGCATTGTTCCAAAGCCAATGAATTCGCTGTGCTTTTGTGTTTCGCTTATTATAAAGTCATTTATTGATTCAACCTGTTTTTCTGTTGTTGCAGCTGAATGGACTACGTATTTTGTAACACCAATTTTTTTACCGCTTTCAATAAGTCCTTCGCTGCTTCCTACGTGGTCCATTGTAGTATTGTAAAAGTCACCAATTGCCTTTGAAGCTTTTGCAGCAATTTTTTCAGGGTATATATGTGCGTGAAAATCAATTATCATTATGCAGCCTGTTGATAATCCGTAACAGCAATATCTGTCACATTTTTTTTCAAATCAAAAATAATCTTCTGAATTTTTTTTGAGACTTCATCTGAATACGAAATCTCACCACATTGAGTACATTTATTGCAAGGAACATTTTTTATAATGATAATACATGTTCCCATATCACACATGAAAGTTGTTGTTCCTGCAACCAAATTTCCTTTGCACATAAAACATGTCATTCTTTTGTTCCTCCTTCTATTCTAGTTTTATAATCTTCTTTCCATATAGTTGAATCCGGGTAATATGCAGTTATCATCCAGAGAACATCATCACATATTCCACATACAATATGTAACTGTTTTCCAGAAACTGTTGTTCCTAAAATCAAACAGCTTGGATTCGGATAATCATCCGGATAATATTCAATAATTTCTCCGGTTTTAATTGCATTTTCAACATCTTCCTGAAGTATATCTCTCTGTAAAAGCCTTACCAGAATATGATTTGTCCATTGGATGCGTTTTTCTTCACAGAGTTTCTTAATATGCTGAATATCCAGTTCATCCATACAAATAATATACTATATAAGTCTAAAAGATAAAATATCCATCATTAAAAAAAATCCGCAGAAATATTGCACAAAGTTTGAATTTATTCTACAACAAATGCTGTAAATCTTTTTCCCCAAGAGGTACACAATTATGAAAAGAATCATTACAGTACAGGACATTTCATGCGTTGGCAAATGTTCGCTTACAGTTGCGCTTCCAATAATTTCGGCAATGGGAGTAGAAGCATGCGTATTACCGACAGCAGTTCTTTCAACACACACTGCATTCAAAGGCTTTACTTTCCGCGACTTAACTTCAGACATTAAGCCAATCTGTGACCACTGGAAAAACGAAAAGATCCACTTTGACGCAATATACACAGGCTACCTTGGTTCATTCGAGCAGCTCGACTTAATGCACAAGCTTATCGAAGACTTTGGCGGTAACGGAACACTTGCCATCGTAGACCCATGCATGGCTGACAACGGAAACCTTTACCCAGGATTCACACAGGAATTTGCATTTGCAATGGCTAAACTCTGCGGTAAGGCAGACGTAATTGTTCCAAACTTAACTGAAGCCAGCTTTATGCTCGGCAAACAGTACGTTGCTTCAGGCTATTCTCCAGACTACGTAATTAAAATGCTCAAGGAACTTGCAGCTCTTGGCGCAAAGAAAATCGTACTTAAAGGCATCGAATTCAACTTAGGCGACAAGATTGACGGTCAGGACGTTACCGGAAAAATCGGCATTGCTTCATACGATGCACAGACAGACGAAGTAAAATGGTATTTCCACGAAAAAATGCCAAAAAGCTTCCACGGAACAGGCGACATTTTTGCAAGCGTGCTTACTGGTGCGTTAATGAGGGGCCTTTCACTTGAAGAATCATACAAACTGTCAGCAGATTACGTTGTAGAATCAATCCGCGCAACATTGAGCCACCAAGACTACAACTGGTACGGCGTTGACTTTGAATCAGCATTTCCGTACTTAATCGACCAGCTCAGAAAATGATTGCAAATTTTTCATTTCTATTCTGACATTATTTGACTTTTTGTCTAAATTATGACATACTTTTTCACAACAGAATTCAGATTTTAAAAAGAGGAAAAATATGCCAGCAATCAACATGAAAATATTTGACCCAACAGCATTCCTTGAAGAATACCGCGGTAAAGACTTTAACGGTGAATGGCCAACATTACCGGAAATGTTCAACATTACAGTAAAAAGATTTCCGAACAATGCCTGCTTTACAGACTTTGAAGGCCCGGGCGGTGCACGCAATTCATATGATTACACAACGGCACTCAATAAAATTACAACTCTTGCAAACTGGATGGCTGTTAACGGCGTAAAGAAAGGAGACCGTGTTGCAGTAAGCGGTAAAAACTCTCCTGAATGGGCAGTAGTTTATTTAGCAGCACTTTATGCAGGTGCAATAATCTGTCCTATGGATTACGCACTTCATGATGCAGAACTGGAAAATCTTCTTAATACAGCCCAGCCAAATTTCTTCTTTGTTGATGAAGAAAAATTCGAACACTTTTCAACAGGCAGTTTCTCTTTCAAAACATATTCATTAAGCCCAAAGCATCCTGAACTTTATGCATACAACTTAAGCGCTGAAACAAAAGCAGAAATTGTTCCTGCAACAGAAAATGACACCGCAGCAATTCTGTTTACAAGCGGCACAACAGGAAATCCAAAAGGCGTAATGTTAAGCCACAAGAATCTTGTAGCAGACTGTTATCTTGCACAGACAAACATGAACATTTACGAACATGATGTTTTCTATGCACTTCTCCCGATTCATCACGCATACACAATGCTCGCTGTTTTCATCGAAGCAATTTCTGTTGGTGCTGAACTTGTATTCGGTAAGAGCATGGCAGTAAGCCGTCTCATGAAGGAACTGCGCGAAGGACACATCACAATGCTCTTAGGCGTACCGCTGCTGTTCAACAAGCTTCTTGCAGGCATCATGAAAGGCATTAAGGCAAAAGGCCCAGTTGTTTACGGTGTAATAAGATTCCTTCTTGCACTTTCTTACATCATCAAGAAGGTATTTAAAGTTAATCCAGGAAAGACAATGTTCAAGGCTGTCCTCAAGCAGGCAAACATTTACACACTCCGTATTGCTATCTGCGGCGGCGGTCCACTTGCTCCAAGCGTATTCAAAATCTACAACGAACTTGGCATCGACTTTGTTCAGGGCTACGGTTTGACGGAAACTTCTCCAATCATCACACTTAATCCTGTTTACGCATTCAAGATTGAATCTGTCGGCATTCCGCTCAAAGGTTCTCCAAGATACAAGGGCATTGAAGTTAAGATTGACAATCCTGACGAAAACGGCGTTGGTGAAATTCTTACAAAGAGTGACTGTGTAATGCAGGGCTACTACAACAGACCGGAAGAAACAGCAAAAGTAATGACAGAAGACGGCTGGTTCAGAACAGGAGACCTTGGCTGGGTAGACAAGCAGGGTTACGTAATCTTAAGCGGTCGTGCAAAGAACATGATTGTAACTTCAGGCGGTAAAAACGTATTCCCTGAAGAAATTGAAAACGCATTCCAGCTTTACGACGAAATTGAACAGATTACAGTTCAGGGCTACATTGAAGACGAAGCAACAAAGTCAGAAGGAATTGAAGCTTTGATTTATCCGTCAGATGCTTTGTACAACCGCCTCAAGATAAGCCGCACAGACAAAATGAGCGACTCTGATGTTCTTGAAGAAATTAACGTTTACATCGACAAGGTAAACCACACTCTTCTTCCTTACCAGAGAATTACTCACGTTGTTATCCTCGACAAGCCTCTCGAAATGACAACAACTAAAAAAGTAAAGCGCATCTACAAGAAATAAATTATTTCTTAATAAATAAAAAACCGGCACGACTGCTGTTAACAAAATCAACAACAGTTTGCCGGTATTTTTTTGTCCGCACAAAAACAGCTTAAGTCAGCTCGTACGTTTCCCCATACTTAACGATTTCAACATTCGGGTAACCGTTTTCAACAAGATGTTTCTGCAAGAATTCCTGCGCATCTTTTTCACCGTGCACAAGGAATATTTTCTTGAGCCGCGAAGTATCAATCCGTTCAAGCCAGTCAACAGTTTCCTGATAGTCTGCATGTGCACTGAATGCGCCTATTGTTTCAACCATAGCTTCTACTTTGTAATAGTCGCCAAGAATCTTAACTTCTTTTTCACCGTCCATAAGTTTGCGGCCAAGCGTATCTTCTGCCATGTAGCCTACAAGAAGAATTGTGTTTGCCGGATTACTTATGTTGTTTGCAAGATGATAAAGAACGCGTCCTGCTTCACACATACCGTCTGCGCTTATGATAATCATAGGACCTTTCTTGTTGTTAAGCTCTTTTGATTCATCTACGCTCGAAGTAAACGAAAGCTGACCAAAACCAAACGGATTCTTGTGGTGCTTAAGGAATGCTTCGTGTGTTTCATCGTCATAACATTCAGGATGAAGCTGAAAAATACCAGTTGCATTCGTAGCCATTGGACTGTCAACGTAAATCGGAATCTTAGGAAGCTTTTTCTGATCCTGTAAAAGATGCAGAAAGTAAACAAGTTCCTGTGCACGCTCTATTGCAAAAGACGGAATTATAAGCTTACCCTTGCGGTCAACAATGCGCCTAACGATACGGATCAAGTCTTTCATTGCCATCTGCTGGTCTTCGTGCAGGCGGTTACCGTAAGTGCTTTCCAAAAAGATATAGTCAGGAGCCGGGAAATTTACAGCCGGGTCACGGATAATTGGTTTGCCAATGCGTCCCAAATCTCCCGTATACAGAATGCGTATTTCGTCATCTGCAGAACCGCCGCCGTTAGCCGAAGCGCCATTGTTTGCCGAACCGTTACCGTTCTGCGAACCGCCAGCCTTAGCAGCGTTTGCATCTCTTTTGCTGAACAGCCTGTGCCAGAATTCAACTGCAGAAGGAATCTTTATTTTTTTGTCAGAAGAAGAATTGCGCTGACCGGTAATTGTTATTGAAGCAAGTGCACTTCCCAGAATATGCCCCGCGTCAAAATATTCCAGCTGAACGTCCGGAGCAATATACATTTTGCGGTTATAGCTTAAGGAAACAATCTGATTGGCAGCCTTGGTACAGTCTCCTTCATCAAACAAAGGCTTCCACGTAAATTTTTCGCCCTTAGATTTTGCCCTTTTCAAAAGGAATTCAGCATCACGAGCCTGAATGCGTGCACTGTCCATCATTACAATATTTGCAAGATCGCGTGTTGCCGGTGTTGCGTAGATGTTACCGTCATAGCCGTTTTTTACAAGAACAGGCAAAAGTCCGCAGTGGTCATAATGCGCATGTGTAAGAAGAACGCTTTCAATTTTATCTGCAGCCAGTTCAAATTTTCTGTTTTTAGCATCAGCTTCAGCACGTTTTCCCTGAAAAGCGCCGCAGTCAACAAGGAAACACCTGCCGTCAATCTCAAAGATATGCTTACTGCCCGTAACTTCCTGAGCCGCACCCAATGAATAGCAATTTACTGACATACACTCTTCCTCCTTCCTTTTGTTTCTATATATATTTTAAAACACAATATCTGTTTGCACAAGAAAATTGTTTACTATATAATTTCTATTAGGGAATGAGTTTACCGGAGGCATTTTGTACACTCGAAAATTAACGGAACCGCCAGCATCTCTCGTAAAAAAAGGAAAACCAGTCTTTGGCAATTACAACAGACATCCTGCCAGTCTGGATATCCGCAATGTTTACAGACCGGTCGGTATTTTTCCGTTACCAACATTCATAACGAATCTCCGCATAAAGAGCCGCCTTTCGTTTTTCTTTAACTTAGGACCATATCTTGGAACAATAGATTTTTTTGACGCAAAAATTTTTACTTTTGCAGAAGTATGTTTCTGGAATACAGGCACTAAACAGAAATTTGCTTACCGTTCAGTAATGGGTCCAAGATTCCGTCTTATTCCAAATAATCTTGAAAAGCCGTCAGCAGTAATAAGTTTCAGAAAATGGCGCTACATAAAAATCAGCTGGGACAGAATTCACAACAAGCTTTCTGTTGTGTTCAAGCTTAAGGGCGATTCAGTAAGGCCAAAGGCAAACGCAGCACTTTCTTCGCACTTTAACGAAAACAATTCACTTGAATATTCTGCTGTATGCCCTGCCCCAACAATGAGGCGCTGTTCAGCATATTATCTTTCTGCTCATACGCTGCAGGGTTCCATTTCGATTAAGAAAAAGAATGAAGCTCAGAAGCTTACATCACAGTCAGACGGAATTGCACTGTTTGACATGAACCGCATTTATTCACGCTACAGGACTCACGGCGAACAGCTTACAGGTCTTGGTGAAGTAAAAGGTAAGCCTGTAGTATTTTTCCTTAACGTTTCATCTCAGGAAGCAAACGACTGCGATAATTACAATACAAACGTTTTGTTCTACGACGGACAGACAATTCCACTTCCTCCAGTTACAATAACCCATAATTCTGGTACAATGAACAAGTGGAATATTCAGGATACTGAAAACATGGTAGACCTTTCGTTTACCCCGGCCGCAGAAAACATGCATAAGCACAGTATCTTTATTCTTCGCACACAATATCGTACAATATATGGTAGCTTTGAAGGAGTTTTACTTACACCTTCAGGAGAAAAGATTGTACTGCACGGATTTTCCGGCTTAGCAAAAAAGTTTTTGTTACGATTATAAAAAGGAGGCACTAATGGCAGACGATGAATCAGAAGGCAAACCGGCTCGTTCTTTTGCGCCAGGCACACTTGATAAGACAAGAAAAGCCATTGGTCCTGTAGATGCTATAGAAGCACACCGTATGGCAGACATTTTAGGCGGCGAAGTTTTACCTGAACGTTCTGCTCCAATCAATTACGATTCACTTCCTAAACAGAAAAAAGTTGTTGTAAGCAGGGCAAAGGCAACAGGTCTTTCTTCTGCAGACATAGCAGCAAAAAGTGCAAGTCTTTCTGCAACTTCTAATAATTTTACACAATCAGCAAATGTAAACCAGATAGCAAATAATTCTGGGAGGAGAATTAAAACGGAAGAAGAATTACCAGCTCTGACCTCTAAAGACTTAAAGGCTATGGACAAACTTATGCGTTCCAATGAATACGCAATAAAGCCTAACTATGGCCTCCTTAATTTCCTTTTGTCTTTTTCCCCAAAGTCACGCGAAAAGGTAACAAAGGAATTCGGTGAATATACAATAAAAAAGCATCTTGAGCACATGCAGACATTTATTGGTACAATCAAGACATTCATTCAGATTTCACCGGATACATATAAAAGCAAAATTGCAGCAGACCCTGACTTAAAGTTTAAATTCTTAAGGACAGTAGGCCGCTGGACAACAAAAGATTTAAAGACAATAGCACTTGATCTTGAAAACAAGACTGATGAGCTTACCGTTTCAATGCTTATTCCTTTTGTACGCACAATGTACAATATGCTGCTTACAGTTTACTACATTGGTGAACAGCAGGTTCCGGCTATGATCAAGGAAGTTTATGCTGACCTTTTAAAATATCCGGATGCAGACAAGGCTAAACTTCAGGGGCTTGCAAAAGAAGCAATTACTGAATGGCTTTACGTTTACAATCAGATTATGAAGGGAATGTATCCGCTTCTTATGCGTATGTGTTCACCTGTTTTCGAACCGTTCCCTCAGTTCTTTACTTCGCAGATTTCAATCATTCTTGGATTTGTACGTCTTACAAAATTCGATCTGCTTCTTCCTGGCAAAAAGAAAAAGACAGAAGAACAGATTAAAGCTGAAAAAGAAGAACAGGCTAAAAAAGAAGAAGAAAACAGACACGTTCCAGGCAAGAAAGACGAGCTTGTTAACACAGGCCTTAAGCTTCTGGACAAAATGTTCCCTGAAGCAGGATTCAATCATCTTGAAGATCATCCTGACATGTACCCTTACTTCCAGCCTCTCTATAATTTCCCGGATGGATTCAATCTCCTTAGCCCACAGAACGGCATTCAGGTAACAATTGTTCTTCTCAGGATTATTGAAGACTTGTTCCAGGGCTGCCAGAAAATCAAATTCAACATCAGCGGTGACGAAAAAATTGCTGCTTACACAGACAATCTTGAAAACATAATGAACGAATGGGTTGATTACCGCGAAGAATATTTCAACAGAAAATACTGCGATTACTTAAAGTCATTCGTAAATTCCGTATACACACAAAGCGATTTTGCTAAATCACAATACGGAAAGGAATCTGTTTCAAATATGCTCTGGCAGACAAAATACTACTTCCTGCCGTTCTTTGAATTTACACAGATTCTTCTTGAAAAACCTGTTAACGACAACAAGCATAAACCTTTGTGGCACAGAACAGATTATCTTCGCGAATTATTCTCTCTTCTTGCAAAACGCATTGATGAAAATTCTGCTTCAAAATCACCTGTTCTTGGCATAACAAATCCTTGGGAAGCATATAGTTTTGAAATACCAAATGTTATTTCGAAAAGACTTGATGTTCTTCTTGGAGCAAAAAGACCAAACGGTAATGCTACAAACGCTAACCTTTTAAAGTATACGCTTTGTATTGTTGCAGTTCTTGACTGGTGGATTAACAATAAACAGAGTCCTGCTTACTCATCAGACTCAAATATAATCTACAGAATTTCTGAAGCAGACGGCGGACCGCAGTTCTCAGTTCCGGTAAGGGAAGACCAGAATCAACTGTTTGCTGCAGCAATCAAAAAAGCCATTGCTGCAAAGAGTGCAGGTAAATAAAAAGGCCAGATAATCTCCGGCACATGCAAGGTTCTCATACCGCTGCTGGGTTCCCCCTCTGACGGGTTTTTGAGAGATGCATTGCGAAGCATCTGGCCAATAAAAGCATAATACAGATTTATTTGATTTCCGTCAACGCATCTTTCGGGATGCGTTTTTTTTGTATAGAATATATATAAGGAGAAATATAATGACAGACATCAATTACGAACTTCTTATAAACAAGGCATTCGACATGCTCAAGATGGCTTATGTTCCATACTCACACTTTCATGTAGGAGCAGCACTTCTCTGCAATGACGGCACTATCTTTACGGGATGCAACATTGAAAATTCTGCTTACGGTCCAAGCAACTGTGCAGAACGAACTGCAATCTTTAAAGCTGTCAGCGAAGGCTACAAAGACTTTACTGCCATAGCCGTAGTTGGTGGCCTCGAAGGCAACGTAACTGAATACTGCACTCCATGTGGTGTCTGCCGTCAGGTAATGCGCGAATTCTGCAGCAGAGATTTCAAAATCATCTGCGCAAAATCACCATCTGATTACAAAGAATACACCCTAGACCAGCTACTCCCACAAAGCTTCAGCCTCTCCGATTTCTAATCAAAAACACAAATCGACATAAAAAAAAGCGCCACGGATGGCGCGTTATATTCTTAGCAAAAAAAATGGGAGTTTCTACAAAGTAGAAACTCCAGAGGTACAAAATCCAAGGATGGATTTTTTAAATCTAAGCAATTCAATCTCCCCTGACATAAAAAAAGCGCCAAGGATGGCGCGTTATTTTCTTTGCAATTACAGCCGGAGTTTCTACTGCGTAGAAACTCCAGAGAGTGAAAATCCAAGGAGGGATTTTCACTCTCAAGGCATATGTATTATCTCACGAGGCTTAGACCCGTTAGCCGGCCCAACAATACCACGTTCTTCCATCTCTTCCACAAGACGCGCAGCCCTATTGTAACCAATCTTAAGCCTTCGCTGAATGTAGGAAGCACTAGCCTTTCCAGCCTGAATGACAACATCGAGAGCCTTTTCGTAAAGCGGATCTTCTCCGCCAGGATTGAACAGTGAAACAGAACCGTCTCCGTCATCTTCATCGTCAATGAATATTTCGTCATCAATGTAATCAGGTTCACCCCATTCCTTAACGCTTTCAACAACAGATTCAACTTCATTATCGCTTATGAAAGTACCCTGTATGCGGACTGGGAAAGGATCAGTTGCGCTTGCGTAAAGCATGTCGCCCTTACCCAAAAGCTTATCTGCACCAACCTGATCAATAATGATGCGGCTGTCTGTCTTACTTGCAACCATGAATGCAATACGGCTAGGAATGTTAGCCTTGATAAGACCAGTAATAACATCAATAGAAGGACGCTGTGTTGCAAGAACAAGATGAATACCAACGGCACGGCTCATTGCAGCAAGACGTGCAACAACGCTTTCGAGTTCCTTACCGGTAGTAGCCATAAGGTCTGCAAATTCATCTATAATAACAACAATGTAAGGAAGCTTTTCCGTACAGATTTTGCGTTCTTCAATACGCTTGTTGTAATTGGAAATATCACGTACACCAAGACCATCGAGTAAAGCATAACGGCGTTCCATTTCACAAAGACAGTACTGCAAAGCCTGCATTGCTTTTTTAGATTCAGTGATTACTGGAGTAAGAAGATGCGGAATATCATTGTAAAGCTTAAGTTCAACAATCTTAGGGTCAATCAAAATCATCTTTACTTCATTAGGACTTCTCTTGTAAAGAATACTTAAGATCATGCTGTTAACACAAACAGATTTACCGGCACCAGTAGAACCTGCAATAAGAAGATGCGGAGTTTTTACAAGATCCATAAGCTGTGTTTCACCCTGAATGTCTTTTCCCAAAACAACAGGAACAGCCATCTTCTTCCATTCAGGACGATTCTGTTCAATACACTCACGGAATGAAACTATAGCGCGTTTAGCATTAGGTACTTCAATACCAACAGCACGCTTACCAGGAATTGGTGCAACAATACGCACAGAACTTGCAGCAAGACGAAGTGCAATGTTATCCTGAAGCGCTACGATTTTGCTAAGCTTAACACCAGGTGCAGGAAGCATTTCAAACATTGTTACTACAGGACCTTTTTTGATTCCAGTAATTTCTGCTTCGATTTTAAATTCATTCATTGTATCCTTTAAATTCTGGGCAGCTATATTTGTTGCTTCATCAATAATCCAGTAAGGATTTTCTGTATACTCTGTCAGTAAGTCGTAAGGAATTTTATAAACACCACGCTTAATTTTTCTGGCCGGTTTTGCAGCAGCAGCTTTTTTTGCAGCCGCTTCATTTGCTTTTGCCGTAAGGCTATTCGATTTTTCCATTAATGATGACACTGATGAAACAGGAACAGATGTTTTTATTGCATCATTATTTTCACTTGAAGCAGCATCTTTTTTTTCAGCAGAATTTACTTCTGCCATTGCGTCTTCATCCATTTTGGCAAAAACGCTGTCTAATGAAGAAATCAGAGACCGTGGCTTTTCTTCAGTTTTTTTTTCTTCAACAGGAGTTTTTTCAGAAACTACAGGTTCCTGTTTTTTAATGTCAGTTTTTTTTTCCGTTACAGATTCGTCTATTTCATCAAAAACGGAAAATGGATCGTCTCCAAAAATATCGTCAGAATCTTTGTCAGAAGGATTTGTTTCATCTTCTGTAACAGGAGCTTCTTCTTCTGGAATGCCTTCATCTTCTTCAGTAATTATTTCGTCTTCTTCAGGAAAATATACATCTTCCTCAGACGGCATATCTTCTTCAGTAAAATCATCTTCTTCATCAGCTATATCAGAAGAATCTTCCTTCATTTCGAAAATATCATTTTCTACAAGCCCGGCCGGATCATCTTCCTGAACAAAATTACTGTCTTCAGCAAAATCATTCATTATGTCAGATAAAGCTTCTGTGTTTATTTCATCTTTCGTTCCAGTCAAGGCATTTATTTTTTCACCTGCTTTTTCAACAGGAGCTGCTTCTGCTTCAGGAGTTACTGATTCAGAAGATTCTGCTGCTTCCGGAGCATCATCTTTTTTGATATCACTGAAACTTACATTTGAAGTATCAACTGTATATTCATCGCCTGCATTTTTTCTTGAAGGCTTAATTACTTTTCCAATGCATTTAATTCTTTCGCCGTTTCCGCTTATATTCCACGGATCAGAATTTACATCAATTTCATCAGTTTCTTTTTCGCTGTCATCGCTGCTTAAAACAATAACAGTTTCTTCTGATTTTTCCGGCTCATCCTGTGATGTCTGTTCAGCTTCTGCTTCTTCAGCTTCTTCAGATTCTTCTGCTTCTTCTACAGTTGCTTCAACAGCATCAGTTTCTAAAGATGTATTTTCTGCTGAAGTACCAATTCCATTTTCCTTCTTTTTTCTTTCAAGAAGTTCTTTAAGAGTCCAGTCTGAACTTAAAGCCTGGTTAACGCTTTCATCAACAGCTCTGTTTATTTCTTCATCTTCTTCAGGATCAGATTCAGAAGCATATTCGTCATCATCATCTTCGTCTTTCTTTTTTTCATTATTCCTGTCAGAAGATTTCATAAGCTTAGAAAAAGACCATCTGCTGCTTTCAGATTCTTCTTCTGCAGAGTTCTTTTCTTCAATTAATTTTTCTGCCTTTCCTGCAAGAATAGAAGTAACAAGATATTCAACAATAACAATAACTACAGTAATAAGAATTATTGAAGCAGTCTTTACATAAACAACAATACCAGCATCATAAGCAACAGAATTTCTGCAGATACGTTCAGCAAGAACAAATGTAAAGAAAGGAATAACGCTTATAAGCAGACAATAAGCCTTCTGTCTGTTCCATTTATCAAGAAAACAAAGAGTTCCGGCAACAAGTAAAAATACTGGAATCAATATGCTTGAAAAACCGTATGCATTTACAAGAATACGTGCAAAAGAAGCAAGGAAGCCCAGCCCACCGGCATTTTCGTTTCCAAGCGAAGGAAGCTGCGTCAGTAAACCTACTGAAACAAAAGCAGCCAGTATATAAAGAATAAAACCCGTAATTACAGGAGCAATTTTTTCTTCTTTTTTCATTTCCTTATCCCCTCAAAAAAAGTCTCGGATATTCAATTTATTATCGGAAAATAAAAAATTAATCTTAGGAAAAAAACTTTAAGCAGTAAAAATAGTTTATCCTTGTAAAATTAGCGTTAAAAAGGTATAATTTATTTGTGTCAACGCTATATATTGTAGGAACCCCAATAGGGAATTTAGGTGATATTACTTTTCGTGCACTGGAAACATTTAAATCAGTAGATGTCATAGCCGCAGAAGATACCCGCCATACATTAGAGCTTTTGACGCATTTTGACATACGCAAGCCTTTGATAAGCTGCAGGGCCCAGAATGAGTCCTTTGCATCAGAAAAAATCATAGGTCTGCTTAATGACGGACAGACAGTTGCTTATGCAAGTGACGCAGGAACCCCGGGAATAAGCGATCCTGGCGCAATTTTAGCCGGTTTGGCAAGAAATGCAGGTCATACAGTAGTGCCGATTCCAGGACCAAGCGCATTTGCAACACTGGCAAGTGTAGCCGGAGCAGGTGGAAAAACCCTTATTTTCGAAGGATTTCTGTCACCAAAGCCCGGAAGAAGAAGAAGCCGCCTTCGTGAGCTTATGGCAACAGGAGATGCCATAATTATTTACGAAAGTCCGTTCAGAATTGTTAAGCTTTTGACGGATATTGCCGATATAGACAGTAACCGCCGTGTTGTAGTTGGCCGTGAAATGACAAAACTTCACGAAGAAATTACAGATGATACGGCAGCCAATGTCCGCGACGATTATGCTGCAAGAAGTAAGGTTTTAGGTGAATTTGCCGTCTTTATTTCTGGCACAAAAAGTGTTAAACTTTCGGAAGAAGATACCGATAATTAATTATAGAGGTAAAGTATGATGATAGACAAAATTTCAGGTGTAAATCCGTTAAACAATGTGCAGAACACAAAACGCACATCTGCTTCAGAAAATGTAAAATCTACTCCTGATTCAATCAGCGTGTCTGAAGAAGCAAAAGCTATGGCTGATGCCTATTATCTCAGCAAGGTAGCAGAAGAAACACCAGAAGTACGTTCTGAACTTGTTGAACAGATTAAACAGAAGATACAGGATCCAAATTACCTTAACGATGCAGTTATCAGCGCAACAGCTGACCGCATTTTATCGGCATACGGCTTGTAATTTTTTGTAAACAAACGAAATAAATAAGACGGGAGAATGGTGGATATCCTTAGGTATTCACGCAAACCCGTCTTTTTTTTTCACAAAAAACGTAAAAAACAGGGAATTTATAAAACAAACGGAGTAAATCATGGGAGACTTTATTTTTAAGATTCAGCCGAATATCATTCTTGGTTCTTATACAACAAGCCGTCTTGGTCAGTACGCACACGACTACGGTTCAAGATTCATGGTAATAATGGACCCTATTCTTAAGGAAGTTGGTGCTGCTGAAAAAATCCAGCAGTCTCTTACGAACCATAAAATCGAATTCTTTACATTTGACGAAGTAAATTCTACTGCAGATACAACTGCAATTACAAATGCGCTTAATCTTGCAAAAGAAGCCCATATTCACGGAGTTATAGCTGTAGGCGGTGCAAAGGTACTTAATGTTGCAAGAGCCGTTTGTGCACTTTACAATGAAGCTCATGACATCTATACATATGTAGACGGTGCTCTTCCTACAACAGGTGCAATTCCGTTAATCTGTGTTCCTACAACAATGCGTGACGCTTCCCTCTTTACAGACAGAACACCAATCGTAGATTCACGCTCTTCTCAGGTAAAGCTGCTGAAGATTCAGAACGGTTTGTGCAAGCTTGCGCTGTTTGACCCTAACCTTTCAGTAACTCTTACCGAAAACCAGATTTCTTCAATGTCAATTGAAACACTTTGTCTTGCAATAGAAGCTTATTTAAGCCAGAAGGCATCTTTCTTCAGCGACATGCTTGTAGAAAAGTCAGTTCAGCTTTTAAGTTACGCAATGGACGGAAGCCCAACGCTTACAGTTGTTACACCACAGGAAATACTCTTGAGCCAGGGCGGTTGTATGGCTTCTCTTGCAATAGCTTCAAGCTCACTTGGTGTAGCAAGCATGCTTTCTCTCTGCATTAACGCACGCTACAACATTTCGCGCTCACTTACTACTGCAATTCTTTTCCCATATATTATTGAAGACGCCGCAAAATTCCGTACAGACAGACTTGCTAAGATTTCACGCATCTTAAGGGCATGTCCTGAAGAAGCAGAAGATCCGGCAGCAGTTTCTGCACTTATCGAATACGTAAGACAGCATCTTGCAAAGGCAAACCTTCCTACACGCTTAAAGGAACTTTCGGTAACAATGGAACAGCTTGCAATGGTTGCAGAAGATGCAGGTCATCTTGAAATAATGAACGCACTTCCACGCAGCATGACAGCAGATGATTTGTTCGATTTGCTCAAGCAGGCATTCTAATCAAATTAATTTACCGCAGACAAAATGATTGAACCAAATAAACTCTATCAGCTGAAGGCAGGCCAGAAAAGAAGAAAGCTTGCCTTAACATTTGGCGAACTCGAACGCGACATAGCAGGCATTTCCGAAAAAGGAACAGCATACAACTTTACGCAGATGAGCCGCGCCGACTACACAAAAGCCGTAACAAGAATTGTACTCGAAGACCCAAAGTTACCGCCGGAAGCAAAAGCTGAACTCGAAGCACTTCTTGCAGAACCGCAGTTTGATGAGCGCCGCACATGCAACGCAGCAAGAAACGCACTTCTTGCATTAATAGGCACTTTCCCTGCAGAGTGGGATTTAGTAATTGCCCCGCACGCACAGGAAAAGCTTACAGTAGAACAGAGGAAGTTCTTTCCCGGAGTATGCGTGTATGCAGAAGACATACGCTCACCGTTTAACGTAGGAAGCATATTCCGAACGGCAGAAGCAATGGGCTGCGATAAAGTCTATATTTCAAACAACTGCACTGATCCTGCACAAAGCCACGCAATAAGAAGCGGCATGGGCTGCATAGAGACAATGGGCTGGACAAGATGCTCCCTCGACGAACTGCCAGAAGACAAACCCGTATTTGTTCTGGAAACAGGCGGTACACCGTTACAGGAATTCAAATTCCCAAAAGAAGGAATAGTAATAATAGGCTCAGAAGAATTGGGTGTAAGTCCCGAAGCATTAAAGCGTGCAGATTACGGACGCGTAACAATTCCAATGACTGGACTGAAGGCATCTCTTAACGTAGGTGTAGCTTTTGGAATTTTAATGCAGGCATGGGTTGAAGCCTTAACAAAAGAAGGCAGCTGTTAATTCTGAGACTTTCGCTTTTCCTTAAAAGCGTATTCCATTTTTTCAGTCATATTCTTAATCTGTGACTCAGAAGTAATGTTGAACATTTCAAGAATTGAATCATCAAACTGATAGAAATCAACAGAGTGGTCATTGTAATGAGCCATCATGTCTGCAAGATTTATGATTGCAGTAAGCTTTTTGTTATTTTCAGAAGCTTCTTCAGGATAATGATGACTTCTTATTGCTTCCGTAATTGAAACAGGGAATCTCCAGCGGTCAGTAATAAGTGCTCCAAGTTCACCGTGATTAACGCCGGCAGTAAGCTTTTCGTAAGTATCTGCAGAATAGCCTTTGTTTTCAAATTCCTTCTGCATCTTTTCTATAAGAACATTCTTTTCGCTGTCAAAAATTACTTTACCAACATCATGCAGAAGTCCGCAAAGATAACTGTCATCAAGAACAGCCTTCTCATTTGGCTTACAGAAATTACGGGCAAGGTTATATGCATAGAAAGCAACCCTGTTTGAATGTTCCCAAAGCACATCATCCTGTCTGAATGAATCGAGCGTATTAAGAATCTTCAATGCTCCAATTGAATAAAGCATGTTTCTAACAGAACGTATTCCAAGAACATTAACTGCTTCTTCAAAAGAACGGCAGGGTTTGTTGAATGCAACGGAAGTATTGTTTATCATCTTAAGCAGTTCGCCAAGAAGAACGGCATCCTGTGCAATCTGTAAATTTATTTCATTAAGCCTTACATCCGGATCATTCAAAAGCTTTGTTACCCTTAGAATGTCAGGAGAGAAAGGCGGCAGGTTTACTACATTCTTAATGAATTCTTCTGAGAACAAAGATATTTCACGGCGCTTCTTTTCGTTAAACGGAAGAATAAGCCTTGTAATTGTTTCACCGTTTTCACAGACAACCTGATAATTTTCTTCCGTAAGCCCTATTTTTTCGAGCATAAGAATCATGATTATAAGGCCAAGTCCGGCACCTTCTGTCTCATCAAGAACATTGTTTACGACTTCATCAACAGAAGTATACTGCTGTGCCCTGTTAAGCTTGTCGTGTATTCTCTTGTATTCAGGATAAGTAAGGATGGAATTGTTCCTTACTTCAATTTTGATTTTATTTTTGCGCGTCTGAAGAATAAGTTTTACATAAAGCTTCTTTTCCTTAAGCATATAAAGGTAATACTTTAAATTCTTAAGGGTTTCTTTCTTGAACTTCTGCATACCCAGTTCATAATCGCGGGTACTTTCAATATTAAGGTTATGCTGACGGAAAAAAGCACGCTTCATGTTTGCTTTTTTGGCATTGCTTATAAGTTCATCAAGACTGTATGTGAGGTAATCTACGAATTGTGATTGATTCAGCTGGTTAAGGAATTCAACAAGGACATCCTGCATATAGCATTCCATTTCATGAGGCAGAGTATAAGTAGTAACAGTCAACGGGATGCCGGCATTTATAGCTGTTTTAATCTTTTCGGAATCAACCGAAATTCTGGAGTCCTGTGCCATAAGCTTCTCAATTATCCTTCCGATAATTTTACCATAATTTCAGTTCAAAGAAAAGTATTTTCTAGCCTTGTTTTTAATTTTATTTTAAGTATCACACTTTTTTGTTAAATATATGAATTTTTATGGATTTACGCTAAAATAACCTTATGTGTGACCAGACAATAAGTGAATTGTTAATTCTTTTCATAATACTTTATTCTTTTTTAAGAATATTCTTTAAGACAAAAATCAAATCTGACTCAATAGCAATTCTTCCCGTTATTTCGCTTATTTTTTCGATTCTTTCAATAATTGCATGGGGCGTTACTGAAACAGAACTTATTGTATTTGTTCTTGCCTTTTTCAATGTCGTATGGAATTTCCGTGCAATCATAAGGCTTAATGCAAGGCTTATCGTTGACCAGTACAGCATTCTCTTTATCCTTATTTCACTGCTGAACATAGTCCTCGCAGTTACGGCAGCCGTTTTCATCTACATAAACAGACCGGTAAGATGCGAACCAAAGAAATACACAATATCTGTTTCTGAATTTTACTATAAAGGCTCATTCGAAAAAGGCTTTGTTGAATATCAGAAAGGATTCGGCCTTCCAACAGCAAAAATCAGGCGCTATTCTCCGGAAGAATATTATGCTGACCAGAGGGTAACCCTTTTCTTTATCCCGGAAAAATCTACTTCCATACGAACTTATGAACCTTACCTCATTAAGCTTTCACAGTGCGGCTATACTGTTTATGCAGCAGAATTTTACAGTCCGGACAGAACTTATGCAGGTAAAATTAAAGATTTTTCATTGCTGAGAAGGTTTGTACTTCACATAAAGCAGCTTTCTTCACCGCAGGAGTATGAAGAACTTCTAAAATCAAAGAAATTCCTTCTTGCCGAAGAATATACTGCCCTTGCCTCTCTTGCGGGAAGCATTTCAGTAAAAGGAGACTTTATCTTTATAGGCGACAAAACTCAGGCAAACGGTTTTGCAATTCAGCAGACAGGATTAAATACTCCTTCATTGACAATAGACCTTTCAAAAACAGCAGGATATACATCAGCAGGCTTTGGTCCTGTAGAACAGACAGATCCGCTTACAGGACGTTTTCTTGGGCTAAAAAGGGATCATTCCCTCTACATGAGCGCCCACCTTGCAAAAGAAACAGAAGCTCTTGTAAAAGATTATATTCATAGAATAAATTACGGAAATTAAGGAGGCCAGACAGTGACACTCAACGAACTTGATGAATATTTCAATTCATTTCTTTGCAGGGAAAATTACCCGGCTGACCCTTCACGCAACGGAATACAGATTCAGAACTCAAGCCCGGACGGCAAGCAGATAACAAAAATAGCTTTTGCTACAGACGCATGTGAAGCTACAGCAAGAAAAGCTGCAGAAGAAGGAGCACAGCTTCTTTTTGTTCACCACGGACTATTCTGGGGCGACTGTACGCCAGTTACCGGAACAATGTACAAGCGCATTGCTCCTTTCATCCAGAATGATATTGCACTTTACGCATGCCACATACCGCTCGACGCAAACAATCCTTACGGAAACAACTACGGAATTGCAAAAAGGCTCGGCTTAAGGAACATGCAGCCGTTTGGCGAATGGCGTGGAATGACAATCGGCGTTAAGGGAGAACTTCCTGAAGAATGCAGCATTGAACAGCTTTCCCAGAAACTGTTTCCTGACGGGGAAAAGCCACTCCATATACTTCCGTTTGGAAAGCAGCAGATAAAAACAGTAGCAGTAATTTCAGGCGGTGCAGGCGAAGATGCAGAACAGGCAGCACTTGAAGGCGTAGATGCTTACATTACAGGCGAAGTTGAGCACGAACAGTTCCATATGATAAAGGAGCTTGGCATTACAGTAATTGCAGGCGGTCATTACCAGACGGAAACAGTAGGCGTAAACCTTGTAAGACAGAAATTACAGCAGGAAAAAGGACTTGAGACAGTTTTTATAGACTTTAATACCGGTCTTTAGTATATTATTAGAATGAGTGATAATACAAATCAAACAAAACAACCCTTAAAACAGAAAACTCTGCCAGTTATTCTTACAGCTGCAGTTATTTTTCTTGATCAGTTAACAAAAGGTCTTGTCGTAAAATATATACCACAGCTTCAGACAATGGATCCTGATGCAGTAATTCCTGTATTCGGAAAGTACCTGCGCTTTATCCACGTAAGGAATAATGCAGTTGCATTCAGCATGGGACACAATCTTCCTGACAATGTACGTGCTGTTCTTTTTGCAATTCTTCCGCTCATTGTAATAGGACTGGTATTTGTCATTTATTTCCGCAACAATGATTTTACCAAACTCCAGAGATGGGCAATATGTGGAATTCTTGGCGGAGGACTTGGAAATTTAATAGACAGGTTTTTCCGTCCTCAGGGAGTAGTTGATTTCATTGACTGCTACTTCTTCAATATTTTTGGAATTGAACGATGGCCTACATTCAATGTTGCTGATTCAGCAGTAGTTGTATGCGGTGCCTTGTTAATAATTTCGCTGATTGTTCAGTCAGTAAAAGAATCTAAAAATCAAAAGGAAACAAAATGAATAAAAAAGGATTTACAGCACTTTTTACCGTAATTTCTACAATACTCAACATTATAATGATGTTCGTTATAATAATGAGCCTTGTTATTCTTAGTACGGCACTTATCTACAGACTGCTTAAAGTTCAGAACAGCACAGTAATTTCTATTGCCTGGATTGTAAGCTTCTTTGGCGGAATGGCTTTGAGCATGTGGCTTTTCGTTAAGATTACAGGCTGGGTTATCAAGAAATTCAATCTTGAAGACAAACTGGATCCTCGTGTTTTAGGAAAGTATTCTCCCGTTACAGGAAAAAAATACAATACAGTAAAGGAAGAACCTGTTAAGAGAAAGACAAACATGCCTTCTTCAGTTCAGCGCAAGCAGGACACATGGGCAGAAGAAAAAGCAGCAGAAGCCTCTCAGGCACAGGACATTCTTCCGTTAAACCAGGAGATTCCCCTTAACATACCTCAGTCAGAAGAAATGACAGATGAAAATGCAGACATTCTTGCAGCACAGAATCTGTTCCCGCTTAACCACGACGACTGATACATTCTTTTAAAACACAAAAGGCATCGCGTTAACACGATGCCTTTTTTTTGCGCCATACAGCAGTGAAATATCAATAACCGTCACTCATGCTGCGGTTGATGTCTCTCTGGAAGAGTTCCTGATAAACAATACTTCTTTTCTTAAGCTCATCCTTTCTTTCCTGAGGGAATGGAAGGAATCGCCAGAAGATTGCACGAACTTCCTTGCTCAAGCGCTGAACGCCTTCAGATTCTTTTGTCATCCAGAGGACGTAATCTTCAATGAAGTACTGCTTCAAGTCGCCCTTAAGCTTCTGGCTGTCAATCCACTGGTAATACTGACCGGTAAGACCTTCTTCCATCCAGTAGTAAGAAGCTTTTTCTTTGGCAACCTGCCAGCGTAAGTCTGCAACAGCTTCAAGACATGCAGTCTTTAAGTCACGTGGATACATTGGAATAATGATACGGCCACGGCTTGTTACTCTGTTAAAGCGGTCAAACGGTTCCCAGCAGAAACCAAAGTCACCGTATGTTGGTACAAGAAGAACATAAGGAACAATACGGTGAGGCATATTCTTGTGGATACGGCAGAAACAACCCGGATCAATTGATTCAATCCATGAAAGCTCACGAAGGACATTTTCACGGAAGCCGGTTGATTTATCGAAACAGTGGAAGAATTCACGAGTAAAGACAGGGAACTGGTTACCCTGACGGCCTACAGTCATCTTAGCCATCTGACGTACGCTTCCAATTTCAGTATCAATCTGTTCCTTGCTTACATTTACAACTTCAACAGGAATATCCTGACTCTTCATGTTAAGGCTTTCTTCAATTTCCTTTGCTTCCTTAAATTCCTTAAGATAACCGGCAAGTTCACGGTCAATTCTCTGCAAGGTTCTGAATTTTTCTGCAAGCTCAACAAAAAGCTTTTTCTGCATGTCGGAATAGCTGTTTGTATGAGGTTCAAGACCTATGATAGGTGTATGTTCAAACAGAAGCTTAAGTCTGTCCTGAATTTCAGATTCAACATAAGCACGTTCGCTTTCCTTTGAGTTAAGAAGGTTTTCTGAACTCTGAAGCTTACCGCTGTTCTTGCTCTTAAGCTGCATGATGCGCTGCTGGTCTGCTTCCGGAGTTTTTGCACGGCTTGCAGGCGCTTCATCTGTTGCACTAAGTGTTACGCGGCCGGCTGCAATTTCCTTAAACCATTCATCCATGTAGAAAATAGGTTCACCTGTTGTGTTCTTAACGATTGCCCTTGAGAAGAAATCCTTCTGTTCAGGACTGAAAAGAGACGGTAAAACAACACCGTAGCGTAAAAGCATGCGCTTGCATTCAGGAAGATTTGGATTAGTAAGCTTTGGAGCAAGAGTAGTAACGAAATTCCAGAATGCCGAAACCATATTCTGACGGTAAACGGTCTTATCCTTTGGATCAGTACAGTTAAGGTATTTTACAAGCAGCTGATGTAAACGCTGAGAGCTTTCACCTTCACCGGTAAGGGCTGCCTTGTAGTAGTTAGGATCATCAAATATTTTTGAAGGCGTATCTTCAAAAAATTTTTCTATAGGAGCAAAGTTCTTTTTGCTTAAGTCTACAGGAATAGCCTCATTTGACTTTGGAGCAGAAGAATCCATATCAGAATCATCATTGCTTCCACCACTTACAAGAGGTGCCTGTACGTTGTCTTCCGGTAAAGTACCTTCGTTTGCACTATTTAATAAAGCTAAAATGCTTGGATCTAATTCGTCACTCATCAGATAAAGTCCCCAAATTATATGTTACATACGAAAATTACAATATATATTATAACATGCCAAATTGAGTCTATCAACTTTTAGGAAGTAATTTAAATTATTATTAAGAAAATTACATTGAATGAAGGGATATTTCGCCGGAATGGAATATTTTCGTGGTTCCATCGGCAAGTTCTACAACAAGACCGGCATCATCAGTAATGTCTACTGCTGTTGCTTCAAAATCTTTTTCCTTATCATCGATTACAGGCGAAAAAGTTACTTTCTTTCCCGTAATCATGGAATATTTTCTGTATTCAGGAATAACACTCTTTTCTGAATCAAGGACAGCCGTCAGTTCCTGCACACATTTTTCAAGAAACGCCTGCTGCCCCGGCAGAAGATATTCCCTGTCGCCGCAAATATCATTTTCCTTTGAAAAACCGCTGTATTTTTCCGCAAAAGAAATACCTTCTGCTTCGCCAAACACAGCACCTGCTTTCTGCACAATATCAGACGGCATCTGCTCATCCGCAAATATATTTATTCCCACGCCAATTATTACAGCATCAACAATTCTGCTTCCGGAACACATAAATCCTTCAGAAAGAATTCCGCAAACCTTTTTCTGCTCAACATAAATGTCATTAACCCATTTTATAAGTGCATCTTTGCCGGACAGCGCACCTATTGCACGCCGTACGCAAACAGCAGCCGAAACCGTATACAAAGCCGCATCAGTAACACCGTGGCGCGGGACATAAATCACCGAAAAATAAATTCCCTTACCCTCAGGAGAATAAAACGTTCTCCCCAACCGCCCGCGCCCCGCAGACTGTTTCCCAGAAGCAACAACAGTCCCGTTAAGCCGCAAGCCTTCTTCCGTAAGCTCCCCGTTTTCATCATGAAGGGCACCCGCTTTTGAAAGAATCCGCTGGCATTCAGAATTAGTGCTGTCTATTTCCCTGTAAAATGAATACTTTATTTCCAAAGCTACAACTCAACTTAAAAGCGTAAGAATCAGTCTTTCTTTCCAAGAACAGTAAATCCGTCAACACCGGCGCAGAAAGCTATACCGCTGCCTGGTTCAGCAAGACACGGAAGCGTACGTATTGCTTCAAGAACAGCCTGCTCTTTTTCCTTTTCCACAACAATCTGAAGCATTTCCTTTTCAGGAATAATATGCATGCCAAAGAATTTTGCATCACCTTCGCGTGCAGTACCGCGTGCATTGATTACAGTACCGCCGCCGGCACCTGCTTTACGGGCTGCAGCCATTGCATCATCAGCATAGCCCTTGTTTAAGATTACTGTAATAAGCTTATGTGTATTTTCATTCATCTGGTTTTCTCCTTCAGAAATGTTTCCTGTTTTTAAAAGATTATCTGCACTTACGTTGAACATGCAGCCAAAGTTGCTTTTTTCCGCAGAACATGCTTCTTCAATTGAACTGCGTATTGCATCCTTTTTTTCTTCGTCAGTAAGAATGTATACAATGTCAGAAGATTTTTCGCCAATGCCTATTGCATTTAAAAATGCGCTTGCAGAAATTGTACGGCCCATTAAAACTGTACCGCCAAAGCTTCCTGCGCTGACTGCGGCATTTGTTATCAATTCCCCCTTGTCATGAGGAACTACGCTTAGTAAAAGAGTGTACTTTGTCATTTTACCTCCTCCAAAGCTGCTGCTGACTTTTTATTTTTTCTGTTAAAGATAAGTCCAAGAATCTGTATTGCTAAAAGCGGAGTCATTGCTACTAACGCAATAACACCAAATGCATCTGTTACCGGATTTCCGCCCGAAGCAGAAGATGCGCCCAGTGTAAATGCAAGAATGAATGTGCTTGTCATAGGACCGCTTGCTACTCCCCCGGAATCGTATGCTATTCCTACGAACAGCTTAGGACACCATACAGTAAGCAGAAGTGCAATTGCGTATCCAGGAATAAGTATGTACCACAAACTGAATCTGTATAAAACACGGAGCATGCTTATGCCAATTGCTATTGCGACACCGCATGAAAGCGTAAAAAGCATTACCTTGCGCTTGATTGTACCGCCGCTTACGTTTTCTACCTGCTCAGTCAAAACCCATACAGCCGGTTCTGCGCATACAACTACTGCTCCAAAAATAAGGCCTACGGTAACAAAAAGCACCGTCCACCAGCCGCCGTTAACGGAAGCAGCCTGACCTAAAAGTTCACCAACTTTGCTGCCAGCCGGCATAAATCCGCCGTTTACTCCTGTTAAGAAAATTACAAGTCCCGCAAAAGCATAAACCTGTCCCTTAACAAGACGCCTTACCTGAACAGGAGGCATTTTTAAAAGAAACAGCTGCAGTATAACAAACAGTACTAAAAGTGGCGCCATTGCCAGAGCAACTTCCTTAAAGATTGAAGGAAGTATTTCTATAAAAACATGAAGTCCCTGTTCCGCAACAGCAGCACCTTCTGCAGCAGCTTCAGCCACAGCACCAGATGCCTCAACTGCAGCATTCTGTGAACCGCCGGCATTTCCTGTAAGCCGTAGAATAATTCCGTAAACACAGACAGCAGCAATAGGTCCCACAGAAGCAACTCCTGTTAAACCAAAGCTGTCATCAGAAGAGCCTTTTCCGCTTGAACGTACAGCTGCTACACCCATACCAAGCGCCATAATGAACGGAACAGTCATTGGTCCCGTAGTAGCGCCGCCTGAGTCAAAAGCAACACCCTGGAATTCAGAAGGACATAAGAATGCAAGGATAAATACGATTACATAGCAGACAATAAGCATTACCTTAAGCGAAAGGTTCATTACCGTACGCATAAGGCCAAGAGTAACAAAAAGGCCTATTCCTACAGCAATCATGCAAACCAAAAGCCATTTGTTTACGGAAGCATTTACCCCCTGAATCTGGGAAGCAAGTACCTGTACGTCTGGTTCAGCAATTGTTACGATGAAACCTATTGCAAAAGCAGCTCCAAGCAGCAGCGGAAGACTTCGTTTTGCAGTCAAAGCAGCACCGCTCCGCTCACCAATCGGCAATATACCAATGTCTACGCCAAGAAGGAACAATGTAAGGCCTATAATCAGCAGAATACCGCCGACTATAAAGCGAAGAATGAGCCATCCGCCCAACGGAGCAACTGTAAGCCCTAAAAGCAGTACAATTGCCATAATTGGAAGCACAGAGGCCATTGTTTCCTTGAATTTTTCAAGAAGATTCATTCTTTCTCCATGTTATTATGAAATATTTATTTTATTTGTAAAAAAGCTTATTTATAGCAGTTAAAACCGTCTTTTTCGATTCCGGCAACCCATTTTGCAGCCCATTCCTTTGCACCGGCAAGATCATGGTCCCTGTAGTTACCGCATTCCTGTTCTGTTGTAGCAGGAACTTCCTTGTCCCAGACGGCTACTTTTTTTACTACATTGAGCATATGTTCAGCAACGTAAGCTTCATCACGGTCGCCCCAGATTGTAAAGTAAAAGCCCGTTCTGCATCCCATAGGGCTAAAATCAATAACTCCAGGCATTTCGTCACGGATATATTCAGCAACAAGATGCTCCAGTGTATGAATTGCGCCTGTTGTCATGAATTCCTTGTTCGGCTGGCAGAACCTTATGTCAAATTTTGTTACGACATCACCCTTTTCGCCTGTTTTTTTAGCTGCAAGGCGTACAAAAGGTGCCTTTACCTTAGTATGATCAAGATTAAAGCTGTCTACGTTATATTTCTTTTCCATAATTGAAATTACACCCCTTAATTAAAAGATACATTATTTTTTACCAATTGAATAGTGAAATTCAGGCTGTTCCTGCAAAGAAATGAAAGTTTTTGTTATGTATAAAATGTCAACTAACCGCACTATTTGCAATATATTCTAATAAACAAAAATATTTTCGCGAAAAAAGTGAAATTTTCACATAAAAAGTATTGACATCTTTTTTTTTCAAGTATATAGTACACTCAACAGCAGGAAAAAAGCTAGAGAGACGGATCGCTGTTCTTCCTCCTTTAAGTGATTCGTTAAATTGTGATTAGAGGCCCTGCCCGTTCAAGTAGCACATCCGGACGGTTCAGGCCAATTAAAATAATTTCCTTTTTACACGGCATGCGTTGACCCATCTCGCATGCCGTTTTTTTTGTCAGTAATCAGATTTCCATTTCCATGCCGCTGTACATCTGCTGGACCTTATCGCCAAGTTCCTGGAAAAGTATTTCGTAAGCACGCTGACCGGTACAATGACCAGTAATAACATGTTCAACACCAGTTTTACGCAGTCTTTCAGCAAAAGCACGTACTTCATCATCCTTAAGATGGAAAAGATGAAATCCCCCGATAATAGCGTAAATATGCTTACCGTTAAAAGCCCTTGAAGTTTCCATTACGATATTGTCTGCACCACCGTGAGAGCAGCTGTTGAAGATTACAAGGCCTTTTGGCGTATCAAAAACAAGACTCTGCTCATGAAGGAATGAATCAGGTACAATACGGCCGCCTGTCTTTATGTAAAGATGTGCCTTTTCGCCAATTTTATGCAGCCCGTCTGTTGAATGAGGAAGAAGATAGACGCCGTCTGTTACCTCATATTTACCGTACGCATACTTTATCCTGTCAGCGAACTTTTTAAGCCATCCACGCTTAATTCCAATATATTTGTTAAAAATCCACCAGCTGTGATGATAGCAGTTTTCCCTGGCGCTTTCCCTAAGAATGAATGGAGCAGTACTGTTCAGCTCAAAGAATTTCTTCATTCCGTTCGAATGATCATAATGTGCGTGTGACAGAATACCATAATCTATTTCGGAAAGAACAAGACCTAGTTCTTCGGCATTAAGTGCAAACTTTGCAGAACTGCCTGAATCAAGAAGGTATTTCTTACCGTTGTTTTCTATGTAAATGCAGAGGCCCCATTCCTTTAAGAGTGTGCTTTTTGTGATGTTATCGATAATTACTTTGATTTTCATACAAATATCCCCATAAACATTATAGCAAAAACAAGAATATATTTCTAAAAAAAAATAAAAAATTTTCTTTACAGGGACATTCCATGTCCCACTACTAATGCTAGATTAATCATGTAAAAACTAATCAAAGAGGTAATTATATGACAATGAATCAGACAATTTTCGTTAACAGAATGAAAGCTGAACAGAAAAAGGAAAACAGCCGCAGGACAATCGTTACAATGGTAAGGACAATCATGTCACTGTTTATTCCGCTTACAGCAGCTTTATTTGTTTCCCTTATTACAACATTCGCACTTCATGCAAACGATGGCGCCGGTTACTTTTACAACGTATGGTTTATGTTCTGCAAGCTGTTCTTTCCATGCACACCGTTCATGATGTATTTCATTATGAAATAATTTCAGGCTTTAACAGGATGCTGTCTTTTTACTAATTTCTTCTGCCGGTAATAAGCAGTTATGTTAATCAGCTGAAGTTATATACCCCTTGCGGCCAGTTTGCAATTCCCCTAAACCCCCATTGCAGACTGGCTTTTTTGTTTTCCGCACAGATTCGTTCTGAACCAAGATTTCTGCGAGCGAACCTGATACGTTCGAACCGTGCTTTGCTTTAGAAAATACATTTGGGCAAAAAAAATCCCTGCTTCGTTTTGAAACAGGGTTCTGCGAGCGAGCCTGACACGATTCGCCTCTCCGGGCCCAAACCTCCTGTTTGTTCCCTCCGAGGCGCCTGCGTTCACTTTCAACGACCTCCTGTCGTTGAATCTTGAAAACCGCTCCGCACTGCTCGCGTTTTTCAAGACCGTTCACTCCGTTTCGAACCGTGCTTTGCTTTAGAAAGTCCATTTGGGCAAAAAAAATCCCTGCTTCGTTTTGAAACAGGGTTCTGCGAGCGAGCCTGACACGATTCGAACGTGCGACCCTCACCTCCGCAGGGTGATGCTCTAATCCAGCTGAGCTACAGGCTCATAACACTGATGTGTTGTAAAACGGAAGCGACAGGAGTTGAACCTGCCCACCCCTTACGGAAGTGACGGATTAGCAATCCGTTGTATTACCGCTCTACCACGCTTCCAGTAGATAACGGAGCGAGAGGGATTTGAACCCCCGATACCTTGCGGTATAACGGTTTTCAAGACCGCCGCATTCGACCTCTCTGCCATCGCTCCAAAATCGTATACAGAATATACCCTGAATTAAGGGATTGTGTCAAGTGTTAGGAAAGGATTTTTTCTTAGAAAATACTACTTATTCAGCAGAATCTTTGCCAACTGATTCAACAGCCCGTATTCTTTCCAGAAGAGGAGGATGATTGTAGTTGAACACGCTGTAAATCTTTGGCGGAACAACTTCGCTAAGGTTTTCCCGGTTAAGCTTAATGAGTGCAGTCGACAAAGGCTTACCGGAACCGCAAAGCTCAGCAGCAAACTTATCTGCTTCAAATTCATCCTTACGGCTCGAAGCATTTGAAATCAAATCAGTAAAGTCAGTAAATCCTTCAAAACACGTAACCGCAATCATTAAGCCAATGAACTGAATGTACGGAAGAACCTTAAACGCCCCGTCTGCTAAAACAGAAACGTCCGGGTTAAAGCCAAAGCCTTCATAAAGTGCCGGCATCGTAACAATAATGCTAAGTACAAACAGAGCCGCAAATATAAGCGGAATTGAAACACATAATCTTTTAACAATATGCTTTTTCTTGTAGTGACCAAGTTCGTGCCCAAGAACAGCTTCAATTTCATCAACAGAAAGCTGTTCAACAAGCGTGTCGTACAAAACAATGCGCTTTGATTTACCAATGCCAGTAAAATAAGCATTACTGTGCTTGCTTCGCTTAGACGCATCCATCAGATAAATACCGCTCGCCTTAAAGCCAGTCTTCTGCATTACAGCTTCAATGCGTGACTTAAGCTCTTCATCTTCAACAGGAGTAAATTTGTTGAACAAAGGAGCAATCCAAAGCGGATATATTACCGAAATGCCTAAACTGAAAAGCACATAAACTGCACCAAGCAAAAGCCACCACCAGCCCGCAGTATGCAAAAGAAGCGCAATCATAATAAGCATGAGCGGCACAATAAGTATTGCGTTAACAACAAGGCCCTTTAAAGTGTCAGTAAGCCAAAGCTTAAAAGTCATTGTAGAAAAGCCGAATCTTTTTTCCAGGCGGAATTCTGAATAAAGCTCAAAAGGCAGGCTCACAATTGTTTCAGGAACAGAAGCAAGTATTGAAAAAAGAATTGCCGTAACATATACGTTTGAACTCCAGCCCCAGAGCCAGTTGAACAGAACAACGTAAAAACCGCTGAACCAGAGCGCTAATGTAAGCACAACATTAATTACATTGTGAGGTATCCACAAAAAGTATTTTGCATTTTCGTAATCACATGTTTTGCAAAGTTTTTCTTCATCAATAAAGCCTTCAAGCTCAGAAGGAATTTCTTTTCCGTGAATCTTTCTGTGACGATAATCAATGAACTCAAGCACCTGATTCAATACGAAATGCAATATTGTTCCTGCAAGAAATATTTTTACGAATATGTTTGATAACTGCATGTGTTTCTCCAAAAGTTACGCACCCCGGCCGCAAGCAAAACAGCATTTGCTTTTGTTAACCGAAGCTGCTGCGAGCGAAATTATTTTTCCAATTCGAAAACAATTTTTCCTTCGTAGAAAGTCTTTACTACTTTGCCAACGACCTTCTGTCCTTCAAGCGGAGTATATTTTCCTTTTGAAACAAAATCTTTTCCGCGTACAGTCCATATTCTTTCAAGGTCAACAAGTACTACATTTGCAGCAAAGCCTTTTTTAATAAGACCCGTATTTTTTAAGCCGAGTATTCTCGAAGGATTATATGACATAAGTTCAGAAAGCCTGCTTACAGTAAATGCGTTTCCAAGAACGAGCGTTGTGTAGCAGACAGCAAAACTTGTTTCAATACCGCTAAAGCCCGGACTTCCGCCAAGCTTATCCTGTTCCGTGTGAGGAGCATGGTCTGTTGAAATACAGTCAGCAGTTCCGTCATCAAGAGCTTCGATAAGTGAATCAATGTCATCCTGACTTCTTAACGGAGGATTTACTATCTCAAAGACCTGAGGCATTTTTGTTCCGCAGATTCCAATGTGATGAGGAGTAATTTCTGCGGTAATGTTCATGCCTTCTGCCTTAGCCTTACGGATTGCTTCAATGCATTCCTTTGTGCTTACGTGACACAAATGTAAATGACAGCCGGCTTCCTTAGCAAGACGTATGTTTCTGAATGTTGCTGTGTCTTCTGCAAGTGCAAGAAGCGTATTTGCTTTTGTAAGGATTTCTGCAGCTTCTTTCTTTAACTGCGGCGATTTTTTTGCCTTAGCAAGTTTAGCAAGAGCTTCTTTTCTTAACGGACGTGCTTCTTCTGCAAGGAAAGGATCTTCGCAGTGACACGAAACAATCATTTTCTTAGCAGCAGCTTTTTTCATTCCGTCGAGCATAACTGCAGAACTTTTTACTTCGCGTCCGTCTTCTGTAATAAGCGGAGTTTCTTTTGCATTCAGTTCGTTAAGATGAGCCGTATTTTCTCCGTCAAAGTGAGTCGTAATGCTTGCACTCTGAATTACGTTTAAAAGCCCAAGCTGTTTTGCCTTAGCATTGTTTGTACGAACTTCTTTTGCAGTAGAAACAGGCGGATTTGTATTTGGCATAAGGACTACAGTTCCGTAACCGCCTGCAACTGCCGCTTTGCTTCCAGATTCAATGTCTTCTTTAGCAGTAAAGCCAGGATCGCGGAAATGTGCGTGTAAGTCAACAAACGACGGCATTAATGCCATACCGTTTGCATTTATCGTTTCGAATGAAGCTTGTTTTGCAAAAGAAGCTGCTTCCTTTGCCCTGAGCACTGATTCAATTTTCTTACCGTTAATGATTATGCCGCCGGTAAAATCATTTTCCTTATCAATGATTCTTGCGTTGTAAATTAATGTTTTTTTCATACAAGGTCTTCTGAGTCGCCCAAAGTTCCTGCAGTATAAAGTGCATCGCAGTAAACACAGCGGTACTGGGCTTTAGTTTTATCTACAAGGCGGAATTCCTGAGAAACATATCCTTCTGTTGTAGTAATGCATCTTGGGTTCTTGCATTTAATTACTGATTCAATTTTTTCCGGAAGCTGCATTTTAATTTTGCGTACAATCTTTGAATCCTGAATTACGTTTACACAAATGCTTGGGTCAATGTAGCCAAGAACACTGTAGTCTATGTTGATTATGTTATCTACTTTTATGATGTCTTTTTTGCCGGTCTTCTGAGAGTCAACATTCTGAATCAAAGCACAGCAGAATTTTGCCTTATCAAGACCAAGCCACTGGTAAACCTTCCAGCCTTTTCCTGCTTTAATGTGATCTATTACAAGACCGTTTTTTATTTCGTTTACGTTAAGCATTTTTTCTTCTCCTTGCTGAATTAAAGGGCACCAGTAAGTTTTGCAATAAGTGCCATTCTTACATACATTCCGTATTTAACCTGCTTAAAGTAAGCTGCTCTTGGATCAGAGTCTACCTCAGGAGCAATTTCGTTAACACGAGGCAGAGGATGAAGCACAATCATTTTCTGTGAAGCAAGTTCCATCTTTGACCTGTCCAGAATATAACTGTCCTTTAACCTTATGTAATCCTGTTCGTTAAAGAAGCGTTCCTTCTGTACGCGTGTCATGTAAAGAATGTCCAAGTCACCAATTACGTCTTCAAGTCTTTCTGAAGTAGTATATTTGATTCCAGCAGGATCAAGTACGTTTTTTGTTATGTATTCAGGGATTGTAAGTTCATTTGGGCTTATGAAAACAAATTCATTGTTCTTGTAACGGCTCATTGCTTTTGCAAGGGAATGAACTGTACGGCCAAACTTTAAGTCTCCGCAGAAGCCAATCTTGTGTCCTTCAAAACCGCCTTTCAAAGCGCGTATTGTAAGCAGGTCAGTAAGTGTCTGTGTAGGATGATAATGACCACCGTCACCAGCGTTGATTACAGGTACCGAAGAATATTGTGAAGCAAGGAGAGCAGCACCTTCTTTTGGATTCCTCATTGCAATTACATCTACGTAAGAACTTACGGTCCTTATTGTATCTGCAAGGCTTTCACCTTTCTTTGTTGAACTGATGCTTGCGTCTGCAAATCCTTCTACATTTCCACCCAATCTTAACATTGCAGCTTCAAAAGAAAGTCTTGTTCTAGTACTTGGCTCAAAAAAAAGTGTCGCGAGAATTTTCCCGCGACACACATCTTGAAATTCACTTGGATTAACAATAATCTGTTCAGCCAATGAACAAATTTCATCAATTTCCGAAACTGTCAAATCACCTGGTTCTATAAGGTGTCTGCCCTGTAGCATTTTCTACCCCCAAAATTTTTTCCATTTTAGCATACCCTTTTCTGTTATTCAATATAAGAACAACCATCTACAGACTTAAAAAAAAACGGCATAATGAAAGCACTTAGAAAGCACCATCATTATGCCGTATAATTAATCATTCAGAGAAAAGGTTATTCAACCCAATCCAGATCGTCTGAATACATATAGAAATATTGATAATCAAACGAAAGAACTTCTTCTGTAGATACCATGAATTCTTTTGGAACGTTTTCAAACAAAGCATAGATCTTTTCAAGATTAATTTTATAACCTTTTGAAACATCTAATTCGCAACGTTCATATCCGCTCTCTTTAAATAAAGCCTTAATTTCTTCTTTTTTAGCTTTAATATCAAATTCTGCTGGCAACACAAGTTTTTCTTTTACTTCATATGAATAATCATAGTATGTTCCCCATTCATCTGTTTCAGTTTCATCGAATGAAGGTTCCGGTGTTAATTTTTCTGGTTTTTTTGAACTAAAATAGCTTAATTCATATTCTACGCCAATATATAAAGCACCATTACCATCATTGTCTTTTGCGAGAATATCAGAGAAGTATCCTGGAGTAAACAGTTTACCCATATCAATACCGATATCTTTTTCAGTGTTTACTTCTTTATCCCATGAAGGAACAGATTTTCCATTATATATGTCTAATCCTGGAAGATAGAATACAGTTTCTTCTTCGATTGACTTCTTAAGAGCTTCAACACCAGGAATAATTGAACCAGCAAAAGCATTAACATACTGCTTTAATCCTTCCGGATAATAGCCTTCTTCTCCAAACATTTCTTCGTATGCATCAAGAATTGTACCAAGCGAATTAATGTAAGTATCTTTTGCGTTACCCATTCTTTCTGCAGCATCACTGCGAGGAGCAAGAGTATTACTGTTAATTAAATTAACGTAAGTACTGTCAGGAAGATCTTCATAATCTTTATACAAAGCTTCCTTAAGTTCATAAAGATTAAAGCTTAAGTCATATGAACTGATGTACTGCAGTGTACCTTTAATAATATCCAAAGCACTAAGCAGAATATTAAATTCTGTCTTTCCAAAAGCAACAGGATCTGGACCTAAGATATCTTCAAGTTCAAATGCTTCCATAAGAATTGCTGGAATTGAAACAGTTCCTTCCATCGATTCAACTACTTTGCGGGCATCAGCGATTCTGTCATTATCAAATACATCAATACAGTCATCAACAAGTTCATTTACACCTTTTGGATTACATTCAAGGAAACCAGCTGCAAGTGCCAATGAAGCTGTCTCTGCATTTTCAATTCCCTTTATCAATGAATTTTTATAGGCATTTGAATTCTTGAATTCTTCTGACATTCTTATAGGAACAAATGTCATTATTTCATCATAATCGATTACATATTTATCATTGTCATATAATAAATTATAACGAGGAGTTCCCTTTGGTATCTCCTGATCTACAGAGTTAGATTCTCCAACCAGATTTGCAAATTGAACGTCACCTACTCTTATGAAGTATTTTCCAGTTTCAGAAGGTTTTGCTACACCGCTAACAGAGAGCCTTCTGATTATAGTTTCTCTACCATCGTCATAATACTTATATTCATGTGTTTCTGCATTAATCCAATCGCCGTCTTCATCCTGAATATATGCTATTTCATATTCATATTTTTCTTCGCTTTCATCAATGTCACATCTATAATAATAACCATACTCAGCTTCCTTTGGAATGTAAGTATCAATTCGAGAACGTTCATAATATTCTTTAAGCCAGCTTCCATTAATCAAAGCATTCATTGTTGCAGGATATTCTTCAATAGAAAAATGGTTCTGCAAAAGGTCTGCAATGCTTTTATCAGTACTGATTGAAGCAATTTCAGAAAGTGCATAGAAGATTTTTGCTTCATCACTGTTTGGATTTTCTTTATAATTAGTACGTAACTTTTCAACAGCACCATCATAATCATGAGAGAAAATCAATCTTACAGCCTGAGAAACATAATCTATTATTTCGCAAATAGTTACGTGTATATTTGTACTAATATCTCCTCCTTCATATGCTGTTTTAAGAGTAACCGGCATATCCTTAACTGCAACTGATGAATCAAAACCAATTACTTCTATTGCAGAAGGATCAAGTTCAATAGTATTTTCATTACCATTACTGTATTTCAAAATAAGATAGATTCCACTCTTATCAAATTCTGTTCCAGCTTTGAATTCCAATATTTTAGTTTCAGCAACAAAAAGTTTTTTATCAACAATTGTTACCTGTTCTACAGTTTCAGGAAGGTCAACCTTTTCTGCAATTTCATCTGAAACAACAACTTCAAGAGGCTTTTTAATTTCTGTTGTAATTTTTCCATCTTTTACAACAACTGCAGCATTTTCAATTACTGTTTCTTCTTTTGAAATAGTAATTACAGTTTTAATTTCAGTTGTTGTTTTTGTAACAACATGCAGTGTTTCTACTGTACCACCGGCAACTTCAATATTTCCGGCTTCGTTTGAAATTTCTGCTGTTTTAATTTTACAATCTTCAATCTTTATTTTTTCTACTTCTTTTTCAACTTCAATAGTTTTTACAGTACCACCTTTGATTGTAGTGGTATTTGCATTTTCCTTAACTTCAATTTTTTCAACAGCTACATCTTCAACAGTAACGTTCTTTACATTTTTCTTAAGAACAATTGTTGTTGCTGTTACTTTCTGAATTTGAACACCTTTTGTATCTCCAGAAACTTCAAGGGTTCCTACACTTGGTACTGTAGAAGCATCTGTATTTCCTTCCGTAGTCTTTGCTTCAAGTTTTGCGTTATCTGCACTAATTGTAGCGTTTTCTACTATAGTACCTTCTTCAAGAACAACTCTAACAGATTCTTTTTTAACATTTACATATGTTACTGTTGTTGTCTTGAAATGAATAGAATTTGCACCGCCACCATTAACTGTTACATTAGAAAAGTTACAGCTTTCTACAAATACATCTCCGTTACCAACTGATTCGCCGATAACAAGATTTGCATTCTTAATATTTTTGAGTGTAACACCTGCAGCATTTACTGTAAGTGTCTTTCCACCTAAATCTGCATTCTCAACTGTAATGCCTGTCTTGTTAATAATTGCATCCTCTGAAAATATTTTTCCTTCAAGATTAATATTTCCACCAGCATTCAATATCTGTGTTAATGTTTCAGGATCCTTACCTGGTGTTTCAGGTGAAGGACATCCGACCAAAGAAAGAATTAACAGCACTGCTGCTAATCCGGAAATGAGTTTTTTCATAACTCCTCCTTATAAAAAATACTTATTTAAATTATAGAATTACTAAGTATTTATTGTCAACAAAAACACCTTTTCATGCATATTTAAAAACTTAAGTTTTTTTTCTATGCAGTCTTTACAAGTGGAAGGAATAGTTTTTCAGCAACGGTACCTAGTTCCTTTAGTGTCTTTTCAGATTCATGACTTGCGTAATGTTCAAGTATTTCCAAAGTCTTATGTCCTGTTGCAAGCTGAAGTTTTCGTTCATCTACATGATCTGCCATATTTGCAGTAAAGAAATGACGCCAGCTGTGGAATGTTATTTTTTTCCAGTCTTTTACACCAATCTGTTTTACAACTTCATGAAGTGCTTCA
>JAZUKU010000177.1:0-5968 GCA_045643485.1 Treponema sp. | reverse complement strand
GCCTTATGTGTTTTTTTGCAAGAACCATTGCTGCGTCAAAGCGGATAATCGGGAAGTTGCGCGCAACATGCAGAATCTTCTGCATGACAGCTTCGCGTGCTTCCGGGTTAAGGAAATCTATCTGGGCTGTATCATTCCACGGTAAGCCTGTTCCGGCGTTGCCGTGGTAAATGTATGTTACGTCACCTGTAGCATTGTCTACGCGCTTAAAGCAGACAGCACAGTCGTTCTTGCTGTAGTAGTGGTCTTCAAGATAAAGCGACACTCTGGAATCTGTGCTTAAGTTTTCGCCGTTGAATGTATACTGAGGGAACGGGTTGTCTTTCCGCTGAACAAAATACTGCGGGTGTTCAATTACCCAGTTACCGTCAATGCCTGTGTGGTTAGGAACCATGTCGCTTGCAAGACGAATGCCTCTTTGCCAGCAGCGTGCACGTAAATTTTCGAGTGCACTCCATCCGCCAAGGTTCCACGCAATTTCGTAATCCAAGAGACTGTATGCCGAAGCAGCAGCCTCCGGATTTCCGCACATCTGCTTAATACGCTTAGAAGAACGGCTTCGTTCCCACAAACCAATAAGCCATAATCCGGTAAAGCCTTCGTCACGCAAAGCATCAAGTTCTTCGTCAGGTATTTCGTCGAGTCTGTTTATTGTGCGCTTGTATTTTTTAGAAAGCTGGTCCATCCATACAAGCACTGTCTTAGCCATGAGTACAACTTTAGGCATCCAGTCGCGGTCCGGAGAAAAGCGTTCATATTCCTTCATTAAGTTTTCGTAAGAATAAGGAGCCATTTCTACTTCACCGCCGGCTGATGGTGCCCATGAAGCTTTTTCTTCTTCGCTGATTGTATCAATTCCTTCAAGAAGGCGTGCTATCCATTCACCAATGAATTTTGTCCAGTGTGTACGGATATAGTCGAGCTGTCCCTTTAACGAAGTAGGTGACTCTATGACTGGTTCCTTCAACAGTGTAATAAGGTCGTTGTTCTTAATGCCAAATACAGGCTGTGTTTTAAAATATGCCTTTATCTGAATCCAAGTTTTTGTGTAGTTTGAATTAAGCGAAAGTTTCTTGTCGTCAAATAAAATTGCAAACGGATGGAATGCAGGATTTTCGTTTGCAAGATGAAGAAGAATCATTTCTTCAAGTGTCTGTTCCCTGTTGCTGCGTTCTTTTTCTGTATAGGAATCAAATGCTGTCTGCGAAAGATATTCCTGTGCGGAAAGTTTTTTCTGGTAAACTTCTACAGGCGGAAATTCACTAAGGAATTCAATGTAAAGATTTGTCATTTCTTCCTTACCGAATGCAGTATCAAGATCAGATGCAAGGTTTGCAAAACTTAACGGAGCTTTTCTCTTACGGAACATTGCACATACCAGGTGGAATATTTCGTCTATCAAGCCCATTGCGTTAATGTTTCCTGCTGACACGCATTTTTCTTTTTCACCGCGTGCTTCGAAAACCTGATTCAGTTTTACCTGAAAAGCCTGAACAGCCTTAAAATCTGCAAAGATGACGTTTCCGCTTGAAGCAAAAAGTCTCTTGTCAAAATTGCATAGCTCTCTTACCGATTTGTTGATGTGAAATTCATTGTACGTCAGATTCATTATTTTTCTCCGGAGCTTTCCAGCTGTCGTGTATTTTTGCCAGGTGATTTATGTCGGAAACAATTTTTTTGTTCTCGCAGAGTTTTTCGATTGAAACCGGCATTCTGTATGTCCAGTTAAAACCGTTGACTGTTCCGGGAACATTTATTCTTTCCTGTTCCATATCTTCAAGATAATAATTTTTGTCTAAGAAAAGCAAATCCTGCAGCGGTATTACGTACCATGCAGCCGAATTGAATGCGGCACTTTCGAGGCAGAACTGTGCAATCTTTGGTGAAAATTCTTCGCTTCCGGTAAACGGTGCCGTGTTGTCAAAAAGCGGATTGTCGTCGTCTGTGTCCCAAAGCTTAAGGAATGACTTTACGCTTTCCTTTTCATCTGTCCACCATTGGCGTAATGTTGAGCTGTCGTGTACTGAAGTTGTTGCTACACAAAGTTCCGGATAAGATTCAAACCTTGTGTAAGGAGATTTATCTTTCTGCCAGTTGCGTGTCCATCTTATTACGCGTAAACCCAGTATGTTCAGCTTTTTCAATACGTCCGGCATGAATGAAGGAACTGCTCCAAGGTCTTCTGCACAAGCCGTCATGTCGCTGCTTACTGTTAACGCACGCAGCAAAGTTGTTCCCTGTTTTTTCCAGGCTTTTTCCTGTGAAGAATCTGCTGCTGCTTTTAATGCCATAAGCATCATCTTTTCTACATCATTAAGTGAATTCCATGCGGTTGTTTCGCCGTAACTCCATGTGAATACAAAATGATTTTTTGTTATTTCATCAAGCGTTCTGTCGCGCCATTTTCTGCTTAGTGCTTCTTTTACACGACGGTCTTTTTCTGTGTCTGAGCTGTTTTCAAAGAATGTCTGTTCGTAAAAACATTTGTCGCCTGTAATCTCTTTCTTAAACAGCCAGAGTTCTTCGCTGCCGATCCGTTCTGCAACTGTATTCAAAATGCGTACTGCATCTTCGTAACTGCCTGCTGCTTCCTGTATTATTGCTGTAGGAATATGAGGTTTGCTCAGCCAGCGTATTCTTGTTTCAGTAAAGCCTGCGTTAAGCAAAGCCTTTTGTGTAATTGCTTTGTACGGTTCGACGTGTCCGTTGTATGCAGAAGTATCATTTTCACTTGAAGCCCATATCCTGAAGAAACCAAGTACGTGGTCAATGCGGAATGCTTTGTAAAACTGAGATGCGTTTGCAATGCGTTCCTTCCACCAGCTGTAGTTGTCTGCTTCAAGACGGTCCCAGTTGTAAATAGGAAAGCCCCAGTTCTGTCCAAGACTGTTTCCTTCATCCGGAGGAGATCCGGCCCTCAGTTCGTGAATAAAGAATTCAGGATTAGCCCATGTGTCTGCACTGTCTTCATTCATCAGGATAGGCAGGTCGCCTTTTAAAACAATACCCTGTTCTGCAACATAATCTGCTGCATTCTTGAACTGTTCTGCTGCCCTCATCTGTAACCAGACAAAGAATGTGTGGCTCGACTTAAGCGCGCGGTTGTTCCAGCGGAGCTTCATCTGTTCGCGTGTAAGGTGGCGCAAGTTTTCTGGCCATTCCTTCCAGCTTGCCTGCTGCATTATGTCCTTGATGTTTTTATAAACTGCGTACGGAATAATCCATTTGTTTTCGCGTGTGAATTTTTCCATCTGCAGAAGAAGCTGCTGTACGAATGAACCTGTAGTAACAACAGTAACTTCCTTAACTTTTGAATTGCTTGGCTTAACGACTGTGTTTGATTCAACTGCAATCTGTTTTTCAACCCATGCGTAAAGCAAATGAAGAAGCCTTATTTTTTCACTTAAGACTTTTGTATAATCGAAGCGGTTGTGCCAGCGGTTTTCCTTAACAAATGTCCTGTATGCTCCGGCAAAAGCTTTGTCGCTTGCGTAAGCCTGCTCAAATTCCGGAAGAGCGGAAATGTCTATGTAAAGCGGATTAAGTGCAAATGCTGAAAGTCCGTTGTATGGCGAAGATTCAAAACCAGTGTCGTTAACGGGAAGCAGCTGAATTACGGAAAGGCCGGCTGTCTTGCAAAAGTCGGCAAACGGTTTGAGGCTTGTGAATTCTCCTGTTGAAGGGCTGTTCTTTGTGTAAAGTGCACTTAGTGGAACAGAAACTCCTGTTTTCCTTTCCATATTAAGTTTCATTATATCACAAAGAAATCGTTATGGGAAAAGAATTTACAAGAATTTACTAATTTAATATTATTTTAAGAATCCGTTTTTCCAATGCCATATGCAGGAGTAATATTTGCTAAGAAGCCGACTGTAGACGCGGTGCAGTAAATTTCAGGAACAGAATCCGTTTTTCCAATGCCATACCGGTGTGGCCAGTTTGTTGCTGAACGGCTGAGTGCGTGTAAAGTCAGGAAGCCAGTCCGTATCGTCGGAAAGCTCCTGGTAAAAGAGGTAATCAAAATCGTATTCGTCAATCATTGCGTGAATGCTTGTATCTTCTGAGCCGTCGAGCAGTCTGTTTGGAAAAGCGGAAAGTGCCTTGCTGCGTAAAGACATTTCTTCTTCGGTGCCTTTGAACGGAACAGGCGTGTACTGAGACATAAGGCTTATGCATGCGTTACCGTCTGCGTGTTTTTTAAGCCAGTCGAGCGTCATCTGCGTGTCGCTTAATCTTCCCGGCAAAACAAGGTGGCGTATTATTGTTCCGCTCAGCATTTTTTCCTTAGTTTCTTTTTTGCCTGTTTCCTTACTGGTGCCGTTTACTTCTACAATATTCATAGGCGTATTTTCAAGCATCCAGCGTATTGCACGCTTTGCAACAGAAGGGTAGTCTGCAGCCTTAAAAAGCTGTTCGCTCATCATTGGGTTAAGTGTCTTTAAGTCAGGAAGCCAGATGTCAACGATTCCCTTTAACTGTTCAAGCATTTCTACGCTTTCGTAAGCGCTGCTGTTCCATGCAAACGGAATTGTAACACCGGCATTTCTTGCGTCCAGAAGATATTCGCGTATCTTTGGAATATGATGGCTGCCTGTAATAAGGTTTATGTTTTCTGCTCCAAGAGACTCAAGCTTTAGGCACATCTGCGTAAATGTTGCTGAATCAACAGCTGCTCCCATTCCCTGCTGGCTGATCTGGTAATTCTGACAGAATGCGCAGTGAAGAGTGCATCCCGTAAAGAAAATAGTGCCGCTTCCTCCAAATACTGTAACTGGCGGTTCTTCGCCAAAGTGGAGGCATGCTGTTGCTATCTTGAGTTCTTCTGTTTCACCGCAGAATCCGTGGCTGCCGTTTGTGCGGTTTGCCTTACAGTTGCGCGGACATTGTGTGCATTCGGAATACATTAAAGTGCTTTCTTATCAACAAAAATAATCATCAGGTCGTTGAGGACTTCAATCGGTAAGTCTTCGGCTTCATAATTTGTAAGTGAACAAAGCTCGTGCCAGTCTTCGTCAGAAAGGCATTCAGTGTAGTCCCTGCTTCCGTCAAGAAGTGACTGCATTGCAGCAAGCTTGTCTACGTTTGCAGCAACAGGTTCTTCATGAATATTGCTGCTTGAATTAATGTAAGTGTCCATCCAGTAACCGGCAAAAGCATTGCCAAGTCCCGCAAGTGAAGAATTATTTTTAGCAAAGAAGTCGCAGATTTCGTTGCAGACAGCGTTTCCATCGTAGTTACCGCCGTTGTTTGCCCTGTAGTGCTTCTTTATTTTTTCAACATCTGAATAAAATTTCTGTATATCATCCATACGTAAAATATTATAAAAGATTCACTAAAAACTCAATTAATTTTCAAAAGTTAAGGCTTTTTTTCTTGACAATTTTTGCTAGTAAAACTACACTAAAACTATGGACTTAAGAACAGTATTAACACCTGAAACAGTAAACCTTCATCTCCAGGGCACATCTAAAGAAGAAATCATTGATGAGATGTTGGATCTTTTGATTAAAGCTGGAAAAGTAGCTGATAAAGCTGCTGCAAGAGAATGTGTTTTAGACCGTGAACGCAAAATGTCTACAGGTATGAAGCACGGAATTGCAATTCCACATGGTAAGACTGATACTGTATCAGACTTAGTTGCCTGCATCGGTATTTCAGACAAACCAGTTGACTTTGACAGTTTGGATCAGGAACCGTGCCGTATCTTTATTATGACACTTTCTCCTGTTAACAAGACAGGCCCACACCTGCAGTTCCTTGCAGAAGTAAGTCTGTTATTTAAATCTGCAGATAAGCGTGCCCAGATCTTGAATACTCAGGATAAAGCTGAAGTAATCAAGATTCTTACTGAATAGTTTTTCAGTAAAAAAGAAACACTTGTTTCAGAGTGAAGCCTTTACCTTAAATGAGTAAGGGCTTTTTTTTGCCTTCTGCGGTTGAGCAACGGGATGTTCTGTTTGCAAAAGTG
>JAZUKU010000176.1:0-13626 GCA_045643485.1 Treponema sp. | reverse complement strand
GGCGGCGGTATTGGTACAATTGATGACATCCGTTCAACAATTCTGGCCGGTGCTGAAAAGATTTCGCTTAATTCCCAGGCTGTAAAAAATCCTGATCTTATTAAGGAAGGTGCACGCATTTTTGGAAACCAGTGTATTGTTCTTGGTATGGACGCTAAAAAAGATGAAGCTATGCCGAGCGGTTACCGTGTTTACATTAACGGCGGACGCATTGCAACTGAACTTGATGCACGCGAATGGGCTCTTAAAGCTGTTGAACTTGGTGCAGGTGAAATTGTACTTAATTCAATGGATGCTGACGGAACACGTGACGGTTACGAAATCAACCTTACTAAAATGATAAGTGAAGCTGTTCCTGTTCCTGTAATTGCTTCGGGCGGTGCCGGTACTCCACAGCATTTGACTGATGTCCTTACTACAGGTAAGGCTGATGCGGCACTTATTGCTTCGATGGTACATTCCGGCGATTACACAATCGGTTCAATCAAATCAGAACTGGACAAGAGCGGCGTTGCTGTAAGGCTTTAAGTCCAGGCTTTGCCGCTTACTGCCTTTCTATTTTCCAAGAGCTTTCTCTACAGACTTACGTTTTCCTTCCCACACATCCGGTGATTTGAACAGGTAATATTTAATTCCTGTATAACCACCGTTGTCCATGATTACCGGAGTTGTATCATGGTCGTAAGTCAAATCGTCACTGTTGATGAAAGGTTTTACCATAGCCTGCCAGTTTCTTATTCTTTCCTGACTTTTTTCTGCTCCAAAATCAGATGAAGGGTCTGTAAATTCCAAAAGAATCTTTCTGTAAAGATCATTATATTCCGGAACCTGCAGAACCTTTTCTATAAGAGGGCGTTCACCAGGTTTAGCACCACTTGCCTTACCCCAGTCCAGAGGATCTTTATTCATTGTATCACCGGCAACAGGATTACCAAAAACATGATCGTAATCAAAAGGAATCATGTATACTTTTCCTGATCCTTTTTTTGTCGTATCAAAGTATAGATAGTAGTTGTTTGCATTTGCCCAGTAATCATCATCCATGCCGAGGATTACATTGCAAGCCAGAGTCCTTAGCAGAAGTTCTGCATCAATGTGAGAATCAATCCATTCCTTTGATTCCGCAGTTTCCTTTTGTGTTCCAAACTTAAGCGCATCAAGCTGGTAAACAAAATTTTCAAGTTCAGCCTTTCCTTTTTCAAATTCATTTTTATTTGTCTTAAGGTCATAACTGTATGTCCGGCTTTCATCCATATCTGTTGTCTGTATTTCCATACCGATTCTGTCTTCACCAGTCAACGACCATGGATTGAGGAATGATTTTTCACCGCACTTCCATAGATTTCCCTTTGTACTTGTCCATGCATATTCTGATGATTTTGACCGTTCTGAAAGGAACTGTTTGTCTATGTTTTCATACATTTCATAAATGCCGTAATTTATTTCTGTCAAGGAACCGTCTGTGAGGTCTTCAAAAATATTTATATTCAGTCTTGTGTATGCAGCACGAGGAGCAGTCCATACTCCGTAACGGCGCATCAAATCAAGGGAATAGATTTCCCTTATATAAGCTGCATCGTTCTGGAAACGCTTAAGGTTAATTCCCTTCATGCAGCCCGCAAGTTTTACATCTTCTCCTTCAGGAAGAAATTCTTCGAAATCAACTTTAAAACTTGACTGACGGTATTTATTCTTACCAGCACCCTGAAGCCGCTGCCAGTTACTCCAGCGTAAGTTTCCCTGACTGTGGCTTCGGTCCGGTCCCTGAGGCCTTACTCTTGTAGTATTACCCCTGAGGCGAAAACCAGAATCCGGCATAACCCAGTGATAATCACCCTTTTCAAAAGAATAGTCACAATGAACATAAATTTCATTTTTATAATATGAATCGTAATTTTCAAGAAGCTTATTCCATTCAGAACGAGGAATAGTGATAGTTGTAGTGCCAAGCTGGTTTACGTCAAAAATAAAATCCAGGTTTCCAGTACGTTCTTCTTCGCCAAAAGGAAATGAATTGTCTGACTGCAAATGAGTATAAGGAAACTGAATTGCAACAGGTTCAACAACTGTCTGTTTTTTGGAAGAAGCACATGAAACAAAAAGCAGCAGTAAAAAAATTAAAAAAGCTGATGATTTTTTCATACAATGATTATACAACAGTTTTCCTGTGTTACAAATAGAACGTGAATCCGCAGACAAAAAAAGCCGTTCCTTAAACTGAAGTCTCTCCAGTAAAAGAAAACGGCTTTAATTACATTCCGCTAAGAAAAACTACTCTTCACGAACTTCCGTAAGATAACGCGCACGGTTGGAATCTGTTTCAAATACGTCAACTGCGTAAAGAAGTGCAGATCCAGGTTTACCGCCTGTTTCTACGATAAGTGCATTTTCCTTTGCAGAAAGAGTCGGAAGCTTTATAAGAATCTGATCGTAAATGTATTTTGCAATACGTTCAGCGCTTGGATTCTGCTTAAACACTTCCATTTCATTCAGACTGGAATGATCAAGAGAGTCACATATTTCGTTAAGTACTTTTTTAATTTCAGCAAAATCCATTAACATTCCGCCGTCATTAAGATAGTCACCGCGAATATGTGCGTACACCTTGTAATTATGACCATGCAGGTTTTCACACTTTCCGTGATAATCAGTAAGAAAATGTGCTGCGCTAAAATGTGATTCAACTCTAAGTTCAAACATGCATTCAGTATAACATAGAATTCCGCGAATTTTTGTAAAATAAATGTCATTTTTCCGTAAATTCGTGTTACCAGTTCCCTACTTTTCTCTTTTTAAATAAGAAGGTAAAATAAAGCGTTATGAAAAAAGCATTATCTGAATTATTGAATTCTTTTGAAAATACAGTAGTTGAAGCAGACGGAATTACACCTGCAGACACAAAAGCAGCAGAAACTGCATACATTGAACACCTTGTTTTTGACAACAGGGACGTTACCCAGGACACGCTTTTCTTTGCATTACCGGGAACACACACTACAGGAAACAGATTCATTGCAAGCGCAATAGACAACGGTGCAACTGCAGTTGTTTTCCAGGACACTTTTTCTGATGACGAAAAGAGCGAAATTAAAGCTGCTGTAAACAAGGCTGTTGAAGGCGGAAGACAGGCTCCTGTTTTTGTTAAGGTTGAATCTTCACGCTTTGCAATGTCTCCTCTTGCTACATGTTTCTACGATGACCCAAGCAGCAAGCTCTGCATAATCGGTGTTACCGGAACTGAAGGCAAATCTTCTACGGTTGCATTCATATGGCAGCTTTTGAATCTTACGGGAAACAAAGCCGGATTTATTTCAACAGTACAGTATTCTCTTGGCGGACCTGCAATTGATAATCCTCAGCACCAGACTACTCCGGAAGCAACAATCGTTCAGCGCGAACTTTACGAAATGCTCCAGAACGGATGTACTCATGCTGTAGTTGAATCTTCTTCACACGGATTGAGCGAAAGGACAAACCGTCTTGGAAACGTACAGTTTGATGTTGGCGTATTCATGAACGTTACGCTTGAGCATCTTGAATTCCACGGTACTTACGAGCAGTACAGATTCGATAAGGCTAACCTTTTCCGCGCACTGGATAAATATTCACACGAAAAGACTATCGGTGGTAAGCAGGTAAAAGTTCCTTCATTCGGTGTAGTAAACCTCGAAGATCCTGCCGCAACATATTTTGCTTCGGCTACAAAGAAACAGGTTATCGGCTTTACTACTGAAGGCAAGGCTGGCAAAAGTGCAGGAGAACAGCTTGACGCAAAACCGCTTCCGGCTATTCCAAACGACATGCCTTACATTCTAGGACAGAACATTGCTTCGGCAAGATTCGGTCTTTCATTCAGCATAAAGAAATTTGAAGACAGAACTTCCCTCGAAGCAGAAAACAGAATCATTCACATAAAGGCTCCTCTTCCTGGAGCATTCAACGCCTACAACATAATGGCATCACTTCTTGCAGTACGCGGTGTTACCGGAAAAACAATTTCCGACATGGCACCTCTTGTTGAACAGCTTTCTCCTGTAAAGGGACGCATGACTGTAATTGACAAGGGACAACCGTTCGAAGTAATCGTTGACTATGCACATACTCCTTCTTCATTCGAAACGATTTTCCCACCGGTAAGAAAAAGATGTACAGGCAGAATGATTTCGCTCTTTGGTTCAGGTGGAGAACGAGACCTTAAGAAGAGGCCTCTTCAGGGACAGGTTGCAGCAAAATTCTGTGACACGATAATCCTTACTGATGAAGATCCGCGTGGTGAAGACAGCATGGAACTTCTTGAAATGATTGCAGTCGGTTCACGCAAGGAAGGCAAGCGTGACGGTGAAGATTTATTCTTCTGCCCTGACAGGCCAAAGGCTATACGAATGGCATTCAGCATGGCTAAGGCAGGAGACATTGTACTTCTTCTTGGAAAGTCTCACGAAAATTCAATCATCTACAAAGACCACACGATGAAATACGATGAAATATCTGAAGCAGAAAATGCACTTTCAGAAATGGGATACAAATAATATACGGGAGAAAAAAAAATGAATGTAACAATTCTTTACGGCGGACGTTCCGGTGAACATGAAGTAAGTCTTGTTTCGGGAGCAACTGTAGCACGCAATATAAGCAAAGAACACAACGTAACTTTAATTGGGGTAACAAAAGACGGCAGCTGGTACAAGCAGCCTTCTTCTGCACTTGAAGAAATAAGAAAGAATCCTGAGGCAAAACTCAGCATTGTTACAGACAGGGATATGATTGTCCGCGTAACACCGGGCGGCGGTAAGGCAAAGGCTTTGCGCGCTTCAGGAGAATACATTCCTTGTGACGTAGTATTCCCGGTAATGCACGGAACATACAGCGAAGACGGAACAATCCAGGGCTTACTGGAACTTGCTGACCTTCCGTACGTTGGCTGCAATGTAGTTTCTTCTGCTGCAACAATGGACAAGGAAATTACAAAGATACTCTGGGCTTCACAGGGACTTCCTGTAGTACCGTATGTATGCGTAACAAGAAATGACGTTTACGACAGCAAAAAATATGATGCGCTTGTTCAAAAAGCAATAGATACTTTCGGCTTCCCTCTTTTCGTTAAGCCGTGCTGTGCAGGTTCTTCAGACGGTGCCTCAAAGGCTGACAACGAAAAGGAACTGTCACAAGCATTACTCGAAGCATTCATGTGGGACAACAAGGTACTTATCGAAAAAGGCATTGATGCACGCGAAATAGAATGTTCCGTAACAGGAAACAGCATTACAGGTAATCCGGAAAAAGAATTCACAAGCCTTAAGGTTTATGGACCGGGAGAAATTGTTCCTAAGCACGAATTCTATGACTATGACGCAAAGTACAATGACCCTGACGGTGCAGAACTCAAGATGCCTGCCCTTCTCGAAGAAGACAAGCTCAACTGGATACGCGAAACAGCAATAAAGGCTTACCGCATTGCAAACTGTTCAGGTCTTTCAAGAGTAGACTTCTTCATTGACCGTAAGACAGACACGATTTACCTTAACGAAATAAATACACTTCCTGGCTTTACGGGAATAAGCATGTTCCCTAAGCTGTGCGTTCTTTCCGGAATGACTTTCGAAGAACTTGTAGAACTTCTGCTCAACGAAGCAATAGAAGCTTATTTTGAAAAAGCAAAACTCTGCACATCAAGGTAAAACAGATGGCATATACATTTCCGGAAGGCTGCTACTTCAACACGATTGAAGAAATAAAAAACAGTCACATAACAATCATGGGCTTAGGATTGAACGGCGGCGGTGAAGCATGCGTACGTTTCTTCCTTAAGCACGGAGCTTTTGTTACAGTAACAGACAAAAAGACTGCAGAAGAGCTTTCTCCTACAATCAGTTCAATTGCTTCAGACAAATCGCTTGATTTATCCAGACTGACATACGTTCTTGGAACACACCGCGAAGAAGATTTTGCAAACGCAGACTGTGTAATCAAAAACCCCGGCGTAAAGATTGAAGGCAACGAATATCTTGCACTCGCAAAAGCAATTGAAACAGACATAAGCATATTCCTTCATTTTACAAAGGCTCCAATCATTGCAGTAACCGGAAGCAAGGGAAAATCTTCAACAGTAAGCGCAATTCATTACGGTTTGACACAGGCAGGCTTTACAACATTCCTTGGCGGAAACATTACGGTAAGTCCGCTTACATTCCTTGACGAAACAAACGAAAACACTCCCGTAGTACTTGAGCTTTCAAGCTGGCAGCTTGCAGACTTGCGCGGAAGAAAAGCCCTTAAACCAAAGATTGCCGTCATTACGAAAATAGTTCCTGACCATCAGAACTGGTATCACAGCATGGACAGATATGTTGATGACAAAAAACTTATCTACGCAGATCAGGGACCGGAAGCCTACACTATTCTTGACGCAGACGATGACGGTTACTTAACTGAAAGTGAATCTCCTGTAAATGGAATTACATGCTGGGGAGACTTGTTTGCATCAGAAACAAAAGGTACTGTTCTGCGCTACAGCAAAAAAGAGCTCAGGCAGGGAGTTTACGGTGTATTCCAGAAAAATGACTCAGGCGCAACAAAGGGATTTTCAGTCCTTCCGTCAGAAGAAAAAGCTGAACTCGTAATGGACAGGCTTCTTGTTCCGGGCGAACACATGAAGACTAACGTACTTAATGCATGTCTTGTAATGAACCTTATGGGAATACCTTCTGCCGTATGCAAAACAATTGCGGGCAACTGGAAAGGCATTGAAAACAGGCTCGAATATTTCCACGAATACAATACTTCCATTGGAACAAAAGTAAGCTTCTTTAACGACACTTGCGCCACAGTTCCGGAAGCAGCAGCCGCAGCAGCATGCTCTTTTGACAAACCTGTAATTCTTCTTGCTGGCGGTACGGACAAAGGGCTTGAGCTAACGCCTCTTGCAAAGGCAATAACCGGTGAAGAAAACAGCGCATATAAACCGCTTGAAACATATCTTCTTGCAGGTTCTGCAACAGACAAAATAATTCCTTACCTTGAGCAGAAAAAATGTGCTTACAAAGGTCCTTTTGCAAGCCTTGAAGAGATGCTTTCTTCATTAAAGCAGGCACTTGAGATTCGTTCAGAAAATGAGCTTACAGTAGTATTTTCTCCGGGAGCAACTTCATTCGGAATGTTTACAAATGAATTTGACCGCGGCAGGAAATTTAAGGATTCTGTCTTAAGTATCTTTTCCAAATAAAATAAATTTCGCTTTTTTATAAATTCAGTTTATAATATTCATTAAGAGAGTGTTATAAATTGAAAATCAAACGAAATATCCTTTTAGTATTATTCGTATTTTCTCTTCCATTTGCCTTTTCCAAGACAGAAAACAATGCATCAAAAACTGTACGCGTAGGTTACTTTTATGCAGATGAATATCAGGAAGGAGACGACTATACAATCAAACATGGTGCCGGTTACGATTTTCTGCAGAAAATTGCTTCTTATGCAGACTGGGAATACAAATATGTTTACGGCAGTTTCAATGATTTGTTAGAAATGCTTGTAAAAGGTGAAATTGACATTCTTAACAACGTTTCGTATACAGAAGAACGAAGCAAACTTATAAGCTACAGTAATTATGCACAGGCTCAGGAAACTACAGGAATTTACTGTTCACCTGAAAATTCACAGCTTTATACAGATGACGTTCATTCGCTTGACGGTAAGACAATTGGAATTCTTACCGGAAGTATTCAGATTAAAATATTTAATGAATGGCTCAGCACAAACGGAATTAACTGCAGCATAATAAGCATTCCGACTTATAACGAATTGCTTGACAGTCTGGAAAACGGAAAATCAGATGTAATTGTTCATACAGACCTTTCTCCAAACACTTATCTTTCACAGCTTTTTACACTGGACAAGCATACAGTTTACATTGCAGCTTCAAAACATTCTCCTGATATTCTTGAAGATTTAAATAACGCCTTAAGCAGAATAAGAGAAATTGAACCAGGCTACTATGCAGACCTTTTTGGAATGTATGCATCATTCAATTATTCCAAATCGAAAAGAATTTCCAGTGAAGCAAAAGAATACATTAAACAGCATAAAGTCATTCGCATTGGCTGCATGGATGATGATATGCCATTCTATGAAAGATACGAAAAAAAACTTGACCTTGGCTTTATTCCAGAAGTTATCAAAATGATTTTTCAAAAACTGGACATAAACGATGTAACTTTTGAATTCAGGACATACAATACTTTTGAGCAGAGACAGAATGCTCTTCTTACCGGAGAAGTTGATGTTCTTGCACCAATTCCGTCAATTCCGGCTTATGCAGAAGCAAAGGAATTTCTTGTTTCAAATCCTGTTGTTTCAAATCCTATGGGTATAATTTACAGAAAGAAGATTCCGTTTGAAAACTTAAAGAAGATTGGAATTGCAAACGGTATGACTGCTGAATATTACATACGCCTCAATTATCCTGAATACGAACCTGTCATCTTTAATTCAAGAAATGACATGGACTTTGCATTTACAAATAAGTTTATTGACGGTATTGTAACAAACATTTACAAAGCAAGTTCCAATATGAAAAACAATCAGTCGGTTACACTTAAGGAACTTGATGCCGCAAACAAAGTAAGTTTTGCAGTAAAAAGAACCAACACTGCACTCCTTGAAATAATTAACAGAGGCCTCACGAATATTTCCCAGGAAGAAATAAACAGATCGTTTACAAAATATGCTTCAAAAGAAATATCATATTCTTCATCAGATTTCCTTTTTGATTACAGTTTCCTTATTATCTTTGTACTTATAGCACTTGTACTTATTTCTGTAGTTGCAGTCTACAACTGGCAGAAATCTCTTTACATTCAGAAAAAGCTTCAGGCTGCAATTGAAAACACAAAGGAACAGCAGCGTCTTCTTGAAATAGCAAAGAAAAAAGCAGAAGCAAGTAGTGTTGCAAAGACGACATTCCTCTTCAACATGAGCCACGATATTCGTACTCCAATGAACGCAATTCTTGGCTACACAAACATGGCCCGCAAATACGCTGATGATATTTATAAAGTAAATGACTGCATGAAGAAGATTGATTATTCCGGACAGCATCTTCTTCGCCTTATCAATGAACTTCTTGATATGGCACGCATTGAAAGCGGTAAAATTACACAGAAAATCATTCCGTGCAATCTGTCTGTCATTGCTAAACAGACAAAAGACATGATTCAGCATGACATTGAAGAAAAGGGCCTTAAGTTTGAATATGAAGAGAAAGAACTGGCAAACAGATTTGTTTATGCAGATGAACTTCACGTAAGCCAGGTACTCATAAACATTCTTAACAATGCAATTAAATATACAGATTCCGGCGGAACAATTAAATTTACAGTCCAGCAGAATTCAACTTTCCTTACTAAAGACGGACTTATTTCATACAGTTTCATTGTTACCGATACAGGAACCGGAATGAGCAAGCAGTTCCTTGAACATATATTTGAACCGTTCTCACGAGAAAAGACTTCTACTGTAAGCGGTAAAGTTGGAACAGGTCTTGGCATGTCAATCGTCAAGCATCTTATGGAATTAATGAACGGTCACATAAACGTAACAAGTGAACTTGGAAACGGAACACAAGTTTCATGTACATTCTACTTTAAGCTTTGTGACGAAAGTGAATACATAAAGGAAACAACTCCTGTCATTAAAGAAAAAGTTGATTATAAGGGAAAACGCATTCTTCTTGTTGAAGACAATCAGCTTAACAGGGAAATTGCAAAAGACATTCTTGAAGAAGCCGGCTTTACTGTAGATGAAGCTGATGACGGAACTACTTGTCTTGAAAAATACAGGTCTGTTCCAGATGATTATTACTACTTTATTTTAATGGATATTCAGATGCCTAAGATGGACGGCTACACTGCTACGCTCAACATACGCACAATGGAAAACAAAAAGAAAGCGTCCATCCCGATTATTGCCATAACTGCAAATGCCTTTGAAGAAGACAAGCACAAGTCGGCAGAAGCCGGAATGAACGCTCACATTGCTAAGCCAATAAATCCTGATGTTCTTATCGAAACAATTTCAAGATTCTGCTATTAAGCTGTCCTAACGTTAATTAGTTAGCCTTTATACTGTTCTTTACGATTACATCGTGAGCTCCACCTTCGCGGATAGAAGCTGAACTTACGAGTGTAATCTTTGCTTTTTCCTGTAATTCAGGAATTGTTACTACACCGCAGTTACACATTGTGTGGATTACCTTGCTTGTTGTAAGTGTAACGTTGTCGTGGAGTGAACCGGCATATGGTACGTAAGAGTCAACGCCTTCTTCGAAAGCCATTCCCTTCTTACCGCCAAGATCATAGCGCTGCCAGTTTCTTGCTCTGTTTGAACCTTCACCCCAGTATTCCTTTACATAATTTCCGTTAACAATAAGCTTGTTTGTTGGAGATTCGTCAAAGCGTGCAAAGTAACGTCCGAGCATTACAAAGTCTGCACCCATTGCCAAAGCTAAAGTAATATGATGATCGTAAACAATACCGCCGTCTGAGCAGATTGGAATATAAATGCCTGTCTTCTTGTAATATTCGTCACGAGCTTTTGCTACTTCGATTGTAGCTGTAGCCTGTCCGCGTCCAATACCTTTCTGTTCGCGTGTAATACAGATTGAACCGCCGCCAATACCAATCTTTACAAAGTCTGCACCTGCTTCTGCAAGGAAGTTGAATCCTTCTGCATCAACAACGTTACCTGCACCGATTTTTGCTTCCGGCCACTTTTCGTGAATGTCATGCAATGCCCTTCTCTGCCATTCTGTAAAGCCTTCTGAAGAATCAAGTGTCATGATATCTACACCTGCTTCAAGCAATGCAGGAACACGTTCCATGTAATCGCGTGTATTGATTCCGGCACCTACGATATAGCGTTTCTGTTCGTCAAGAAGTTCAAGCGGATGTTCTTCGTGGTTAGCAGCATCTTTTCTGAATACGAGGTATAAAAGCTTTCCGTCTTTTGATACAACTGGAAGCTGGTTTACCTTGTTGTCCCAGATTATGTCGTTTGCTTCATCAAGTGAAATGCCTTCTTCTGCCTTAACAAGTGAATCATACGGTGTCATGTAATCCTGAACTTTTGCGTTAAGGTCACAGTGTCCTGCACGGAAATCTCTTTCTGTAATAATACCAACAAGTTTACCGTCAGCCTTTCCGTTTTCTGTTACGGCTACTGTTGAATGGCCTGTCTTTTCGATAGCTGCAATAAGTTCACCAAGTGTCTGGTCTGGTTTAATGTTTGTATCAGATGAAACGAAACCAGCTTTGTAAGCCTTAACGCGTGCAACCATAGCAGCCTGATTTTCAATTGTCTGTGAGCCGTATATAAAAGAAATGCCGCCCTCTTTTGCAAGAGCAACGGCAAGCTTATCGTCAGAAACAGACTGCATAACAGCAGATGTCATTGGAATGTTCATAGTAAGAGGGCACTTTTCTCCAGCCTTCTTATTGTAACGAACAACCGGTGTCTGCAAGCAAACGTTTGCCGGAATACAATCAGGTCCAGTGTAGCCTGGAATCAACAGATACTCATCAAATGTGTGTGATGGTTCATCGAAAAAGAAAGCCATATCGTGTCCTCGCTTAAAAAAATAAAATAATGTTCCGATTATATCAAATTTTTTGTTCTTTTATCAATAGAATTTTGGTAGAAACAATGGATATTTGCCAAGAAAAAGAGAGAAAAAAACAACATGATTAAACTTACTATTTTCTGCATATTATACAAATACAAAATCCGCTCCCGCAGCGAACCTGCCCCAAAATCCTAGGGTCCTCGTGGTAAAGGCGGGCAAAAAAAGCCGGAAATCGGTTTTGGGGCAGAACCCCTGCTCCGCAGATTTTGTATTTCTTAATCAACTGGAGAATATATATGATAAAAGTATGAAGTTGTTTTTTTTTCTTTATTCAAGAAAACTTTTTCTGTAAATACTTAATAAAAAAACAAAATTATTTTATTGGAAATACTTTTTTAAGAGAGGCGCTTTACATATAGGAATGTTTGTGGGAAAAATTAATTGGGGTTTTCTTCGAGGTAGCGGCGGCGGGTTATTATGAGGTTTATTAATTCCTGGTACATGTTGTAGTCTACTTCGATTGCTATAGGAAGGATGAAGTATTCTGTTTCGTCGCAGTATCGTTCTATAAAGGCTTTGTCTGTTACGAAGCCAAGGGAAATCATATTGCTTATACGGTCAGCACATTTAAGGATTTTTGCTTTCTGGCTTCCAGTATCAATTATTCGCTTAAGGAAAGTCTTTTTGTCTTCCCCTTCACGCTTTGTTACTTCCATGACTAAATTGTAGACATCCAGGCCTTCCTTATCACAGTTGATGATGAGGTTTTTGTCAAAGTCTGGAATGTCTTCAATTGTATCGTGAACGCAGGCAGCTTTAAGCAGAACACCGTCGATGTAACCGTAGTCAAGCAGAATGGCAAATGTGTCAATCTGATGACGGAACATGTTTCCACCGGCATGGCGGGCTTTTCCAATAAGGGCAGTAGCGAGCTGCATGTAAGGAGCGATAGTTATTTCCTTCATTAACTGCATGCTTTCTGCATCCATCATTGTAGGCTTGTCACTTTTCATTACATAAGTCTGTCTCGCCATATTCTCACCGCCTTTGTTCTGCTTTACATATTACAGTCCTTCGATATATGAAGTAAGCTTTTCAACCTTACGCTGAGCTTCTTCAAGTCTCTGCTTTTCTGCTTCAACAAGTTCCGGAGCTGCATGTTTTGCAAAGTTGCCGTTAAGCTTGTTTTCACTCATCCTTACGTAGCCCTGTTCGCGTTCAAGAGATTTCTTAAAGCGTGCAAGAAGCTGTTCCTTGTTGATTGTTTCGTCAACAATAATGAATGCTTCAAAGCCATTGCCTACAGTACCGATTGAGCTTTCCGGTTTTGCATCAACAAATGCAATCTTAGCAACACCGGCCAGCAGCATGATCATTTCATCCTTTTCCTTGCAAACTTCAGCTGCACTTCCAGGAGTTACCTGAATTGCTATGTTAAGCTTTTCTGCAGGATCAATACCGCATTCTACACGAAGACCGCGTACCTTGCTGATTAAATCCTTAAGTACATCAAAGCGTGCTGTAATTTCAGAATTGTCCCTGTCAGCTGAAACTTCCGGATAAGGAGCATTAATAAGCATTCCTGCATAATCTGAATTAGAAATAATCTTGTTAACACCAGCCTTCTTTCTGTTCTCAACAATTTCTGCTACAGGAAGCTTAGAATAAATTTCTTCTGTAACAAACGGAAGATAAGGATGAAGCAGGCGCAGGTTTTCTTCAAGAAGATTAAGTATAACAGATACTGCCCTGTCTTTTTCATGTTCATCACCATTCTTAAAGCTCAGTTTTGTTGCTTCAACATACCAGTCGCAGTATTCGTTCCAGAAGTATTCCATAAGTGCAGAAGCAGCATCATTGTAGCGGTAAGTTTCAAGTGCTTCACGGGCAGCTTTTGTTGCGTAGTTAAGGCGGCTGTAAATCCAGCGGTCAAGGTCAGTCAAATCAGCATCTGTAACAGGAATAAGAGTACGGCTGTCAAGATTACCAAGAATGTAACGGCTTGCATT
>JAZUKU010000175.1:0-3440 GCA_045643485.1 Treponema sp. | reverse complement strand
GAACTGATTTTATTGTAAGCGTGCCGGAACCGCTTGAGTCAAGCGTTGTACTTCCGCTTCTTGAAAATCCGCTGTCACCAGTGATGTTTACTGTAAGCGCTCCGTTTGCAAAAAGAGCATTTCGTTCTCCTGCTGCTCTGCCGCTGCCTGTTCCTACAGACAACATCAGGCTGCCAGACTCTTCAGATCCGCTTCCGCCTCCGGAAGCTCCTCCAGCACAGGAAGTCATTGCAAAAAGCGTAATAACGCCCAGAATAAACAACACTGCTCTTTTCATAAATCTCTCCATAATATATCAAATTACATTCTTACACTTTAACTGCTTCTGATTCATCAAAAAAATGGCTCAAAAGCAGATTTTCCGCACTTTACCATAGATTATAGGTAACTTTTCTCAGGAAGTCGACTACCCGAATGGGTAGTTTTTTGCAAAAACGTCAAAAAAAAACATCAGCAACGCCTTTTTTCTGTCAATTTCCAAAGCAGGACTTTTTGCACACGAAGCAAATCTTCTGAAAGACACTTTTTCAAAAGTACCCTTAATCTTTTATTTAATTTTATTGCGAAGTTTAACATGTTGCTATAAAATATACTCATTATGAAAGTTTATTTATTAATTGTTTTCTGTTTTCTTCCGTTTTCCGTTTTGAGCTGCAGCAAAAATATCTCAGCAAATACACTGTCTACTCTTTCTCAAACTGCAGGATCTGAACTTTCACTGGAAACAGAGCCGGAAGAAGAGCCTGCCGTTGAAGAAATAATTCCAGAAATAGTCGAATCTTTTATTACGGGCACTGTCCTGAAAGAAAACACAGGTCTTTATCTTCTGGGACGCGATGGCAGGATGCACAGCATTATTTCTGTTGCAGAAGGCCGGACAATTGATGCCCTTTATCTTGACGATGTAATCGATTCACATACAGAAGAATCTGACAGCCAGACAAGGTTTTATCATGTTGTCTATGACAGCGTTGATTACTGGATCCCGGAATCTCAGTTTGCACTGAATTCCATGCCGGCTCTTACCATCAAAAAATGCCGCCTCTATTCAGACCCGGAACTTCAGAGTGAGTTTGAAGAAAAACCTTATCTTGCATTTGGAACTCAGATTGCACTTGAAAATTCAGAACTGGAAAACGGTGCCGTCAAAGTGTTTTACTATGACAAAAAGCAGTCTGCCATGAAAACTGCCTATGCGTATAAAGAAAACATTTCTACACGCGAAGATGACATTGTCGTCATGAAAGTTGTTGATTCCCTGAAAGTGACAACAAAAGCACGTCCTAGAAATGACCTTTTTGCAAAAGCTGCAAAATACAATCCCGGCAAAGAAGTCAAAGCCGCACTTGAAGGTCAGAAAGTTGAGATTGTCTCAAATAATTACGAAGATGTCATAAAAGCTCTTCCTAAATCAAGATACGGAGTAAGTGTACCAGAACTTATGACTGTTGACCAGAGCAAAGACCCGTTTCAGTAATTTCTGACACCTGCATTTTCTGATTTCCTGAGTAAATTTCTTTCTTGTCACGTAAAAAAAAATCCGGTACCAGAAACAGAAGCTGATACCGGATTTTATTGCATTTTAAGCAAAGCTTTCTTTAGTTTTATTTTCCCTGTCTGATTTCGTTTCGCTTGATTTTTCCGCTGATTGTCTTTGGAAGGCTTTCAACAAAATCAACGATACGAGGGTATTTGTACGGAGCTGTAGTTTTCTTTACGAAAGTCTGTATGTCTTTGACAAGTTCATCTGACGGAGAATAGCCTTTTGCAAGAACGATTGTTGCCTTTACAACCTGACCGCGGACAGGGTCTGGAGCTGCAGTAACGGCACATTCAACAACGGCAGGATGCTGCATCAGAACTGATTCAACTTCAAAAGTACCGATTCTGTATCCTGAACATTTGATGACATCGTCATTGCGTCCCGTAAACCAAAAGTAACCGTCTTCATCACGCCATGCGTTGTCCGATGTATGATAAAGTCCGTCGTGCATTACAGATTTTGTCTTTGCTTCATCGCCGAAGTAGCACATGAAAAGTCCAGGGAAAGCACCGTTTTTCATGTCAACGACAATTTCACCGACTTCACCGTCTTCAACTTCATTGCCGTCTTCGTCAACAAGAGTAACATTGTAGTAAGGTGCCGGTTTTCCAAGTGAACCCGGTTTTATTTTTTCATTTCCGAAATTCAAAAGACTCAAAGTTGTTTCTGTCTGTCCAAAACCTTCGTGAATTTCTTTACCTGTAATCTGCTTCCATTTATTGAAGACTTCTTCGCTCAGAGGCTCCCCTGCAGTAGACCAGTGTTCGCATGAAGAAAAATCATACTTAGAAAGATCTTCTTGAATCAAAAAGCGGTAAATAGTAGGAGGTGCACAGAAAGACGTAATGTTGTGTTTTTCAATCTGTTCAATCAAATCAACAGGCTTGAACTTTGCATGATAGTCGTAGACAAAAACAGCACATTCTGCAATCCACTGACCGTAAAGTTTTCCCCATACAGCCTTCCCCCAGCCGGTATCTGCAACAGTAAGGTGAAGTCCGCCTTTTTTTACCTGCTGCCAGTAACTTGCAGTAACGATGTGACCGAGCGGATACATGAAGTTATGTGCAACAAGTTTCGGATGGCTTGTAGTTCCGCTTGTAAAATATGCAAGCATTACATCCATGTTGTGGCTTATTTCATCACGCTTGAGGCTGTAAAATACCTGCAAATCATTTTCAGTAACAGAAGCAACTCCGCTTGTAAAATCAATCCAGTCCGGATGAGCAGCTTTATCTTCTGCACTCAGTCCCTTATCAATTCCAAACGGAGCACATGCAATCAGATTCTTGAGGCTCGGACTTTCTGCACGGCTTTCTTCGATATAGCGGAACAAATCCCTGTCATTTACAGCAACAATTGCCTTGATGAAAGCTGCATTATTTCTAAAAACAATGTCTTCTTTTGTAAGCATGTGAGTTGCAGGAATTACCCCGGCACCTATTTTGTGGAGGGCAACAATGCTTATCCAGAACTCATAGCGACGCTGCAGAATCAGCATTACAAAGTCGCCTTTTCTGATGCCCTGTTTCATAAAGAAAGCTGCTGCCCTGTCCGTGCGTTCCTTTACCTGTTTAAAAGTCAGTGTCAGTTCTTCGCCGTTGTCGTTGCACCAGACAAGAGCCTTTCCGTCCGGATTTTTTTCTGCAAGATAATCTGCGACATCGTAGCCGAAATTAAAATTTGAAGGAACATTTATCTTGTAATTCTTAAAAAAATCATTGTAATCTGTAAATTCAGTTTTTTCCAAAAAATTTTCTACCATAATTTTTCCACTTCTAAATTTATTAATGAGGGGAAAAGCCTTTCCCCTGGGTTCAGCCTAAAGTCTTCACCGCACCCCTTTCTGCGGACTCAAACGCCGTCCGCAACGCCTGCTCCATTCCTTGTTAAATAA
>JAZUKU010000174.1:0-5024 GCA_045643485.1 Treponema sp. | reverse complement strand
TGACCTTAATGATGTAATCGGATTTATTGGAGTTGGCGGTCCATACAGTTTTTCTACAAAGACAGGAACTTCAATTAAACTTTTATTGAATCAACTTTTCCAGAAAAATTATGACAGAAAACTTGGTGAGCCATGTTCACTTATGACCAAAAGTGAAATCCCAATGCTTCTTATTCAAAGTAAACATGACGGCCTGATTGATTATTCCTGCGCAGAACTTTTTTACAAAAAAGCACAGGAACTTGGAAACAAATGTGAACTTTATTCAGTAGAAGACAAAAAGAACACTCATTCATGGTATACAGCAGGTATGTTTCTTGAATCAAGAGAACAAAATAAAACCATGAATAAGTTTCTTTCATGGATTGAGCAGTTATAATCCAGCTATTTCTACACTTGTAAAAAATAAGCTTCCGTGCAATTGGTCCATCAAGAAAGCAGACGTTGTTTTAAGGTGACATTTTTTTGCGTTCTTATATGTTCTAATCATTTGAGGTGTTTTATGAAAAAAGTTATAGCTCTGTTTTTTATTACCATTCTTATATTTTCAGCAACCAGCTGCCTTCTGTTTGACAGCCTTGTGGATAAGGAGTTGACTGGTCTCATAAGCAGCAGGAGCTTTTTATAGAAGCTGCTGCAAAAAAAGACAAATCTGCGCTGAAAAAACTGTTCACTGATTACGATCGTGAAATATCAGTTTCTGAAGTAATGGATTTATTTATATACATATGAGGAAACAGACACACTTCAGATATAATGATTGTAAACAACACAAACTATCTGGAAATGCTGTCCAACTAATAAAGAAGTCCTGCTCTCAGGAAAACAATTTTTTAATTTGTATTATGCATTATTGTGTGATACTATTAGAAGAAGGAGTTTATCGTGCAGGATTATCTTTATTCGGTAATCGGGTTTATTTCTATTGCAATTCAGCTTATCATCAATTACAAGGTTATGTTCAGGCCAGACCCGAACACTTTGCAAAAAGCAGCTACAAAGTACCGTCTTTTGATGATTTCAATTTTCATCTATTACATTACAGATGCCATGTGGGGTATGCTGGCAGGCCTTAACTGGATTCCTGCCCTTTTCGTAGACACAACAATTTATTATGTTGCAATGGCTTCTGCAATTATCTGGTATTACAGATACATTGTTGAATATCTTGAAATGAAAGACTGGCGTGCCAAATTCTTTACTTATTTTGGTACAAGTTTCTTTGTTTTGGAAATTGTTTTCCTTATAATCAACTTCTTTGTTCACTGCTTCTTCTGGTTTGATGAAAACGATGCTTATGTTGCAGGTCCAATACGTTATACAGCTCTCTGGATTCAGATTGCAATGTTCGCTATTTCCAGCATTGTAACATTCATTGATGTATTTAAAACTGAAGGCGCAGAAAAAAAGCGTCACCTTGCCATATTCTTCTTTAGCCTTGTAATGCTTGTTGCAATTATTTTCCAGGAAAAATATCCGCTTCTTCCGTTCTATGCACTTGGCTGTTTAATTGGAAGCTGTGTACTTCACGTATATGTTGTTGGTGATGAATCAAACGAATACCAGCAGATGCTCGTTCTTGAAAAAGACAAACTTCAGAATTTGGCAAATCAGCTTTCAAATTACAAACGGGCAGTTCTTTCAGATGCACTTATTTCTTTGGAAGCAAACCTTACTAAAGATGAACTCTACTATGGTGCATGGAAAGACGATTACGGAAACGAAATACCGCTTAGGAACATCATTGGGCTTGAAACACCGTGCAGCTATGAAACTTACATAAAGACATGGAATAAGAAATTTGTTAAGAACTCAGATTCAGAAACTTATGCGGAACAGACAGACAGGAATATTTTACTTGATGCTTTCTTCAAAGGCACAACAGAAATCACTTTTGATTATGAAGCAAAAACCATATCAGGAAGAAGTACATGGTTACGCCGCAACGTTGCAATGATTCAGAATAAGCTTGGAGACGTAATTGCATTCACAAGCGTAAAGGATATTTCTGCTTTAGTAGCACAATCTAAACGCGAAGAAGCATACATCCGCGCATTGGCAACAGAATATGACAGTATTGCAATTGTTGAAGTTGTAAATGCTGATCAGAAAGACGATAAAGTTTTACTCCACAGCCGCATCTCCAGTGACATTGCTGCCCTTATTGATGATGAAACCGCAAACGAAATTTATTACAGCAGAAAACTTGAGCTCATGACACGCTTTGTTCATCCGGATGACAGGGAACAGTTTACAGCAAACACTCAAAGAAAAAAGATTCTTGAAACTTTTGCAAACAATAAAAGCCACGTCGTTGATTTCCGCATCATGAAATCGGACAACACTTATCTTTATTATCAGCTTATATTCATTGCAATAAGAAATGACGAAGGAATTCCAGTAAGCACAATTGCCGGCATGCGAAATATTGATGCTGAAATCAGAAAGGAATTGGGAATACGTCAGGAACTGGAAAACGCAAAAATCGCAGCAGAAGCAGCAAATCAGGCAAAGTCTACATTCCTGTTCAATATGTCACATGATATCCGTACTCCAATGAACGCAATCATCGGCTTTACAGACATTGCAGAAAAACATATTGATGAAAAACAGCGTGTTCTTGAATATCTTGGAAAAGTCAAAATATCAAGCATGCATCTTCTTACCTTAGTAAATGACGTACTTGACATGTCCCGCGTAGAAACAGGAAATGTCAGGATTGAAGTAGAACCTCTATGCATTGATACAACTGTAGACAATCTTTTCAGTATTCTAAACGGAAGCGCACAGGAAAGAAACATTACTTTTACTTCAACAATTGATCCTTCAGTAACACATCACTGGGTTTATGCAGACAGACTCCATATAATGAGAGTATTAACAAATATTGTTTCTAACTCCGTAAAATATACAAATCCAGGTGGAAGAATTGAACTGCATGCGGAAGAACTTCCATGTACAAAAGAAGGATATGCACATTATTGCTATACAGTTACTGATACAGGAATTGGCATGAGCAAGGAATTCCTTTCTCATATATTTGAACCATTCTCAAGAGCAGAAAGCGCAACAAAAAGCGGTGTAATCGGAACAGGACTTGGAATGTCAATTACAAAATCCCTTGTTGAATTAATGGGCGGCACAATCAATGTTGAAAGTGAACTTGGGGTTGGTACAAAAGTAAGCATAGAGTTTGAAAACAGGATTACAGAACCTGTCATCACCAGCAGTGAATCTGAACAAGCAAAAGAGCTTGATTTAAAGGGAATAAAGGTTCTTCTTGCAGAAGACAACGAATACAATCGTGAAATAGCAATTGAAATTCTTACTGATGAAGGAATCGAAATTGATATTGCAGAAGACGGTTATATTGCTGTCGAGAAAATGAAGAAAGCAAAGAAAGGCGACTACGATTTAATTCTTATGGACATACAAATGCCTAGAATCAATGGTTATGAAGCAACTAAAGCTATACGAAATCTTCCTGATGCAGAAGTTGCTAACATCCCTATTATTGCAATGACGGCAAACGCTTTTGAAGAAGACAAAAAGAACGCATATGAAGCCAAAATGAACGCACACATTGCAAAACCGATTGACGTACCGAAACTGATGGATGTTCTTTCTGAAATACTGAAATAATGTTATTATAGGAAACTATATATGAGTAAATTAATAGAATTTATACAGAAGGATAAAAGAGGCTTAATATTAACATCTATTTTTGCCATTTTTTCGTTGTTTTATCATGCTGCATTTTTATTTGTTTTCAGATCGTTAAAAGTATATCCATTATTCTATTTTAATTTTTTCAGTGTTGCTGTTTTTCAGACACTCTCAATTTTGTTATTCTGCAAAAAAGACCATATCAATATTTTTTCACTTGGACTGGCGGAAGTTGCCATTCATCAGATTCTTGCAGACTTATTAATAGGGCCTGAAAGTAACTTCCATTATTTATTGTTAGCCGCAGCACTTACTTTTCTGGTTACATGCGAAGGTAAATTCGTACGGCCGATAATTTATTCCATATTTGCTTCTATTGTATTCTTCCTGGCAGAAATTCTTTCACACACATATGTTCCCGCTTACTCAATTCCACAAGAATCTTTATTGGCAATAAAATCAATCAACACTTTCTTTGGTGTTTTTCTTATTCTTATATGTGTTTTCATCTATACATTTATTGTTAACAATATTGAAGAAAATCTTGAACTGCAGGTAAAGAATCAGACAGACGACATTAACCGTAAGAATAGAAAAGTAAATGAACTGCAGAATCACATCATCTACAGTTTGGCCAGTTTGGTTGAAAACCGTGATTCCGATACAGGCGCCCATATTAACAGGACAAGTTCTTACATGCAGACAATTGCACACGCTGCAAAAGTAAAAGGCCTGTATAAAGATATACTGACTGACGAATATATACAAACTCTTGTAAGGGCAGCACCTTTGCATGACATTGGAAAAATTGTAATTCCAGATGCAATCTTAAAAAAGCCGGGAAAACTGACTGATGAAGAATTTTCAATAATGAAAACTCATACAATCAGAGGTGCTGAAATTGTTGAAGAAATAGTCGGAATTTCAGAAGATAAAGTGTATATAAAAACAGCCCAGGACATTGCCCTGTCGCATCATGAAAAATGGGACGGAAACGGTTATCCATACAGGCTGGAAAAAGAAAAAATACCTTTATGTGCAAGAATCATGGCACTGGCTGACGTATTTGATGCATTAGTTACAAAGCGCTGTTATAAAGAATCAATGAGCATGGATGAAGCATTCGACATTATAAAAAGCGGTTCCGGAAGACAATTTGATCCAACACTTGTAGAAATCTTTCTTGCATCACGATCAGAAATTGAAGTGCTCACAAAATTCCGAAGACAAAGCTTAAATTTATTTATTTGCCGCAACAAACATTCCATATTCTTTTGGTACAGTCAGAACATCGTCAACAACATGTTTCTGCAAAACTTTTTTAATTTCATCTCGTGGCAGCTGATTAAGTAAAGTCA
>JAZUKU010000173.1:0-17518 GCA_045643485.1 Treponema sp. | reverse complement strand
ATTCCTTGTCTTCTTCTTTCCTTCCCTTTGCTGTCAAATAACCTGTTTCTTCAGCCTGCGTGTTTTGCGCAAGTGAATAAGATTATACATAAAATCGAGCTTTTATGTCAATCACCTTACTGCTTTTTTCTGATTTTTTTTTGCTCAGCAGATGCAGTTTTCTGTGTCCCGCTCACTGGACCGCATCGGTTCGTTTGCGTGACGCGAAAAAGAATATACACCCTCTTCCGTTTTTCGTCAAGTGTATTTTCCTTTTTTTTGTAAAATTTATAAAAATCTATATTTACTTTTTAACACTCTTTCTGGCAGCAGAAGATTTGCCTGCAGCCTTTACAGAGCCTTTTGAAGCTGTTTTTTTACTGCCTGTCTTTACAGAAGCTTTCTTTACGGTCTCTGTTTTAGCCTTAGCAGATGCATTACCTTTTTTGGAAGCCGAACTCTTTACAGTTGCTTCAACTTTTTTCTTTCCACTTCCTTTAGATTCAGCGGCTTTAGAAACACTGCGTTTTACTGAAGTCTTTTCTACAGTTACAGCCTCTTTCTTTTCTTTTTCAGTAACTATTTTCTTTTCCACAGCATTTTCTTCAGAAGTTGTTTTCATTTCCTTTTCGTATACTTCAATTTCTTTTTCATGCTGAAGAATCTGTTTCTTTAATTCTTCAATCTGAATACACAATTCTTTTTCTTCAGAAGAAGCGGCAGTAAATTTTTTCTTTGAATAAACAATTTTTCCTAATTCAGCATATAAATCCTTAAGCTTTCCGTTCAACTGCTTTAATTCAATCTGGAGAACAGATTTGTCACTGAAATCAGTCAAAGCTTTACCAGCAGTTTCAATGCCTTTTTTAGAAGCCTCAATTCCCTTGTTAAAATATTTCTTTAATTTATCACCAAAATTATCAAAAAAAACAGTATTCTTTTTATCTGCCATAATTACCTCTTTTTATAATATACTGAATATTCTGCTGAAAGACTAATTCTTTTTTATAGCGACACATGTTAAGTCATCATACTGAGGATCTTCACAAACGCCGTTATAATAAAGATAAGGACTTTCTTTATCAGGATCATCCTTTAAACCGCAGTAATTACCATATTGAACAAAATGCTGTCTTAAGAAAGTATCAATCTTTCTGTCAACACGAACTTTTTCAGTACCATTTCTTTCGTTTGGTCTGTACATACGGAATACTTTTTCGATAGATACAAGAGCCATTACAGCTTCTTCTTCTGTACCGGCACAATTAGAGAAATCAAATGTAAGTTTTTCATCTGCTACAGGATTATGATACTTGTAAAGGTTATAGACAGACTTTGCAAATACAGCTTCAATAATCTGATTTACGCGTTCAGGAGACAATTCTTCACTAGTTTCTCCAGGCTGATGATTACCGTGCATCTGTCCCTGTTCAACAGCTTCATTGCATTCTATTACCTGATAGTTTGAATCACGGAATTTTCTTCTTGATTCTTCAATACCGTCTGTATAAAGGAAGAGTACATCGTTTTTCTTGAGTAAAATCTTTGAAACTTTATAACCGCCCTTCATATCAATAAATTCAGTATTGAACATACCTGCTGCCGGAGTCTGCTGTAATGTAAGGATCTTTTTCTTGCGTGTTTCACTGTCATAAATGTGGAGCATATTGTCACCTGCATTACAGAACCATGCTTCACCACTTTCAGTATCAAGGATACAAAGTGTAAATGCTGCAAATCTGTCCTTAAATCCGCGTGATTCAAGAAGGTCATTTATCTTGCTTACTACAGGAGCAATATTCATTCCCTGGTAAGGGTTATGTACGTTCCAGTCCCTGAAGTTATCAAGGAACAGTGTAGCTACCTGAACCATAATCAATGCAGCAGGAACTCCGTGTCCTGAAACATCACATTTAATTACAGCATAATGTGTATCATCAAGTTTCTTATAATCAAAATAATCACCTGAAAGTTCATTTGCACCAGCATAGTAACTGAAGAAATCAGCACCATTTGCCTTAAGGCTTCCTGTTGTCAAAGTCTGTCCATTTTTATCTACCTGGAGAGGAATGAATTTAGTCTGTATGTCTTTACCTACAACAAGGTTTTTGCTTATTCTTGCTGCTTCTACAAGACCGCGAGTCATATCGTTTACTGTATCTCCAAGCAAACCAATTTCATCTGATCTGTGAAGAATAAGTTCCCTTCCTTCAAGAGTTTCCTTATCTTCCGTATCACGAATCATAGCAACGTGAGTAGAAAGTGTAATAATTGGTTTAATTATAACAGTTGCAAGTATGAGTGATCCAATGATACCGATTACAATTGCAATAAGTGCAATTACAAGAGCTGTTAAGACAATTGTTATCATAGCCTTATAACTTGCTTCAACAAGGCTTTCAGTACTTACTTCAACAAGAATAATACCTCTTACGTAATTACTGTCATTACCCTGTCTGTACAGTACTGGTTTATAGAACAGGTACTTTGTATTTGATTTGTCTACGAATTCACTATTGTATGCAGGATAACTTCCTGTACCTTCGGATGAAAGCTTTGCAAGAATTGTATTAAGACGTGTATTGAGTTCTGTTGTAATTATTTCTATTTCTTCAAGCCTTCTTATACTTTCTTCATCAGAATTAAGAGCGAGAGCACTTCCTTCAACATTCAATTCTGAAATTGTCTGAGAAATATTTCCTATCTGTTCAACAGCTTCATCATTAAGCTTTTCTATCTTCTTCAGTATTTCCTTAACTTCAGGATCATTTAGTTTGAACAAACCGATTTTATTTCCTGAATTTGTAAGTTCATTTGTTACTCTTGCATCATTTGATGCCCATACATAATCAAGAGAAGTATCAGAACCGTCAGAAGGCATACCTGTGATTGTTGCATATTTTGCTTCAGGCAGAGCTGACTTCTGGTCAGGAAGATAGCTTAACTGAAGCACATCCTGTGTCGGCAGATAAGCCTTTGTACCTGTTGCAAGTGAATCGAGTAATACAATGACACGATCATGCAATCCTGAAGATAATGTCTTATCCTGGATTCTAGTCATAATAATACCCAATGGCATTGAAACAAGTATAATGATTGTTACTACGAGTGCTACGCTGAAGCCGGCAAGTCGTACCCTTAAGCTTAAGCCCTTTCTCTTAAGGGCTTCTGATTTCTTTTTCTTTTCCTGAGGCATGATATCTCCTGTAATAAGTGCGGTAACTTCGTGTCGGACAGCAATTGCTTCATTAGCTGTACTTGAAAGTCCTCTTACTGCTGCAATAAGTCCTATAAGTGCCAGCATGAATACAATTATGAGCAATACGATTCCAACATTTATGTGATATTTTCTTGAAGTGGTAATTGGAGACCACTGAGGCAAGTATTCATATGTATTCTGTATCTTTACAGTACCGTTCTGAGTAATCTTTACGGTATTGTTCTTTCCGCTGAAATAAAGTCCCCTATCCTGATGGAGGAGTCCTATTCTGTAATCACCAGGTTCTGCATCAAAGAAGTTAATTCCTGAGATTACATTATCTGAATCAACTGTATAATCATTGTTTTCAAGCTTAAACACAAGATCGTATGGAGCTTTACCATCACGGTCGATATATACTTCTGAAACAAGTCCGTCATATCTGAAACCGCCGCCATAAATCGTGAGGAATACAGTATCCATTTCATCCATCTGTGATTTTGCAGATGTAACGTATGTAACAGGTATGAATTTGTTAACAGGAATAAGTGTTGATACTGGTTCACTTATATTTCCAAGTTCGTCAACTGCAACTACAGTAAACTGATATATACCGTTCTTCTGATTCTTGAAAGAAATTTCTGTCTGTTCAGATGCAGTTTTCTGAGATGAAGTAAATTCTTTTTCAATAATTTCTTTCTTTTCTTCAAAAATATTATCAAGAATAACCTGAACTTCTTCCGGCTCAAGATCAACCTGATGACGCTTTGTCTGTATTAAGTCTGAAGGTAAAGAAGAAATATATCTGTAACTCCATTTATATCCTACGAAATCATCTTCGTATTTTTCTTTGGTCCAGTTAATTGTAAATGTATTTGATGAAAGCATTCCGTTTTCATCTTTATCAAGTTCAACAAGTAATGGTTTTTCAGGAGCACTTGAGTCAAGTTCGAATGATATCATTGATGATTCAGACCAGTTGCCTGCAAAGTCAAGCTGTCTGGCTTTAAGATACCATATGCCGTCAGTATAAAGCTTGCTTGAAATTTCAATTTCCGACGGTTTGCACATTAATTCTTCTTTAGGTTCTGCATCAGGATTGTTTGTAAAGAGCCACGAATATCCTGCTACACCAGAAGAATCTTCAGCCATTGCAATATTAATTACAGGAGATCTGTTTCCAATTTTCTGACCTTCTGCAAATTTGTATGGAGTAAGCGACGGCGGCAGAACAGAATGGTCCTGATTCAATATTACAATTCTTGTATCAGAATCTGATTTTGCATCTTTCTGCTGCCAGATAAATGATAATTCCTTTCCTTTGTTTGAAATTACAGGATATGCATATGAAGAATTTATATTTGCTTTTGAAAGTGTATATTCACTCCAGAGAATACCTTTCTTCTGTGCATGATATATTCTTTCTGAACCGCTTCTTGAATCAAACCATATTACATTAATGCAATCACCATAGCTGAACAGTATAGGTTTACTTGCATAGGCAGGAGTAGAAATCTGTTCTGTATAACCAACTATTTTTCCGTTATTGTCTATTTCGGAAAACCATATTGATGAATTGTCAGAAGTATATCTTGTACGTTCCCATGCAAGATATATTTTGTTATTCATATTGAGAAGATATGGACGCTGGTTGTTATAGTCCGTATATGCAAATGAAATATTTTCCTGCAATGAAGTCTGATCAGTCAGCAATGCCGGTTCAGACCATGTTGCACAATTATCTTTTGAAACTATTGAGTATAACTGATAAGAAAATCTTTTTGCTGAAGAATACTGTGCCTGAAAAACAACTATATCACCGTCTGAAGTTTCTACCAGTGCCGGTGCGAACGGATTTGTAGAATTGGATGCCGGAGTAAATTCCTTAAAGTCTTCCCACTGAGTTCCATTAGGTGAAACAGTGTAATAAAGTTTGAATGAATCATTCATACCCATTGAGGCAAAAAGAATGAATCCACCGTTATGAGTAGCATATATTCTTGGAGCAACAAGAGGCTGTTCGAAATTATTAATTACCTTCTTTTTAAAACCACGTCCGTCTTCAGAAATACTCACTGTAATTTCTTTTGTATTTGTAAGGGCTGCTACTGCTATAGTACCCTTTTTACTTACTGTTGTTGAATAAACATCCGGAACTTCACCTGAATAATTAATCGGTCCTATAAAACGCTTAAGACCTCTGTCGTCACGCCAGTTGATTCCGTCTGTTGTAGTTTTTGCTGAAATGTATATTCTGTTTCTTTCTTTATCTACTTCTTCCCAGAAAAAAGCTGAAGCCTTTCCTTTTATTGGATTTGATATTGCTGAAGGAAATCTTGTATCTGAGTCTGTAGTTTCTTCCGGATTTTCCCAATAGAGATTCTGTGCAGAAACAGCTGCTATGGTAATCAGAGAAATTGTTAATGCAATTAAAACTTTTTTAACACTTATCATAACAGAGATTGTACCTTCTTTTGTAATTCAAGGATTTTTGCAGAACGTTTGTTTGACTGTTTGCTCAACAGCTGTGTTACAATTGTATTTGCTGCAATTATGTTATTTTTCTGAAGTGCAAGTACTGCCTTCTGATATAATTCTTCATCTGCTGCAGAAAGAACTACGGTTGCCTGACCTCCGGTTCTTAATGATATTTCATCAAGTACTGCAATTGCAATTTCATTGTCACTGTTAAGTTCAAGAGCTTCCATAGCCTTTGCTTTTGCATTCATTATCTTATTTGTATCACGGCCTGCAGAAGCGAGCATCTGTTTTGATTCTTTGGCAAGCTCATTAGCCTTTACTATTGCTGAATTATCAACAGGCTTCTTTCTTAAACCAAGTTCTATTTCGACATCGTAAATAAGTTTTTCAAGTCCAGGATACTCAGGATTTACTTCATACAAATCGACAAGGTCACTGTATGCCTGCTGCTTTAAGTTTGCATTTCCTGATCTGACATTTGTTTTTGCAGCTACAATTTTTGCGTCAAAATTTGTCTTGAATGATTTTGCATCAAGCTGCTGGTCAATAAGAAGACCAAGAATACTTGCTTCCTGATTTAACGGGAATACAAGTTTAAGTTCATTAAGTTTTTGCTGTGCCTGGTTAAGCAAAGCAGTTCCCTGAGTCTTTTTCTTCTGCTTAATGAGCTTGATTCCTTCATTATAGAACTGGTTGGCAATTGAAAGAATCTGAGACATTTCAGGATACAAAGGTGATGAAGGTAAAAGAACGCGTCCTGTTTTCATTGATAAAGCAGTATTTACAAGAACCTTAAGGTTTTCAAGTTCTGGATCTGTTTCAACATTAGTAAGAGTCCATCTTGTTTCAGCTTGTGCAAGAAGTGTTTCTGCAGTATCAAAATCTCCTGCATAATAAGCTTTTCTTGCTTCATTCTTGTATGTACGAACTTCACGAACTACAATTTCATTTTCTGCACGTGCTATTTCTTCACCAAGAGTAACAAGGTTACGGTCTGTTTCTTCCATTATTTTTTCATCATTCTGGAGCGCAAGGGAATCACTGTACTTCTGACGTGCCTGAGAGATGAGTCTTCTTGATTCTTCGAAGTCACCCTGTTTAAGTGCATTCTTTGCCTGACTGTAACGCAAGTCTCCTTCATTCTTTGTAAAGTTTGCATTCTGATACTGCTTTCGTGCTTTTTCTGCAAGTTCTGCCGTATGGTTTTCTATACCAGAAAGCTGCCTCATAGAAACTTCTATATTGGTTTTCAAATTTATGAAGGAACTTTCATATTCTTTTCCATTATCAAGAGAAAGTCTTGCTTTATTAAGAAGTTCTGCATCCTTTGGAATTCTTTCAAGGAATTCACTTGTTTTTTCTATACAAAGCTTTGGATTCTGAGGAAGGATTTCATCATCAGATACTTCAGGAATACAGTTTTCTGCTTCTTCAAGTTTTTGTGAATAATCAGAAACAAGATTCAAACCTATGTCATTATAATATGATGCTGCCTGTATCCACATATCTGCAGCACATTGATCAGCATATTCATATGATTTTTCAATAAAGTCAAAGAAAGCAACAACAGCTTTATTCCAAGGATATGATAACTGTACAGCCTGCTCTTCTGACTTAATCTGTTCAGAAGATTCATCATTTTGTTCTTCTGCAGTTTTTTCCTGAGACTGATCAATATATTCTTCGGTTGTTTCAGGAACACTTCTTTCAATAGGATAGTATTTCCTTAACCATTCTTCATCTGAAATATTCCTGTCTTTCTGAGCATACTCAGCAAATGTTGCTGCAGAATCCGTAAGAAGCGTTACATATTCCTTATCACCGCTTCTGAGGCTCTGGATTATATCTGAACTTCTTTTGTATTCATCAGACTTTGTTTTTTCACTGTTTACAGCATCATCATTATCAAACAAAGCAACTGCTGTATTGCAGAATTTTATTATGTAGTCCATTGACTGGTCATAATCAGCATATACAATCCGTTTAGTATTTCCTTCCTTATCAAGAATGAAATCGTTGTATGAATTTATTTCAAGACCAAAAAGAGCGTATTTTCTTGCTTCATTAATTTCATTTCTTGCAGTTTCGTATGATATTCCTTTTCCAAAAAGATTTTCTGAACTTATGATTTCAGAATAATTTTCTGAATATTCAAGGGCAGCTTCATAAATACGGTTTTTTACTTCCGTAAGAAGATAATCCCACTGTGAATCAAGGGCACCAATAATACCGCTTGTTTTTTCACTTGAAAGGCCAAGTATGAATTTTGAAGAAAACGGCAGGAAAGAAGCATCTGTAAAACCGACATTATCCTTCTGAAGCATATAATACAGGTTTTCAAAAAGGATTCCGTTCTGAAGGAAAGAATTTCTTATTCCAGAAAATTCCAGAATCTTTTCTTTTAATGAAGGAAGATACTGTTCTGCTGCTTCATAATTCTTCTGATTGACAAATGTAATAAACTGAATGCAGGCCTTCTGGAAATCCATCTGCATTGCATTGTATTTATTAATGTTGTTGCTAACTTCATTTAACGTATTGTTTACTATAACCTGAATACTTTCGTCAGTATTCATTGCAAGGAAATCGTTGTAGTACAATTCAAAGGCTGATTCTATGCCCTCTTCTTTTCTGAAGAATTCATTTGCAGCTCCGGAAAAGTTTCTTTCAGACACATACTGCATTGCAGTTTCAATAATATAGTTGAACCGTTCCTGACATGCTTTAAACTGTGTAAGATTCTTAACTTCACCACGTATTGTCTGATGAAGGATTGAAGGATTCTTTTCCATCTTTTCAAGCTGAAGTACCATACGGTAATTTTTTTCAGCTTCATTAGGATGATTTGCGGCAAGATCAATAAGCTGGGCTTCCAGTTCATTGTAATTCTTTTTCTGACGCATTATCCTGTCGATTCTTATTTTTATCTTATCAAATGCTTCCGGATGAAGTTCAAAATATTCCGCACTTTTTTCCAGAGCTTCCGTATATTCGTTGTTTCTTATGGCTTCATCAATACTTAAAAGTGTTACTTCATTCTTATCCTTTTTACTACCTGCAAAAAGGTTTATTGATGAGAAAATTAAAATCAAAAACAGAATGAAAGAAAGCTTTTTCGTTCTGCTGCACAAAAACATTTCCGACATAAGAATATTTACCTTCTTCATTTATCGGCACAAAACACTTTAAAGATTATTAAATTCCATTTAATTATTTTTAAAATTTCTGCCGATAATAAAACAGCAAACCAATATATTATACACTATATCTTAGAGATTTTGGAGTATTATTTAATAAATTTTCTATTCCAAAATTTGAGATTTTGGAGTATTATATATATAATATTGGGAATATTCTATATTTTTTTTCGAAATTTTAAGAAAGAGGAAATAAATTGAAAAACAAAAAAGTTTTTTCTTCATTACTAATTATTTTATTATTCTCATTACAGAATGCTTTTTCCCTTTCTTTAGGCGGACTGGATGATAAATTTTCTTCAATACTGCAGACAATAATGCCGCGTACAATCGATGACAATGAAGGTGAAACTTCATTCAATTCATTACTGATTCCTGTATATTCACGTGCAGAAGCTCTTGGAGCATCATATACAGGCATTTCTGATGACATTGGCTTTATTGAATATAATCCTGCAGCAAGTTCTGTTCTTACATTTACGGAACTTGGTATTTTCCACAACCAGTGGATTGCTGACAGTGCAATAGATGAAATTGCATGGACAGGACGAACAAACAATCTTGGCTATGCTTTTGCCGGAAAATGCTTTTATGTTCCTTTCACACAATATAATACTTTTGGACGTTCAATAGCTTCAAGTTATTATACTGAATCTTTTGCAGCAGCTAATATTTCTTACAATATTGCTCACGGATATACATTCAAGGGAATTGCAATAGGTCTTACCTTAAAAGGCGGTTACAGGGGAATGCCTGAGTTTATTGAAGATGAAGAAAACAATGTTAAAAACAGCGGTTTCTCAAACTCAGCTTTTGCAGTAATGGCTGATGCTGGTGTGCTTCTTCGCTTTAATCTTGCAAAAATATATTCTTCCCGCGAACCGAATTTACGCATTGGTGTTGCAGTAAACAACATTGGTGTTTCTTTTACAAACCTTGGTAAATCAATTGATACAAAGGAAGGACTTCCTTCAAGCGTTTCTACAGGAGTTTCTTATACATTCCTCAAGCCTTTTACCCTTTCCGGTGAATTCAGGCTTCCATTCAATATCATGAATGGTCATCTTGGAAAATGGAGTGCCGGTCTTGGACTTGAATACAAACTTTCAAGTGCATTTTCATTCCTTGGCGGACTTCAGTTAAAGAATGATAATCCTGTAATCAGTATTGGAGCACAGGCTGCAGTTGAAGGCATTCAGCTTAACATGAGTTATTCACTTGACTTTGCATCTTCTCTTACTCCTTTAAACAGAATAAGCTTGAGTGCAAAAATTCAGATTGGAGACAGAGGAAGAATTGCACTCCAGAATAAAGTTGATGACCTTTACCGACAGGGTATTCTTTATTATGTTGAATGCTGTAAGCAGACTGATACAAAATCTGCACTTGAATATCTTGATCTTGCCATAGAAACACTTAAGGAAGTTCTTGTAACGGACAGCTCATTTGATCCTGCTCAGAAGGCACTTGATATAATGCTTGCAGAAAAAGAAAACCTCAGCAAGGTTCAGATGGAACAGATGCTCGAATAGAAAATATTATTCCTGTAAAAAATAAAGCCTGTCTAAAACAAGACAGGCTTTTTTATTTTTATTTCTTCTTACTGAAAATCTTGTAATTCATCCACGGGAATATAGGATGTATTCTTTCCATTTCCGTAAGCCATTCTGTACTTACAGTATTGCTTCCCAATGAATCAAATACTGATGTAAATGAATTTATGTTGCTTATGAAGTTTTCCTTTACGTAATCAGGAAGTGTCTTGTCATGAATCATTTTCAACCAGTCACCAGACTGTGCAAGAAGTATTTCCTTTGCGCCAAGATTCAACAGTCTTGCCTTTAATCCTGTATCAGAAGGGAATCTTTCCGTTAAGTCAATCATTCTTTCGCTGGCTTTTCGTAAATAGCGCATCATCCAGCCGTTTGATCCGTCCAGGAGGTCTTCACCGTAACCAGTTCCGTTTGCTGCACTTGGATATGGATTAATTTTCTGGAGGTTAAACTGATTGCCTATTAAGTTCTGGCATAATTCCGGAAGTTCATTATTCTGTGCATATTCAAGACGGAGTACTTCTTCAAACCATGTAATTCCTTCATGCCATATCTGTCCAAGTATTTCAGCAGGAAGAACACAAACAAGAGAAGCTTTTTCTTCATCAGTTATTTTATTTATTACAGAACCAGCCTGTGAAAGCTTATTGTATTTATCTTCAAAGAAAGCCTTTGCATCAGCTTTAGCCTGCTGTTCTGCAGCAGATTTATTGTAAATTACGTTGTCATCTACATCAGAAGAATTTGCATAATACTTATATCCAGTCTGAACACGTACACTTCCCTTTCCGCAGAATTCCGTAAGTTCTTTTTCTGAAAGATCATATCCTGTATCGCGCTGCTGTGAACGGTAAACAGGATTGTGAATGTATCCTTCTTCTCCGTAAATCTGTTCTGTAGTATCAGGATCACATCCAAAGACTACAAGTGAGCTGTTTGTTCTTACAGGAGCAAATATTCCCTGCGGCGGTACATTCTGTGAGAACATTACGCTTCTTGCATCAAGTACCGTATAGTTTACGCCGTAAGCGCGGAGAACCTTATCTGCTCCATCAAACCATCCCTGATAAGGAAGATAGAAACCGTCTCCTGTTTCGCCAAAGAAATTCCTGTGTGCTACGAGACCTGTTTCAATCTGTGCATTAAGTATTTCCGGTAAATCAGAATAATGTGGAAGGAATGCATAAGTTGCTGCAGTAGGAATAAGTTCAACCATTCCCTTATCTGCAAAATATTTAAATTTAGAAAGAAGATTCTGTTTGTAAACTTCAATGAAATCTTCTTTATCCTTCTGTGCTTTTTCAAGACATGACTGGACATTTTCAAGCAGTTCGCTGTTTTTCTTACAGCGTTTAAGTTCTGCATTTCCCAAAGCAATTCTTCTGTCGAGCCAGTCTATATACTGTTTTTGAATTTCCCTGTCATCAAGAAGCGTACATAGAGGAGCTGAAAGAACTATTCCTGTTTTAAATTTAATTTCTTCTTTTTCAAGACGGCTGAACATATTTAAAAGCGGAATGTATGTTTCTGATATTGCATTAAAGAGAATGTCATTCTGAGCTGCAAAATTTACTTTTCCATTTATATTTCTTATATAGCCTTGTTCTGCAACGATAACAAAAACAAGATTTTCTTTTGACATATGGTGCTCCTTAAAATGACTTTATTAAAATGACTGTCTGTAGTTATTGAAATGATCGTGCAGAAGTTTTTCCATTCCTGAAAGTTTAACCAATGCGTTCATTTTTATATCTTTACCAGGCTGCATTTTTGTTAAGGCTTCACAACCTGCCGGAATTGCAATGCATCTTGTTGAAGCAAGTATCTGCTGAGTTTCTGTTTCTGTAGTGCATAACAGTTCAATTGTAAAATATTTTTTTCCTGCAGGAAGAAGGATATACTGTTCCCTGTCTTCATCCTTAATCTTAATGTCAAATGTATCTACAGGTTTTTCTTTATCTTCAGTTTCATAAAATGTTACATGAAGGAAGAGCTGTACTGAAAAATATTCATTCTTGAGCTTTGTAAGTTCACTTTCCTTTATGTCCCAGAAAACAAATACCCATGCAGGGTTTCTTAAGATTGCGCAAATCTGAGTTTCATTGTATGTAGAAGGAAGTACTTCCGGAATAGGTTCATTATTTTCTTTGATAACAACATTACTGTCTGCTTTTCTAGTATTTTCACTTTCGTCTGCAGCTTCAAGTAATTCAGCAATAATAAAACGCCTGTTAAGGTTATCAGGAATATCAATGCCGTAATCATCAGCAATTGAAATTAAATCTGAAGTTGACATTGATTCTAAATTTTGACGTGACAGTAATTTATTTTCCATATTGAAGATAATCTAAAAAATCTTTGTTTTAGTCAATAATATTTACTGTCTGTAGAAAAATTTTATTTTTTTCCTTTTTCTTTTTCTTATGTATTGACACAAAATAGGTAAAATTATATATTACTAATCACATTCAGCAATGAGTGTTTTGGGCTACTAGCTCAGTAGGTAGAGCAACGCCCTTTTAAGGCGTGGGTCACGTGTTCGAATCCCGTGTAGCTCAAGAAAGCTTCTGTTTAACAGAAGCTTTTTTTTTGCCCTTGAGTATTTTCCGGAACATCATTTTTGTTTCATTTACTGCTAAGATATTCTGTTAAAAGATTGTATGCATCAAGAATCTGTTTTGTTTTTGTTTCTGCAACTTTTTTTAGCACTTCATTATTCTGGTGCCTGTCGGGATGATAATATTTCAGTTTTTCCTTGTATGCTTTCTTTACGTCTTCCAGACTTGCGCTTACTGAAATATCAAGAAGCCGGTAAGCACGTTCTATTTCCGGAGAAAGTTTCTTATATACTATTCCGGTTGAATTTTTGGTTTGTTCAGACCTGTTCCGTTTTGCCGAAGCCTTTTCTTTTTCTTTTTTCATCAATCTTTCTGCAGCTTCATCGGCTTCTGTTTTCGAATCATTCTTTTCTTTTTTAGATTGAGGTTTTTCTGAGGATTCTTTCTTTTTGTTCAGGATATCGTTTTCGTATATGCTGAATTTTTCTTCGGTAAATTTGTCTTCTTCCGTAAACTGAAGCACTTGGCCTTTTTCAAGAGATTCACTTAACAATTCGCCTAACTTTTCATACATTGTCGGCACTGTCTTCGCCCTCTAATCCCCATTCAGCTATTTTTCTCTGAAGTGTTTTTCTTCCTATGCCAAGAATATCTGCTGTCTTTGACTTATTGTTTTTGTTTACAGCAAGGTTTTCCGTAATGATTATTTTTTCTGCTTCGTCGAGTGTTATGCCTACTGGAATTGAAATTGCAGCTTCGTTTGTAGAACCGCTCACTGTCGGCGGAAGGTCTTCTACTGAGATTTCATTTTCTGAACACATTATTACTGCGCTTTCCATACAGTTGCGGAGTTCACGGATATTGCCAGGCCAGTCGTACTTATACATTGCGGCTTTTGCACGATTATCGAGTCCCTTTATGTTCTTACCGTTTTCCTTATTGAATTCTTCCAGGAATGCAGCTATGAGTAACGGAATGTCTTCCTTTCTTTCACGAAGCGGCGGTACCTGAATGTGTATTACGTTAAGGCGGTAGTATAAGTCTTCACGGAAATTGCCGTTCTTTACTTCATCTTCAAGATTCCTGTTTGTTGCGGCAATAACCCTTACGTCAGCATCGATTGTTTCTTCACCGCCTACGCGTTCGAATTTATGTTCCTGTAAGACACGAAGGATTTTTATCTGTACGTTCTTATTTATCTCACCTATTTCATCTAAGAAAATTGAGCCCTGGTCAGCAAGTTCAAATCTTCCGCGCTGTAGTTTGTCAGCTCCTGTATACGCACCCTTTTCGTGACCGAACAGTTCGCTTTCAAGAAGAGTTTCGTTCAATGCAGCACAATGAACCTTTATGAAAGACTTTTCTTTTCTTGAAGAAAGGTTGTGTATTGCATCAGCCACAAGCTCCTTTCCTACACCGCTTTCTCCGGTAATCAAAACGCTTGCCTTTGAGTCTGCAACTTTTTTAATGAGCGACTGTACTTTCTGCATTGCCGGGGAAGAGCCAATCATTCTGCCGAACACAGCATTTCCTTCAAGTTCTGCCTGAAGCTGATTATGCTTTATAGAAAGTTCCCTGTTTTCAAGTGCACGCTTTACGATAAGTCCAAGTTGGTCAAGGTTAAGCGGTTTCGTAAGGAAGTTATAAGCTCCGTGCCTCATTGCGTTAACAGCTGCGTCTATGCTTCCGTGTCCAGTAAGAATGATTACAGGTATGCCTGACTGTTCTGCAGTTACAGTCTTTAAAACATCTTCTCCGCTAAGGCCTGGCATTCTTAAGTCTGTAATTACAAGATCGATGTCACCGTTTCGGATTAATGCAAGACCTTCTTCACCGTCAGCTGCAGTCTTTACGTTATATCCTTCAAGCTCAAAGTTTGCAGCAAGACCTTCGCGTATGTTTTTTTCGTCGTCTATAATGAGGAGAGTAAATTTCATTTTTCACCTTCCTTTGATGAATCTCTTGATGAAAGCATAAGCGTTGATTTCTGCGGAACAGGAATCATGATTGTAAATACAGTTCCGTGTCCTTCAATCGATTTAACGTCAACGTCTCCCTGGAATTCCTTTATTATCTTGTAAACCATTGTTGTTCCAAGACCCGTGCCGTTTGCTTTTGTCGTGTAATACGGTTCGAATATTCTTGAAAGAGTTTTTTCATCCATACCGCAGCCGTTGTCTGCTATTGTCAGATAGTATTTTTCATTTTTTATGATTGATTCTATTATCAGCTGACCGTTTGTTTCTTCTTCTGAATCATTTTTATTTTCTGAAGCAATATCTTTTTCTGCAATAACCTTTGACTTGTTCTGTTCCTGAATGAAGCTTCCTGCATCATTGTCTTTTGTAAAGCGGCTTTCTATTGCGGCAAGTGAATTCTGTGCAAGATTTACAATTACTTCACGGAAAAGTTTTTCGTCTATGAGAAGACGCTCTCCCTTATTGCATAGATTCAGTTTTAGTTCTACGCCTTTCTGGTCAAATTCTGCCTTGAAGAATTCACTGAATTTTAAAAGCAGCTTGTCCGGATCAGTAAGCTTCATGTTTGCCTGAACAGGTCTTACTGCAAAAAGGAAATCAAGCACTATCTTGTTGAGGTTGTCAATTTCTTCGTTGATTACCTCAAGATAATTTTCCATGAATTTTTCGTCCGGAAGAAGGCCTTCACCTTCACGCGCTTTTTTTACTGCCTTCTGTAAAAGCTGAATGTGAATGCTAATTGCTCCAAGAGGATTCTTTATTTCGTGAGCAACAGAAGCTGCAAGATTTGTCAAACCGGCAAGGCTTTCCATTCTTCGCAAAAGAACTTCCTGCGTACGTTTTTCGGTTATATCGTGAACTGTGATTATTGAGCCAAGTATTACTGTTTCCTTTGCATTGTTTTCTTCATTGATAATTCTCTGCACAAGAGGAACTACTGTTACGGTTACGAATTTAACTTTGCCGTCTTCTGCTTCGAAAGAAAATTCTTCACTTACGTTTGTCTTCTGCTTTTCAGCACATTCATGAAGGTATTCTGCTATGTCTTCATCAGCAATAAGTTCCCAGATACAATCTGTTTCTGAAGCATGGTCCAAAGGGTGTACAGTGAACGGAAGTATTCTTTCTGCAGCCTTGTTGTTCTGCCATACATGCCATTCCTCGTCAACAATTACAAGTCCTGCAGAAAGGCTTTCAAGTATGGCATCCATTGTGCTGTTTTCTTCATTCATTGCATCAATGAGAAGTTCTACCTGTTCGTCTGTGAGTTTTGCTACTTTTTGCGATACCCTTTTAACAAATCCCTTCATTCGATTTCCTTTGTATATTCAATAATTATTCTGAAACCAATGTGCCAAATACGCCGTTGTTCTGATGATTTACCAGCATCAAATTGCGTGCAAGTTCTTCAAGTGAAGAAGCAGGATTCTGGTTATAGATAGTTACGTTATTATAAGCATTTCTTGTCATTTCAAGAAACTGTGTTGAAGCTTCTGCACCACGGGCTGTATTCTTTAAATCTTTCTGGAATGAGATAAGTGACTGTATGAAAAGCCTGTACAGTATTCTTGGGTCAAAGTTTGCACATTCCTTGACGATTGGCGGAATGTCAGGCATATGACCTGAAGCAATGCTTGTAAAGAATTTATTTGCCTGTTTTTCTATTACCTTTGGCTGTACTGCAAGATAGCGCATGAGGAAAGCATCTATTGTTTCAGGCATTTCTTCATCAGAATGCGGATGAAAATGATATACACGCTCAATTACTTCCTGCTGCTGTTCCTTTGTTCTGTCAAAAAACTGATATGTCCTTACGCGTGACAGGATTGTAGGAAGCATTGCTCCCCTTCTGTTTGTTGTAAGTATGAATTGAGTGTCAGCAGGAGGTTCTTCCAGTATTTTAAGGAGTGCATTTCTTGCACTGTCTGCCATACAATCTGCGTTTTCAATAATGATTATTCTTTTTCCTTCGTTTGCAGCAAGATGTGCCCATGACGAAAGATTTCTTATCTGAGAAACAGGAAGTGCATCGTAGAGGAATGAATCTTCGAGCTTAGCGGCATTCTTTTCGATTGTTTCAAGAAGCGTCTGAAGTTCTTCCGTATCAGGAATTGTTCTTCCCGGATTTATCTGTTCAAGACAGTCATCAATTGCTTCAAGTAAAGGTGAAAACTTTGCAAGCTTGTCTTCTCCTTCCCATAAGACAAAACTGAATCTTGCGGTAAGTTTTCTTACTGCCCTTATGTAAAGATATCTGGCTGCTTCGAGATGACTTGTATTGTTTGCATTTTCCTGAAGAAGAGTATTCTTTGCTGCTGTTATTTCAAGAGTTCTGTCACCAGGGCCCGCTATCATAACATTTGTACTTACAAGAGCCTTATGTTTCTGACATGACGGACAGGTACAGTTCCAGGCACCCTTAACGGAACCAGTACATGAAAGTACTCGTGCAAGCTCCAGTGCGCATGAAAGCTTACCGCTTGCTGCCGGTCCTGCAAGAAGAATTGAACCCGGTAACGTACCGCGCTTAATGTCTTCTGACAAAAGAGAAGATGCACTTTCGTAAAGGATG
>JAZUKU010000172.1:0-4275 GCA_045643485.1 Treponema sp. | reverse complement strand
TCTTGGCTCAAAAGGAAAGCTTGAAGCAGGAGGAAGCGTAACAACTACAGCATGGGATTTTGCACGGTTCTGCGGAACAAAAAATATTTTTATTGCAGGAATGGATCTTGGATTTCCTGACAGGCAGACTCACATAAGGGGTTCTCAGTTTGAAGAAAGAACTCACCGTACAAGCATAAGGTCAGATACTTCTGAAACAAACGGAATTGCGTCTTTGTTTGGAGCAACAGTTTCGGTTTCAAAAGATTTCCGTGGAAATGAACTTCTTACGGACCAGAGAATGTCTCTTTTTTCATGGTGGTTTGAAACCAACTGCAGTCAGGCTTCTGCTAAGGGCATAAATACATTTACACTTACTCCGGAAAGCTTATATATAGAAGGAATCAAGCCATACAGTCTTGAAGCATTCCTTAAACAGCCTGAATGTGAAATCGAAAAGAAAGCCTTCTTTGACAAAGCAGAACAGAAAGTTGCCTGCAATAAGAAAAACGGCATATCTTTTGAAGAAGCCCTTTCCTCGTTTAAAACTGAACTTGAAGAACTGTGCAGCCTTTCCAAAAAAGGCATCTCATTATGTGAAAAAGCTCTTGCTGACAGGCTAAAGGCACCATACATTCTTATAGAATTAGAAAAAATCGATTCGGGTATACTTTCTTCAGGCGGTAAGAATGCAGCGTCCCTTGTATTCCCTACAGCACGCCAGCTTGAAAAAAAGGCAGCTGAACTTCCTCAGAACAAGGATTTATACCCGCTTTACTATTCACGCCTTGTATATATAGAACTCCTTTCTGCCGCAAAACAATATTTGAGTTTTTTTTAACAAATCAATCAAGAAACAGACCTTTCTTCCGATAAATAAAATATGAATGATATGTTCTACGGACGAGTCTTATGACATCCAGGCGCCTGTAGAAAGAAATATTTTCTAAGAACCGAAGAAAACTTTGGTTCTTTTTTTTTGTTTGACTTGAAGAAATCCGCTAAAGTTTTATATAATTTATGCCGATAAACAAAAAGGAGCACCATTAAAAAGAGGTATAAATGAATTCTTTTGCACTCACAGCAATAAAGAAAGATTCTCACTTCAATGCAGACTTGATTCTGGATAAGACATTCATCCTTAATTCAAGATATTGCGCAGTATCAGAAGATCTTTTAAAAGCTCTTGAGGAATGGGGATTCAAGGAAATATATTCAGACGGTGTTTCAGACTCTAAGCCTGAAGAACCTGTTGTAGAAAAAGCTCCGGAACCAGAGCCACAGTACAGCGAAGTTTCTTTTGAAGAAGCAATGTCCAGTGCTGCAAGCCAGATTGATTCAGCACCACAACAGGCAAAGGTAAATATTGTTCAGAAAGCCCTTGAAAAAGCACGTGCTGAAATAACAGAAAATTCCGAAAACTCAAGATTCGAAATTGTTAAAATAGTTTATAACGAATATCTTAAATACATAAACAATATTTACAACCATTATGCAACTCATAAAGAATTTGACTATGAAGATATATGCGAAAACATCAAGGAACTCTGTGTTTACGTCAAAGACAACAAAAGATACATTCTGCGCGTAACACCTGCAACTTCTGAAGACGGCAAGGATTTTCTTGTCCTTCACAGCATGCGTTCCACAGTTCTTGCAATAACAATTGCACTTCAGCTCCGTATGCCAATGTCAAAAATGGTTGAACTTGGAGTAGCATCACTTCTTCACGAAATAGGAATGATCAGACTTCCTCCGCAGCTTTACATCAACAATAAAAAACTTAATGCAGGTGAAAGGGCTAAACTTTCTACACACCCTATCATTACATACAATATCCTTAAGGATTCAAACTTCCCTCTTTCTATACAGTTAGGAGTTCTTGAGCATCACGAAAGGGAAAACGGAACAGGTTATCCAAGACATCTTTCCGGTGCACAGATTTCCATGTATTCAAAGATTATTGCAGTAGCATGTTCTTTTGAAGCAATTACAACTCCACGCAAATACAAGGAACAGCATACAGCTTACGAAGCAATGATTGAAATGCTTAAGAACGTAAATCATTCTTATGATGATGGTGTAGTAAAGGCACTTCTTGTAAGCATGTCACTCTTCCCTATTGGAACTTATGTATATCTTTCCAACGGAAAAGTTGCACAGGTTTGCGATGTTCAGCCAACAAATCCAAAGAATCCTATTGTTCAAATCCTTGGCGAAGTCAGTGAAGACGGCAGTCCTAAGACAGTACAGACAGATGATACAACAATTAAGATTGTCAGGGTTATGAATAAAAAAGAAGTTGAAGACGTACTTCAGGCACTTGAAGCACAGAAGAAAAATCAGGCATAAACTGATTTACAAAATCAATTGAAAAATTCCCTTATTTTTGAAATCTCTTCCCTAAACTGTTCGTCAATTACAGGCGGATGTGAATCAAAATAAAGTATCTGCTGAAGTTCATCTGCAGAACGCGCACCCCATAACGGAACTACATTTTCAAACTGATGAAGATATCCAAGTGCCAGAGGAATATTGCTGATTACTCCGCCGCACAGTGGCTGCATTGCTATAAAGCCAATGTCTTTTGAAGCACATTTTTTAACAAGATCAAGAGTCTGTTCTCCATTAAGAATATTGAACGGAAACTGGAGTGTTTCGTATAGACCGCTTTCTACAGCTTCATTTGCAATATCATAATTATCTGTTGCAATTCCAAAATGCCTTATGATTCCCTCTTCCTGAAGCTTAACAAGACGCTTATATATTCCGTCTGAAGATTTCTGTACGGGAAGGACCTGCGGATTTTCAATCTGATACAGATCAATGAAATCGCTTTCAAGAGTGTTGAGGCTTGATTCAAGGTCTGCCATCATTTTATCGGCTGTATCTGCAGTGGTTTTTGTTGCAAGAAGAATATTCTGCCTTATTCCGTGAAGTGAAGTTCCAAGACGCTGTTCGCAGACAGGGCGGCTGTGTGATGTATCAAAGAAATTAACGCCTCCGTCATATGCCTTGTGTACAAGGTTGGCTGCAATTTCTTCTGCGTCATCACCGTATTCTTCTATTTCCTTGCAGTCAAGGCTCATTGCCCCGAACGAAGTACGGCTTACGAGAAGATTTGTTTTTCCTAAAGATACATATTCCATATAAATTACTTTCTTTACATAAAAAAAGATTAAGAATGCAGCTGTTTACTGCATCCTTAATCTCTATAACAAACTAGCGGTCTGTGCGAACTACAGGCTTATAGTTTTTGATAGCCTTCTGGATAAAGAAAATCAAGTCATCAAGAGCAACACGTTCCTGTTCCATAGAATCGCGGAAACGTACTGTTACAGTATTGAACAATGGATTTGCAGAACCATCGTCTTTCTTTTCCTGAATTGTGTCGTAGTCTACAGTTACGCAGAATGGAGTACCAACTTCATCCTGGCGGCGGTAGCGCTTACCTACTGTTCCAGAAGTATCGTAATCTGTTACGAAGTCTTCCTTAAGAAGATGCTGGATTTCCTTAGCTTTTTCAGCAAGACCGTCTTTCTTCATCAAACGAAGAACTGCTACTGTAATTGGTGCAAGGCGTGGATCAAGGTGAAGAACTGTTCTGTAATCATCCTTACCGTCTGTACCAACATTCTGCTCTTCGTATGCTTCACAAAGGAACATAAGGAAGTTGCGGTTAAGACCTGCAGAAGTTTCAATTACGTAAGGAACATACTTTTTGTTACCGTCTTCCTGATCGATGTAAGACATATCCTTCTTAGAATAAATCTGGTGCTGTGAAAGGTCGAAGTCAGTTCTAGAGTGAATGCCTTCAATTTCTTCAAAGCCGATAGGATAATTGTAAGTAATATCGTATGCATCCTTAGCATAGTGAGCAAGCTTGTCGTGGTGATGCCATTTAAGCTGTTCTTCCGGAATACCGTACTTTAAGTAGAACTGCCAGCGGTCTTTTCTCCAGCGTTCAAATACTTCGTCTTCAGTACCTGGTTTGCAGAAATATTCCATTTCCATCTGTTCAAATTCACATGTACGGAAAATGAAGTTCTTGAAGATGATTTCGTTACGGAATGATTTACCAACCTGTGCTACACCAAAAGGAACTTTCATACGGTTTGACTGAACAATGTTCTTGAAGTCTGTGAAAATACCCTGGCAAGTTTCCGGGCGAAGGTAAATAAGGTGTGAATCATCTGCAATAGGTCCCTGATATGTCTTGAACATAAGGTTGAATTCACGTACTGCTGTATATTTACGGTTTTTAGAACCACATGTAGGACAGTTGATGTTTGCATC
>JAZUKU010000171.1:0-16489 GCA_045643485.1 Treponema sp. | reverse complement strand
AACCTTTGGCATAGTTAATAATGCCGGTGGCCATAGCGGTGAGGCAATACCCGTTCCCATTCCGAACACGGAAGTCAAGCTCACTTGCGCCGATGATACTGGATCTTTTCCGGGAAAGTAGGAAGCTGCCGGCTTTTTTTTTGTTTATATTAAATAACAAAATAAATACAGTACTAAAGTCTATAATAAAATATTCTTTAATATGATTTTTATATTATTTAAAAAAGAGTAACTGTTTTCATTTTATTCAATAATCATTATAATGATGGAAATCGAGAAAGGATTGAAAAATGCTGTATACTGTTATTATTGCACCAATTGAAACTATTGTAGAATGGGTATTTTTATTTATAAGCAATAAGTTTTCATCATTAAATGTAATTTATTCTGTAATCGGAGTTAGTTTAGTAATCAATTTTTTAGCACTCCCTCTTTATAACATTGCAGATAATCTTCAGGAAAAAGAAAGAAAAATATCAAGAAGTCTTGAATATCGTGTTAAAAGAATAAAGAAAGCTTTTAAGGGTGATGAACAGTTTATGATTCTGAGTGAATATTACCGTCAGAATAATTATCACCCGCTTTATGTTTTACGAAGCTCTTTATCAATATTAATTGAAATACCATTTTTTATTGCAGCATATCATTATCTGAGTAACTGTGAAAAATTAATGGGTGCAACTTTCTGGATTTTCAAGGATCTTGGTTCACCAGATAATTTAATTACATTTGCTTTAGCTGGTAAAACAATAGTAATAAATATTTTACCAATCTTAATGACATTAATAAATTTTGTCTCCGGAGCCATTTATTGTAAGGATGCTCCTGTACGCGAAAAACTACAGCTTTATGGAATTGCAATTGTTTTTCTTGCATTGCTTTATAATTCACCAAGCGGACTTGTAATTTACTGGATATTAAATAATCTCTTTTCTTTGGGGAAAAATATTGTAATGAAAATGAAGAAACCAGGAAGAGTTCTTCATATAATTCTTACTATTTGTGTTTTTGTACTTGTATTAATGTTCTGGAAGTTAAAATCATCAACAGATATATGGAAAAAAATATTTATGACTGTACTTGCGGTTGTGTTTGCCTTTATACCATTAATCTGGAATCTTTACAAAAAAACTTCTTTATCTGTAAAAATAAATGATTCAATGAATAAAGCTGATGCAAAGCAAAATTTTATTCTGTTCCTGACAGCTTCAATTGCATTATGGTTGTTATATGGTTATTTATTACCAGCAAGCGTTGTGAGTTCATCACCAATTGAATTTTCATTTATTGGAAAAACAGAATCTCCTTTATCATATATTTATAGTACACTTACTTTCTTCCTTGGATTTTTTGTTTTATGGCCTGTCGTTATTTATAAGATGTTTGGTAAGAAAGTTAAAAGTGTTTTACCAATATTATTTTTTGTCATATTGATTTGTTCATTGTTTAATGTTTATGTTTTCAAACCAGAGTATGGAACAATTGACAATCAGTTCCTGCTGGATAATAAGAATGTATTGATTCAGGTTTCAAACTGGTTTTATCTTTTGCCATTTATCATAGCATTTATTATTTTAGGTATTTATTTACTTATAATAAAACATAAGAAGCTTTATCTTTTTTCAATGCTTGCAATTTCAATTTTTATAGCAGAATTTGGTTTAGGAATACAAAAAATAAATTCAATTAAAACTGATTACAAAAATTATGTTGCAAATATTAATAAAAATGAAAACCTGGAATCTCATGATAATTTCGAAACTGTTTACCATCTGTCAAAAACAAAAGAAAACGTACTTGTTTTATTTCTTGACAGGGCAATAGGTTCGTTTATTCCAAATATTTTTGAACAGTTCCCTGAATTTGAAAAAGAGTTTACCGGATTTACATATTATCCAAACACATTATCTTCAGGTGCAAAAACAATAAACGGATTTCCGCCAATTGTAGGTGGATATGAATACACAGTAGAAGAAAATTATAAAAGAAAAGATAAATTATTGGTAGAAAAACACAATGAAGCACTTTTGGTAATGCCTAAACTTTTCATGGATGCAGGTTATGATGTTACTTATACAGACCCATCACTGACAAATTATGTTTGGTCTGGAGATTTATCTATTTTTGAAGATTATCCTCAAATGAAAGTTTCTGAACAGATTGGAAAATATACCAAAAAGTTTATGAAAGAAAAAAATGTTCAGGTTACAGTTAATCCTGATAAAAATACAATAAAACAGATAAGGAATTTTTCAGTATTACAATCATTATATCCTTTCTTCCGAAGTATTTTCTATAATACTGTTGCTACAAGTTCGATGAATACAGATAAGTACTTGCAGAATTTTGCCAATCTTTATTATTTACCGGAAATAACGGATTTTGATAATGATAAAAAAACATTTACTTTAATAGAAAACGAAACAACTCATAGACCTATTTTGCTGGAATATCCTGAATATGAAATACCTATTGTATCATCAAAGCCGAAAGATACAGCAGGTACTTATAATTATTACAGTGAAGATGATTTGATGGATTATAATGTAAATGTTGCTTCAATCCGACAAATTTCCAAATATTTAAAATACTTAAAAGACAATAATGTTTATGACAATACAAGAATCATAATAGTATCTGATCATGGATATAGTCTTCCTTATAGAAAATTTGAAAATTTTGAAAATCCAGTTCAACCTTCTCAGTATAACTGCCTTTTTATGGTAAAGGATTTTAATTGCAACGAACCTCTGAAGACTGATATGACATTCATGACAAATGCAGATACTTTATTCTATGCAAAAGAGGGATTAAATGTTTCCAATATAAATCCTTTTACTGGAAATGAACTTATTCAGAAGAAGGATTATTTAATTTGTGCTCCAATAACAGGAGCTCAATGGAATGTAAAGAATATGAGAAATAAAACACAATTGAATTACTCAAAAGCAAAATGCTGGAAAGTACATGATAATATTTTTGAACCTTCAAACTGGGAACCATATAAATTTGAAGAAAAATAAGAGGGGAGATTTTTAATTTATGATATTTATACCTTTATATATAGATCCTGGTACAGGCAGCATGCTTTTCTCTCTTTTTATCGGTGTTGCAACAGCAGCTGTTTTTGGTTTTAAGGCTTTATTTGTTAAACTGAAATTTCTATTTAATGGTGGTAAAACAGACGAAAAACTATCAACAAATAAAATACCTTATGTTATTTTTGCAGAGGAAAAACGATACTGGAATGTATTTCATTCAATCTGTGATGAATTTGAAAAAAGAAAAGTACATGTAGTTTATTATACATGCAGCAAGGATGATCCATGTTTTAAAGAAGAATATAACTTTGTTCATCCTGAATACATTGGAGAAGGCAACAAAGCCTTTGCAAAACTAAACTTTCTGAATGCAAATATTCTTCTGGCTACAACACCCGGTCTTGGTGTTTATCAGTGGAAACGTTCAAAAAATGTTAACTGCTATATTCATGTGCCGCATAGTGTTGATGATCTATCAAGCTACAAAATGTTTGGTCTGGATCATTACGATGTAGTACTTGCAAACGGTACAAACCAGCCTGAATGCCTTCATAAGCTTGAACAGATGAGGAATGAAAGTGCAAAAGACATTCCTGTAGTAGGCTGTCCTTACATGGATGAACTTAAGAAAAAGCTTGATGCTTCAGGTGTAAGAGAACAAAATAAGCATCCTGTAGTGCTTGTTGCCCCAAGCTGGGGTCCAAACAGTATTCTTAGCAAATTTGGTGAAAAATTCCTGTCTGCTATTACACAGACAGATTTTGAAGTAATTGTTCGTCCACATCCTCAGTCAAAAATATCTGAAAAGGAATTGCTTGATAATCTGCAGAATAAATTTACAAAGGTTTCATGGAACTTTGATAATGATAACTTTAATGTACTGAATAAAGCTGATATTCTTATTTCGGACTTCAGTGGTGTTATTTTTGATTTTACTTTCGTCTTTGGAAAACCAATAATTTATGCTGATACTAAATTCGATACAATTCAATATGATGCAGACTGGCTTGATGAACCAATGTGGTCGCTTAAGGTTTTGCCTGAACTTGGAAAGAAACTTGATGAAAAAGATTTTGACAAGTTGCCGGAGATTATAAATGAAGTGTTGAACAGTAAGGATTTGGAAGAAAGCAGAATTAAAGTTGTAGATGAAGCATGGCAGCATAAAGGTGATAGTGCCAGAAATATTGTAGATTACATTCTTTCCAAATAAAGAATGTTAGGATAATATGTATATATGATTTCTGAAAAAGAATTTGATGTTCTTACAACAATAATTGAAGAAAAGAAACATTTATCACAAAGAGAAATCTCAAAAAAAACAGGATATTCCGTAGGAACTGTTAATTCAGTACTTTCTGAACTTGATGAAAAAGAATTCATAAATGAAGGTACAATTACAGATAAGGGTCTTGCAGCTTTAGAACCGTATAAAGTAAAACGCATTATTTTTGTCGCAGCAGGTTTTGGTTCAAGATTAATCCCTATTACATTGAATACACCAAAACCATTGGTAAGGGTAAAAGGCGTAAGAATAATTGATACAATGCTTGATGCAGCTGTAAAAGCAGGTATTGAAGAAATCATAATCGTCCGCGGATATCTTTCTGAACAGTTTGATCAGCTGATTTATAAATATCCGAATATTACTTTTTTAGAAAATCCTGCATTTAATGAAAGCAATAATATTTCTTCTGCGTTATGTGCACGTTATTTGATAGGAAATTCCTATATTTGTGAAGCTGATATTTTATTGAAAAATCAAAACCTGATAAAAAAATATCAATATAAATCAAATTATTGTGGTGTTCCATGTGATTCTACTGATGACTGGTGCCTGTATGCAAATAAAGGGCACATAACAGGCGTATCTGTAGGAGGAACAAAGGGCTATAGAATGGTTGGTATTTCTTACTGGACTGATTCTGACGGTAAAAAACTTGCCAATTGTCTTGAAAAAGCATATAACCAGCCGGGAGGAAAGGAACGCTATTGGGATTCTGTACCTCTTTCAATATTCAAGGATGAATTCGATTTATCTGTACGTGAATGCAGTTTCAATGATTTTGATGAAATAGATACTTTTAATGAACTAAAAGCTTTAGATAATGTATATGGAGTTTAACGGCGGTTTCTTCGTCAAATATAATAATGGCGAAGAGTACCCACCGTATATAAAATAATTATTTTTGTAATTTATTCTTTCTTGCAAAGTAGAAAATTATACCGATTAAAATCCAGATAATAAGCATAATATAGCTTTCCTTGCCAAAGTGAACGCCACTCAAGCCTGGAATTGGAATAAGCTGAAGAATAACAAAACAGACACTGAAGATAACTCCAAGCCATCCCATAACCTTAAGGAATGTAGAACCGTCTCCGTCTCTCTTCATTACAACAAGGCATGCAGCACATGTAAAGAAGTAACCGATTGAAGCACCAATTGCACTCATGTCAACAAACCATCCAAGAGCTTCTCTTCCAAGAACCGGACCGCTTAAAGAAACTATGATACAGAAAATCATTGCATTCTTAGGTGTGCTGTATTTTTCATCTAACTTGCTAAAGATTGACGGAAGGTAACCATCACAGCTCATTGAATACATAAGGCGTCCGCTTGCAAGATAGAATCCCATAATACCGGAAAGAACTGCACAGCTTACTGCAATACCAACAAGAACCTTACCGAATGTACCAAGAAGACGTTCTGCTGCAGCAAGAAGCAACCATGGGGTTCCTGATGATTCAACAATTAAGTCAGGCCAGTTTTCAAGTGCTGCAGCTGCAATAGTATTGTTGCTTGTATAAACAAAGCATCCGAAAATGATTGCTATAACCATAATGAACATTACTTTCTTATAAGAGAAGTTGAATTCTTCTGCAGCCTGTGGAATTGTATCAAAACCGACATAAGCCCATGGAGCAATTGCGAATGTAGCAAGAATTGCAGATATAATTCCTTTTGAACCGGCGTGTGCAAAAGCATCTGCACCGGCGTAAGTACCTGCCTTATAGGCTTCAATGGCAGCTTTCTTATCAAATCCCCAGATTGGAGTAACATTTATCATTTTTGCCTTTGCACTGATTAATGCTGCAATGAAAAGAACAAATACACTTACTGCAAGCATTATTGCAAGAACAGTCTGAACAAAACCAGCTTTCTTGACACCAAGAATATTGAGTATGCCAAAAAGGATAAGAATGAACGAAGCAAGAATTACTTCACCGCAATAAACATCAAAGCCTGCAATGGAGTAGTGGAAGCCCCATTTCAGAATGTCTGCAGTACCGTCAATACCGTCTACAATAAGGCCAATGGCAGTTGAGTTCATAGGAACGTTTGTAAGGTAAGCAACAACAAGGAACCATCCGCAGATATATGCCGGTACTTTTCCAAAGCATGCCTTGGTGAAAGTAAACTCTCCGCCTGCCTTAGGATATTTTGGAATCATGTAAGCATATGCACATGCGATAATCATCATTACAAGTGCACCCATAATCATAGCGATTGCAGTACCTGCAACACCTGAATTAGGCAGGAACTTTTTACCAGGGTTAATAAAGCTTCCCCATCCGATAATGCATCCGAATGCAATTGCCCAGACATGCATTGGGTTCAATTGACGGTTTAATTGAGGTTTGTTTTCCATAATTAATTTCCCCTTTTATTTATTATGTTCAAAATAACAACTTAAAAATACCAAAATGAACATATTATGTCAATTGTAGCGTTAAAAATGTTCAAAAGATTATTAATTATACATAAATTATTTACGTTTTGAACAAAAAAATATATAATTGTGATTATAATAATTTTGTTGAATATTCTTAAAAGGAGAAAATTATGGTAGAACAGGCTGTAATTGTTGCTGGTGGCCTTGGAGCAAGATTTGGTGACAGGACAAGATTAATGCCTAAAGGTTTTATTGAAATTGACGGAACTGCGATGGTAGAACGTTCAATTCGAAAACTCATTCGTGCAGGTATAGAAGAAATTATTATTGGAACCGGTCATTGCAACGAATTCTATGATGATCTTGCAAAAAACTATCCACAGGTTAAAACAATTAAAAACGAAAATTATCAGAATACAAGCAGTATGGGAACACTGGCATGCTGTGCACCATTGATTAAAGGAGACTTTATTCTTCTTGAAAGTGATTTATTATATGACATCATAGGATTGAAGGTACTTCTTTCTGATTATCGTCCGAATGTAATGCTTGCAAGCGGTAAGTCAAACAGTCATGATGAAGTTTATCTTGAAGCTGACGGCAAGGATATTCTTCAGCGTGTAAGTAAAGACAAAACTATAATTCCTTTCCCTGCAGGCGAATTAGTTGGAATTACGAAAATAACAAAACAGGCTTATGATAAGATGGTAGCATATTATAATAGTAATCCATCACTTATAAAAATTGATTATGAAAATGTACTTCAACATATTTCAACATCAGAAGATGAACCTGTTTATGTCAGAAAAGTTGAATATTATACATGGACAGAAATTGATGATGAAAGCATGCTGAACCGCGCCATGTCGCAAATATGGCCGCACATTGTTGAAAATGAGGAATTATATAAATTAATATAGTTTTTTATTTTTCAGTTGCTACCCAGACTCCTTCGAAATGTTCAGGAGGGGTTTGGATAAAGCGGCGGCATTTTTCAGCGTAGAAGTGACACGGCGGATCAATGTCTTCCTTGGATTCAAATATTTTTAATGCTTCTGTAAAATTACCCTGGTAGAAAATATCACGGCCTTTGTCAAATATTTCTATCTGTTCTTTTTTCGAATTGAATACATCTTCAAACATTGGTTCATAAACAACGACAGGTTCTTTCTTTCCGACAACAGCAACATTTGCAAGTTTACGGAATTTTAAATCACAACCATATTTCAGGGCTGCATTCATTGTTGCTTCTGAACACATTGTATAAGTACCAAACTGTTTGTTTAATCCTTCCAGACGTGAAGCAAGATTTACGCTGTCACCAAGCATAGTGTAGTCAAAGCGTGCAGAAGAACCCATGTTACCGACAACTGCATAGCCTGTATTCATACCGATACGCTGATACATTTTGGAACCGCTGAGTTTTTCAAGTTCTTCACGCAATTCAGTAAGGCGCATCTGACATTTCATTGCAGCTGAAAGTATACGTTTAGCATGATCTTCTTCATCAAGAGGGGCGTTCCAGAAAGCAATGATGGCATCACCTTCGTATTTATCAATAGTTCCTCCGCTTTCCATAATGATTGATGACATTTCTGAAAGATAATAATTCAATACTTCAGTAAGTTTCTGCGGAGTAAGTTTTTCTGAAATGGAAGTAAATCCCTGAACGTCAGAAAAATAGATTGATATTTCACGACGTTCTCCGCCTAAAGTAAGCTTGTCAGGATTATCAACAAGCTGTTCAATAACTGCAGGACTTAAATACTGACTGAAGGCTGATTTTATAAAACGTTTTTGTTTACCTTCAATAATATAATTTAATGCAAGTGAAATTATGTAAGAAGAAATAAATGCTACCAATGGAGCAATAAGTTCAATCCATATATTTTGTACAAAAAGAACAAAAGGAATTACTGAAGAAATTGCAAGTCCAAGAATAAGTCCAAGTGAAAGAAATACAATTTTATATCTTCCACGTGCCTGGGATTCAACAAAAGCTACAACTAGTGAACCAAAGAATGAAAGAAATAAAATGAATAACAGTGATATAAGGAAATTTATTTTTGTTATGAAAGTATCATTCAGAAAACTGTCAAGGGCTGCTATATGAACACCAACTCCCGGAAATGTCTGTGCAACAGGAGTAGAGCAGATATCAAAAAGTCCCGGCGCATAATAAGCTACAAAAGAATAAGTGCCTTCAAAATCAGATGGTACGAAATCGCCTTCAGTACCATTGATCCAGGCATCATAGCTTTGAAGGATTGTTTTTGCATTTACGGTATAATAGTCATCAGAAGATTTTGGATAACGTATAAGGACAGCTCCATCTTTATCAGTCTTTATGCTGCTGAAGTCATCTCCTGTAAGTTCAAGAGAAGCAAATCCAAGTGAAGGATATTTTTTTCCATTGTAATCAAAATAAACCCTGGCGCGGCGGATGACATCATCTGAATCCATGCAGCTTGTAATATTACCGATTATTGCTGCATTATCATTAATTTCTGGAACTGGATAAGTTACAGTATCTCCATCAAAGAATAAAGTCTGAATTACTTTACCGCTCTTTCTTTCTGATTCACCAAATGAAATGTCATCATTATTGCCATAAAGAGATGGTTCTGAAAAAATGATATCAAAAGCAATTGAAGAAGCATTTCCTTCACTCAGAAAATCGACAATATGACCATATGCTTCACGAGGCCATGGCCAGCCCCATCCTTTTTCTTCTTTAGCCCAGTTTATGCTTTCCTGGTCAACAACAATAAGTGTTATTTCATCAGAAGTATGAAACTTACCGGCAGTAGATTTCATGCGGCTGTCATAAGTCTTATATTCAAGATAATTGAATACACCTGTCAAATTAAGAATGTAAACAATCACAAAACAGATTGAAGCGACTATTAATGAACGTATCATTAATTTAACAGATGTATTTTTTTCCATAATTTACTTAATAAAGATTATTGATTGAATTAAAGCGTTTTGTTCTGATTTTTTTGTCAGAAGCAGATACTTTAATTTTCATTGATTTCAATTCTTTCTTGACATTTTCAATGCGTGAGTCAGGAGAAGGGTGAGTCTTGCTGAAGCCTTCTGTCTTGCCTTCAGAATTTGACTTGAGAAGTGCAAGCATATCAAGCATGCTGTTAGGATCATATCCCGCATCATTCATAAGGAGAATGGCTTTTTTGTCAGCTGCAAATTCCTGTGCCTTAGAGAAACCTGTTTCTACAATATTTTTTGCAATGTCATTAGCTGCATCATTAAGACCGTCTGTAAGTTTTTCAACTTTATCGCCCAAACCTGCTGTAGCTGCAGTAACGGAAACTGAAGCTGTTGCCATGATTGCATCTGTAGCACGGCTTGATCTGATTGCTGAGATACTGTGCTTAAGCTGAATATGACCAATTTCATGGGCAATTACAGCTGCAAGTGCATCTTCTGAATCCGTACAGTTAATAAGTCCTCTTGTTACGAGAATATGTCCGCCTGGTGTTGCCATGGCATTAATTTCATCTGTATCAAGAACAGCTACATAATAACCTTTGTAAAGATAAGGCATTTCTGAATTAATTGTAATCGCGTTACAAATTTCATTGAGATAAAGTGTAAGCTCTTTTGTATCCTTTGAAAGCTTGTATTTATTGAGGATAGTACTTGCGACTGTTCTTCCAATGTAATATTCCTGTTCAGGAGTAATTTCTTCTGCAGCCTTTTTGATTGATTCAATTGCCCTTTCTTCTGCTTCTTCACGTTTTGCCTGAGCTTCAGGTGAATTTTTTCTTTCTGAAATTTCTGATCTAACTTTATCAAGAACCAAATCCTGAACTGTTGCACATGAAGTTAAAAATATTGCTGATGCTAAAACTAAAAATAAAAAAACTTTTTTCATGATTATTCTTCTCCTTCAGAAAGATGTCCTTCGGAAAGGAACTGGAATAAAGTTTCATCATCGATCATGTTTGTTTCAATTAAGTCAACATCATCAAAATGAGATTCATGTGACTGACTGTATGATTCTTCTACAGTCGAATTAAAACCTTTTCCGGCAAGTGCAATTTCATGTGCATCTGTAGAAACTGTTTCCTGAGAAGCTACAAGTTTTCTTGCTGAAAGAACAGAGCTGTTAACCCAACCCTTAATCTCAGGAAATTCTTCTGCCTGAATTTCAGCCCAAGAACCTTTTTCTGAAAGAACAATGACTTTCAATGCATAAGGAACTGTAGAAACAGTTTTTGCTTTTGCAGATGCTTTTTCTTTTACCTGCACGTTTGCTACTGAAACATATTTTACTGATGACTGAGGTTTTGCAAATAAAGGTGCTGTAATAATTGCAAAGAATAAACAAGCTAGAATTTTTTCAAGTTCTTTTGAATTAAAAAAGAAAGATTTCATTTATATCTCCATAATAAATTAATTATACAACTAGTATAACAAAATAACTAGAAAAAAACGTTACTATGGAGAAAATTATTAGAAATATTCCGGATACTTTTTGCGTATTTCCTTAGCGTCTGTATCACGTCTTGTAAGGTGCTTGAAAAGAAGTTCTCCTACTTTTTCTACATCCTTTTTCTTAAACGCTTCAAATATTTCCTGATGTTCAGTAAAGATAGGGGTAGGTTCAGATGTATAAAGCCTTAATTCACGGTATCTGTCATGATGAATGTTCATAGTGCGTACAATGTAATGACACTGCATTTTATTTGCGATGCGGTACATTATCTTATGAAATGCATTATCCAGTTCCATGAATTTTTCGAGATTGTTTTTTGAAAGATAGAATTCCTGAAGGTTAAGGTTTTCTTCGAGTTCTGTAATGTCAGATTCTTCTGCCTTCTGACATGCTTCCTTTATTACAGCAGATTCAATTGTTGTACGTAAAAATACTGCTTCATCAATAAGATCCATGTTTATAAGGCTTACAAGACTTCCTCTCTGCGGGAGAATCTGAATAATCTTTGTTTTGGAAAGTTCCTGAAGTGCTTCGTGTACAGGAGTTCTTGAAAGATGAAGCTCATCTGCAATTTCCTGTTCGCTGAGCATGCTGCCTGGTTTGAGTTCAAGGTTAATTATGTTTTCGTGAATTACCCTTAATGCATAATCATGGTTTGTTTCTTTTGGATCTTTTTCTGTAACAATCATAAAAAAAAGAATAAAACCTAAAATAAAACAAGTCAACTAGCATACAAGTTAATATTAAGAAAAAAAATAAAAAAAATTATTCAATTTGTAAAAATAAATCTTGACAATTCCCAATAATCCGATAATATATAATTGTTGATTCGACTAGTATACTTGTATGCAAGTAAATCACTTATAAGGAAAATCTATGTCTGATAAAGTTAAAAAAAATGTTTTCTCAGAATTGACTGAAAAACCAAAATTCAAAGCATTCAATAAATACATGAAAAGGTACTGGTATTATTACCTTCTTGTTTTAGTTCCTGTTCTCTATTACATAGTTTTCAGGTATATACCAATGGCTGGAAATATTATTGCTTTCAGACGTTACCGTGCAGGTCACAGTATTTTTGGAGATGAATGGAGCGGATTAAAATATTTCAAGCAGTTTATTGGTGACAAGACTTTCTGGCGCGCTTTCAGAAATACATTATGGCTTAACATTGTATACCTTCTTTTCAGATTCCCTCTTACACTTATTTTTGCGCTTCTTCTTACTGAAATAAAAAACATCTACTGGAAAAAGTTTGTTCAGACTGTTTCATATCTTCCGCACTTTATTTCAATGGTAATTGTTACAGGTATGATTCGTGAATTGCTTTCTACACACGGTCCGATTAATGCAGTAATCAAAATGGCAGGCGGTAATCCAATTTCATTCATTGCCTTGCCACAGTGGTTTACAACGATTTTCGTTTCTTCTGGAATATGGCAGGGATTAGGCTGGGGTACAATCCTTTATCTTGCAGCTATTGCCGGAATCAATCCTTCTTTATATGAAGCAGCTGAAGTTGACGGTGCAAATCATTTCCAGCGTGTATGGCATGTAACTATTCCTTGCATTCTTCCTACAATTACTACGCTGCTTATTCTTGATATTGGTGGTCTTGTTGGTTCAGGAGGAGCTTTTGAAAAAGTATTCCTTCTTTACAATCCGATGGTTTATGAAAAGGCTGATATCGTTTCGACTTTCGTATTCCGTCTTGGCCTTGGTTCTGGAAATTACAGCTATGCTACTGCAGTAGGTCTTTTTGAAGCTGTATTGAATCTTATACTCCTTACCGGTGCAAATAAACTTTCCAAGAAATTAACCGGTGCAGGCTTGTGGTAATAAAGGAGAATCAAGATGAACAGATCAATTAAAGAACCTATTTCTTATAAGATATTTACATTCTTCAACAATATAATAATGATTCTTGTATGTCTGATGACACTTTATCCTTTCCTTTATCTTGTAGCGCAGTCATTCTCTTCTGAGCAGGCTATCTCGCAGGGTAAGGTTACACTGCTTCCAGTCGGCTTTAATGTTGATACTTATGTTTCTGTAATCAAGAAAGGTGAATTTGCCAACAGTTATAAAAATACAGTTATATATTCAATTTTAGGAACATTCCTTTCGCTCTTCTTCAGCTGCTGTATGGCTTATCCACTTTCAAAAAAAGAAGTGAAGGGTAGCAAGTTCCTTTTGAAATTCATCATCTTTACAATGTACTTTGGCGGAGGTCTTATTCCAACTTACATTCTTTGGAGAAGACTTCACCTCATCAATACTGTAATCGGTTTCCTTATGCCGAGCATCCTGAGTACTTACTACATAATCCTCATGAGGTCTTTCTTTGCAGACATTCCGCATGATCTTGAGGAAGCCGGTGAACTTGACGGGCTTAACCCGATAGGCATATTTGTTCAGATTGTACTTCCTTTATCAATGCCGATTATTGCTACAATGATTCTTTTCAATGCAGTCAATTACTGGAACAACTGGTACAGTGCTTTCCTTTATCTTGATAAGAAGGAAATGTGGCCTGTTGCTTATTACTTAAGGACAATCATTACTGGCGCTTCAACTTCAGCAGATCCAGGAGAAGTAAGTGCAGAAAAAATGCAGATAGCTGCAAACATCAAGTCATGCTGTATGGTACTTATGGCTTTACCAATCATCTGTGTATATCCGTTTATTTCAAAGTACTACGTTGAAGGCATGATGCTTGGTGGTGTTAAAGAGTAAATTTTTTATGGATTGCAGATTTACTGCAAACTATATTAGAATTAAAAAACATAGTTAGGAGGAATTAAAACTATGAAAAAGTGCGCATTAGCTCTTGTTGCAATTGCTTGTGCTGGAATCCTTCTTGTTTCTTGCGGAAAAAAGAAAGAAAGCAAAGCAGATGTAGGAGCAGCAAAAGGTTATACTTTTGGTGCTGAACAGACATTCCATTCGGATGAACCTGTAACTTATTCAATTTTCTTCAGCGATGCATCTTGGTATGCAAAGCAGGATACTTGGGAAACAGAAGGTATTTTCAAGCAGATTGAAAAACTTACAAATGTTCACCTGGACATTACTTCTTATGACAGCGGTGACTACAATAACAAGATTAACCTCGCAATCAATGCAGGTTCTTCTTGCTACATCATTCCAAAAGTTTACAGTGAAGACCAGTATGTTGCTGGTGGCGGTGTAATTGCAGTTTCTGATTACACACAGTACATGCCAAACTTTACAGCATTTGTAAACAACTACAAGATGGAACCGGATCTTGATACAATCCGTCAGAACGATGGTAAATTCTATCGTCTTCCAGGTTTACACCAGGCTGCTCTTCAGGACTATACAATCATGGTTCGTGAGGATATCTTTGAAGCTGCTGGATACAACATCCGCGAACTTGAAAAAGACTGGACTTGGGAAAGCCTCCATGATGTTCTTCTTGGTGTAAAGAAGTACATGGTTGGTGCAGGCCTTTGCAAGGAATCAGACTATATCTGGTCTGACCTCTGGTGCGGTGAATCAGGAAAAGGCATGGGCGGTAACCTTCTTAAACTGATGGGCGCTTCATACAACGTACTTTCTGGTTGGGCTATTGAAGGCTCAAACGGCGGTATCAAATATGATTACAACAAGAAGGAATTCTATTCTTCTTCAATCAGCGAAGATTACAAGAAGTTCATCAAGGTTGCTAACAGCTTTGTAAAGGACGGAATCCTTGATCCAGAAACATTTACACAGTCAGATGATACAGCTAACAACAAGTTCTACAATGGACAGACTGTAATCAAGTCTACAAACCGTTCAACAATGTCTGGAGACATTCAGTCTGTAAAGACAATCTGCGGTGATGGAGCAAAAGTTTACGTAACAGCTTATCCTTCAGGAACAAACAAGAACCTTGCTGAAACAAGCCGTCTTGAATGTGGTGTTATGATTGCTACAAAAGCAAAGGATGAACTTGGTGAAGATGGACTCATCAAACTCATGCGCTTTGTTGACTGGATGTTCTATTCTAAGGAAGCTTACTCACTCTGCAAATGGGGTCCAGAAGGCGAAACATGGCATTATGTTGAAGCTGACGGTATGAAGATTAAACAGCTTCTTCCTGGATACAAGTGCGGTGGTCTTGGTATTGGTGGTGCTGACAGCGACGTTGATATCCGTCTTAAGTGGGGTTATGCTGGTGGTAACTACTTCTATGGTCACTCAACAGCTGAATCTACAGATAACTTTACTCCAGATGTACAGGATCTTTATGCACGCTATGGAAAATATAAGACTGTAGCACAGGTTGATCCAAAAGCTAAGCCAACAGAAGATGAACGTGAACAGCTTAACCTCTGGGCAGTTCCTCTTATTGATAACATCAACGCTTATACACTTAAGTTTGTAACAGGCCAGAAAGACATTGATGCTGACTGGAACGAATATATTTCTTCTTGTGAAAACCTTAACGTAAACAAGATCGTTGACTTAACAAACAAGATTTACGCAGCTCAGAATAAATAATTAATTATTACTGACAAGTAAACATTTAGTTTTGAAAACGGACATTGCTTAATGAATTGATTTCATAATTGCAGTGTCCGTTTTTTTATTGTATACTCGCAGACATGACAGAATATTCAAGAATTTTTTTAAAATCAAAAGAAGAAAAAGAAATTGCCCAGGGATTTCCATGGGTGTTTGATAACGAAATTGCATTCGTAAAGGAAAGTTCAGAAGACGGAAGTGGCGTAAAGCAGCTGTCTCTTGAAGAATGTAAAACCGCTGACGGAAGCGCAGTAGAAGTATACGCAAAGGGCGGTGCCTTTTTAGGAACAGGAATAATAAACAGAAAGTCAAAAATAACAGTCCGCCTTATTGGAAAGGAACATGCAGATGTAATAATGAATGACAGGAATAAATTCTGGTCAAAGAAAATAAGTGAAGCTGTAAACATCAGGAAATTAAGCTACAGTGATGCTGACAGTTACCGTCTTGTTTTTGCAGAAGCGGACATGATTCCAGGCCTTATAGTTGAGCGCTACTGTGATGAAAATAAGAAAGTATATCTTGTAGTACAGTTCCTTGCGTTAGCATGTGAAGTATTTCGTGACGAAATAATAGAAGCCCTAAAGGAAAACTGCAGCCCGTATGCAATTTACGAAAGAAGTGACGTTGACGTTCGAAAGAAGGAAGGACTTGAAGAAACAAAAGGCTGGCTTGGCAGACAGGGTGAAGAAAGAATTGTAATCGTAGAAAACGGAATTAAGCTTGAAGTAGATATTGCAAACGGTCAGAAAACGGGATATTTCCTTGATCAGAAATTC
>JAZUKU010000170.1:0-14566 GCA_045643485.1 Treponema sp. | reverse complement strand
GCTGGGCCTTTATTTTATTACTACAATGAAATCTTATTCAAAAGGTCTTGCAATAGTTGTTCCAAAATCAATAAGGCGCATTACGGACAATGCTTCTAAAAACGAATATGCTCTTTCTGCCGTTATTTCATTTGAATCTGATGATAAGCAGAAGGTAAGCATAGACTGCATTTCTTCTGAAAAATACAATCTTTTTGCCCAGCCAAAGTGGGGAGACATTGATCTGGATAAGCAGCACAAGGCTAAAAGTTATCTTGAAAAATTTGTTGCTGAAGCAAAGACTGGTGCCGGTCTTCCAATCGGTAACGGTGTGCATCTTTTTCCAGTATGCAGATACCTTACAGACTTGAATGCAGCTCCTGTTCCGCAGTCTGTTGAAGGAAGAAATACTCCTCTTGAAATAATTTACTTTGATGACAAGAAAGCCGTTCTTGCAAGCCGCAATAAGGAAGATGTGCTTTCCCTTGAGTCAGAATATTCATTAAGCTTTACGTTTACTCTGGAAAAAAATAAAATCCTTAAGAGAAATGTAAATGTAGACTGTACAGTAGTTAACAAATACATTTCACAGGATGAAGAAAACGTAAGCTGTTATGTTTGCAGCTTCAATAATGTCAAGGAAGAAGACGTACGGTTCCTTTATGAACGCGCTACAGGCAAACGCTTGAGCGAATAGTCAGCGTCTGCACTGTATTCTTTAGAATTAATTTGTTTTTTTCCCTTTAAGTGATTTTTTGTTTCCAATAAGAATTGCAACTGGCTTAAGGTAAGACACATTTTCGCAGATAATCTTTATCATTACCATAAACGGTACTGCAAGAATCATTCCTATAAAGCCCCACATCCAGCCCCAGAGTGAAAGCCCCACAAGTACTACGAAAGGCGAAAGTCCTAAGTCTGAACCAATCCAGCGCGGCTCAACAATGTTTCCAAGAATCATGTTTACTGCAATCATTATTACTGCAACAATTACTGCCTGTGTAAATGAAGGGTAGAACTGCAGTATTGCAAAAACAATTGTAATTACGGAAGAAACTATAGAACCGAAAGTAGGAATGAAGTTGAGAAGAAATGCTGCAAAACCCCAGAAGATAGCAAATTCAAGTTTAACGGCAGCTGTTCCTGCAAATACAAGTGCACCTGTCATCAAACTGATTATGAATTTAATTGAGATATAGCCTGTAATTTCACCGATTGTCTTTGTTACTATAGTTTCAATCTTTTGCGAAACATCACCCTTGAAAGCTTCCTTTGTCTTGTCACGCATTCCGTTCATTTCAAGAAGCAGGAATACGCAGAGAAGTATGATTGTAAAAATATTGCTGCCTAAAGTAAGCATGCTTGAACTTAGCGAAAGGGCAATGTCCTGTACGACATTCCTTATTCCTAAAGTACTCCATAAATTCTGTGCAAGTGTCGAATCCTTGTCAAAATTGAAATCAAAAACTGCTGCTATTTTGGAATAAAGCGTAAACAGCCTGTCTTCATACTTTGGATAAACATTTACTATTGATTTTGCACTTAAGACAATAATGTTACCGATTGTAAAAAACAGTACAAGTGCAAGAAATATTATGATTATTATCCCGAGAATCCACGGTATGTGAAGCTTCCTGTTCATTGTGCGCAGGAGCGGAAAAAGTGCAAAGCTTAAAAGAAGGGCAATCGTAAGCGGAATCATTACTGAAGACAAAAGCTTGAATATTACGGCAAGTAAAATAAATGCAAAGAACAAAAGAATGAAAAAAATTGATTTCAGGTAATTTACGGGCTTATCCAAAAATATCTCCTTTAAAAAAAAGTCCTCTGAATAAATATATTATATTCAAAGGACTTTATCAAATAAGTTATGTATTTGATTTATAAAAATTATTTCTTTGGAAGAATCTTGTCAAATCCACAGTATGGAACAAGAACTTCTGGAATGGAAACTGAACCGTCTGCATTCTGATAGTTTTCAAGAATAGCGAGCATTGCGCGGCCAACAGCAATAGCTGTACCGTTCAATGTGTGTACGTACTTGTTCTTTCCGTCATCATCCTTGTACTTAATGTTGAGGCGGCGTGCCTGATAGTCTGTACAGTTAGATGTTGATGTAACTTCACCGTATTCACCGCCGTTGCGTCCAGGCATCCATGCTTCAAGGTCCCATTTGCGGTAAGCCGGAGCACCTAAGTCGCCTGTACATGTATCAACTACGTGGAATGGAAGACCAAGTCCTGTAAAGATTTCTTCTTCGATTAAACGGAGCTTTTCGTGGATTTCGTCTGACTGTTCCGGAGTAGAGTATGCAAACATTTCAACTTTATCAAACTGGTGTACGCGGTAAAGTCCTTTTGAGAACTGACCAGAAGCACCTGCTTCCCTGCGGAAACAGTGTGAAAGTCCGCCGTAGAAGCGTGGGAGTGTTGCCTTGTCAAGAATTTCATCCTGGTGGTAACCGCCTAATGTAATTTCTGCTGTAGCAACAAGACAAGTGCCTTCTTCTTCGATTGAGTAAACGTTTGATTCGTTTCCGCGCGGGTTAAAGCCGATGCCCTTAAGAACTTCTTCCTTGGCAACATCAGGTGTAATGAACATTTCAAAACCATGCTTGCGTAATGTGTTGAGTGCATACATGATAAGTGCCTGTTCAAGGAATACAGCTTCATTCTTCAAGTAATAGAACTTTGGTCCTGAAACTTTTGTACCGCGGTCAAAGTCGATGATGTCGAGTGTTTCGCCAAGCTGAACGTGATCTTTTGGTTCAAAGTCAAACTTGCGTGGTGTACCAACAACCTTTACTTCGAGGTTTTCTGTATCGAGTTTGCCAACAGGTGCATCAGGGTGTACCATGTTTGGAATCTGACGAGCTGCTTCTTCGAGCTTAGCTTCTACATCTTTTGTTTCTGCTTCTACGCCTGAAATTTCATCCTTAATTGCTTTTCCTGCAGCAATAAGTTCCTGTCTTTTGTCATTGTCAAGCTTCTGTTTCATAGCCTGAGCATTTTCGTTACGCTTCTGCTGAAGTCCCTGGAGCTTTGTTACAAGTTCTGTACGCTTGTCGTAAAGTGCAACTACTGCATCTGCGTCGGCAACCATATTGCGGTTCTTGATATTTTCCTTTACTGCTTCAAGATTGTCTTTAATGAATTTATAATCGAGCATTTTATATCTCCTGTAAGCCAAATAAGGCTTAGTTTCCAAAAATTATTAAAATTAAATATATACCAAATAAGTAATTACTTCAATATTTACAGCGTTTTACGAATCAGTACATTTCGAATCAGTACATTTCGTAAGTAATTGTTACGGAAGATGTTACCGAAGCTGTTCCTGCTGAAATTGGTGTTGCTGCATCAAAAGAACCTTCAGCTGTAGCAGCCATCATTTTGAATTCGTTTGCAGCAGGGCGGGCATTTGATGAACCTTCTACAATATTGAGTGCTTTGCCAACAGAAAGTCCGCTTGCTGAAGCCATAAGGTTTGCCTTTTCGTCAGCATTCTTTATGGCAAGAAGACGTGCCTGCTTTTTGCTTTCATTTGTTTTTGAAGAAGTAAAGTTGAGCGAAGAAATATTGTTTGCGCCGTTCTTTACTGCAATGTCAATGATGTTGCCAGTTTTTGCTGAATCGTAGAAAAGAATGTTTATGGTGTTGTGAACGACATATTCAGTAACTTTATCCTTTGAATAGCGGTCTTCATAAATGTTGTAGTTTGAAGTAGAAATGTCTTTTTCGTTAATGCCGTTTTCCTTTAATGCATTAAGAACATTCGTCATTTTTTCAGCATTTTCTGCTGTCGATTTTGTTATGTCTTTATTTCGTGTTTCAATTGAAATGGAAAGATGAATCTGGTCAACTTCCGTTTCAACTGAAGCTGTTCCCGTTACTGTGATTGTTCTCTGAACAGGTGTTTCCTGCTTTAATGTACATGAACATAAAGCGATTATTGCAGCAAGACATGATGATGCAATTGTAATTCTGGAAAGTGTTTTCATTGTTGCCTCTATCTGATATTAAAATAAAATCTTTTTAAGTATGTTATTCTGTCGTTTGATTTAGACCACAAATTGCTCTGCGGATATTTTTTTACTAAATCTTCGTATGCTTCAAGAGCTGCCTTTATGTTGCGTACTTCTGATTTTGTTTCGAGCGTCTGTCCCTTTAGGTAAAGTGCTTCGTCTACGTGAGTTACGGCTTTGTCAAAGAATGAATCAAGATAATCGAGTGTTTCCGAATATTTTTTGTCTTTGAATGCCTTTTTTGCTTTGGAAAGAAGCTCTTCTGAGGTAAGGTCATTGTATTTGTCAGAAGAAGGCGCTGTCTGTTCCTGTGGCTCAGCAGGTGCCGTTTCTGTTATCTGAGACTGTCTTGCCTGTGCAGGTTCCTTTTTTGCAGAAGATTTTGTGCTTCCTGAATCTGTTTTCTGAATGTTAGTCTGTCCTTCAAAAGATTCCGTTTTCTGTGCCGTCTGCTTGTTTTCAGAATGTTTTATCTGTGAACCGGAATCTTTTTTTGCCCTTACAGTCTTGTCTTCTTCTGGTATAGATGCTTCTGCTGCTGAAGAATTATTTTCCGGTAACTCAGCTGAATCTTCATGGGCTTCTGCAGAATCATTTTTTTCCTGAGAAGAGAGAAGGCGTTCCGGAACAATTTCTTCATAAGACGGAGCTTCTACATGCTTTGTGTCGAAAGTCCTTTCATCATCAACTGTTACTTCAAGATAATCGTCTATGTAATTGCCTGTAAGGATATCGTTTTTATAAAAGTGAAGGACTGCAGTTCCGCCGCGCAGACTCTTAAGTGTAAATATAGTGCGTGAAGTTTCAGATTTTCTTCCCTGATACCTGAATATTTCAGTGTCATCTGTTTCACCAAGATAAACCCATCCGCTTCCCGGGTAAACGACATCGATGTATTGGTTCCGCAAAAGTGACATTGTCCTTGATGGAATTATTTCTTCTTCAAAAACTTCTTCGACTTCAACTTCATCAGTCATGCCTTCTGTTTCGAAAGAATCTGTTTCTTCCGTCTGAACTTCTTCTTCAATTACTGCAGGCTGTTCTTCCGGTTCTTTTTCTGAAAGGGCATTAAGTTCTTCAAGATTTACTTTTTCTACAGGAGGAACTTCTGCTGATGTTTCTTCTGCTGTAAATCCTTCCGGAACTTCAATCGTTTCTTCAACCGGAATATCTTCTGGTTCCTGTGCAAGAATATCTTCTTCTTCGGCTAATACTTCAAATATTTCTGACTGAGTTTCTTCTTCCTGATAATCTTCGTATTCTTCTTCCGGTTCTTCTTCAGTTACTTCTGGTTCGTCAAATATTTCTACTTCTTCCGGAAGCGGTATTTCCTGAACGACTGGAGGCTGTGGTTCTGGTTCTTCCTGAGGCTGCTCTGGCTGCTGTATTTCAACGGGCTGTTCTTCTTCCTGAACCGGCTCCTGTTCTACCTGTTCCGGGACAGCTTCTTCCTGGACTGGCGGTTCAGGCAATTCTTTTTTTGTAGAAGTACATGAGGCTGAAAATAATATGATGCAGAAAATGCCCAACAAATATAAAACTTTTTTCATGGCGCTGCTCCCGTTATTTCATCAACAACTGAATCATTTGCTTCTTCAAGTAACTTGATTGTTTTTTCATCTGGTTCCGTAAACCATCTGTCAAATTCTTCATCGTCCCATTTTTCTTTTCCCGTTCTGGAAAAATAATAATCGTTTGTCATGGAACCATATTCAGGCTTAATGAGTTTATCCTGGTCAAGAGTGACTTCTGCTTCCGGTATTGTCTTGATTTTCTTTGGTCTGGAAGATAACTGGGAAACAAGAAGTATTACTGCTGCAAAAAAAAGAACTATAAGCAGGGCAGTGAGGGATGTATAAAGTTTTCCTTTCTGCTTAGTCCAGTCTTTTACTGCGGAAACTGTATTTTCTAATACTTCCTTGATGTCCAGAATATACTCCTTGGGTAATTCTTAAGCTATTATTCTGAAACAGGCTTTTCTTCTGCGTCAGAAGGTTTTTCTTCTGCTGAAGGTTCCTGCTGTTCTGCTGCAGGTACTTCTGCTGAAGGTTCATTCTGTTCCGGAGAAGATTCTGCCTGTTTTGTTTCTTCCTGAACTGGTGTTTCCTGTACCGGTAATACTTTGAGCGAACCGTCCGGATTATGTTCCCTTCGAGGTGGACGCGGCGGTATTACAATGCCTTCTTCCGGTTCAACATCTTCTTCGATGAATTCTTCCTGTTCGCCGAATTCTGCACGACCGTTAATCATGTCTTCATCAAGCTTAATCTGGATTACTTTTGTAATACCGCTTTCTTCCATGGTTACACCAAGAAGTGATGAAGCACCCATTACGGTTTTCTTGTTGTGGGTAATGATTATGTACTGGCTTACGTTTGCAAAAGCAAGAAGCGTCTGTACAAAGCTTGCAACGTTCTTGTCATCAAGGGCAGCATCAATTTCGTCCAGTAAACAGAACGGGCTAGGGCGTACCTGATATGTAGCAAACAGAAGTGCAACTGCAGTCATAGTCTTTTCACCACCGGAAAGCAGTGAAATATCCTGAAGCTTCTTTCCAGGAGGCTGAGCGTAAATGTCGATACCCGAAGTAAGTACGTTAGCCGGATCAAGAAGACGAAGCTCTGCACGACCGCCGTTGAATAATCTGCGGAACATGTTGTGAAAATTGCGTCTGATTTTATTGTATGTATCAAGGAACATTTCCGTAGATTTTGTACGGATTTCCTGACTGATGCGTACGAGGTTTTCAAGAGTTTTCTGTGTGTCGTTGTAGTTTGCAAGCTGGCGTTCGTAGCGTTCCTTTTCTTCTGCAAACTGTTCAACTGCCATAAGGTTAACTGAACCAAGCTGCTGGATTTTCTGCTTAACGTCTGCAAGCTTTTCCTTAAGGGATTCTGATGTAGCTGTAATTGTGTACATTCTTTCTTCGAATTCCATAAGGTCACGAGAGTAGTTGTCCTGGAAGTTCTGCTTTACGTTGCGGATTTCAGTGTCGCTCTGTGCAAGCGTTACGCTTAATTTTTCAAGCTGAGCCTGATACTTGTTCTTTTCATCCTGTTTTTTCTGAAGGGCATTCTGCTTGCCGCTTACCTTGCTGTTGCAGTCTGCAATCTGTTTGTCCAGGTCTGTAAGGATTTTTGTAATTGCAACGCCTTTCTGTTCAAGTTCTGCAATTGCTTCTTCGATTTCTTCAATCTGACCGTCAATTTCTTCCTTGCGCTTGTTTTCTTCAAAAAGCTGTTCCTGCTGTTCGCGAAGGTTTGACTGTTCCTGGGCAAGGGCTCTTCTTGACTGGCTTACCTGCTGTTCAATGCTGAAAATCTGCTGTGTCATTTCAGCCTGATTGATGCGGAGTTTGCTGAGTGTGTCCTTGTATTCGTTTATCTTTACGTTAAGGGTTGCGTTTGTTTTTCTTAATGCATCGCTTTCGTTTTCAATTTCTTCAATGTGCGAAAGGTTTTCTGCAATAGAACGGTCAATGTCCCTTTTCTTAGTGATGATTCCTTCAGGTGCAAGGAATTCGTCAATGAACTGCGGTGTTGTCTTTGTGTAGCTGTCAATGTTTTCTGTAAGTGTTTCGAGCATTGAATTAAGTTCATTGAAAGCCTGAACTGCATCTGTTCCAAAGCGTGCTGATTCTTCTTCACGGTGGTTAGGCATTGCGGCAAAATCTCCGAAGATATTTGCGCGTCCCTTTGCATAGATTTTTATTTTGTTAAGGGTAAGTTCAAGTTCTTCCTTGGCCTTTCTGCATGCGGCAGAAGAGTAGCCTGCATCCTTTAATTTTGCATCAAGTTCGGTAACGATGTTTTCTGTAATTGCTTCAAGCTGCTTCTGCAAACCGGCTCTTTCTGTATCGAGGTTGTGTATCTTTCCGGAATTAATGCCTATCTGCTTTTCGTTTTCGTTTATCTGACCGGAAGCCTGTTCAATGTTTGCAACAAAGCCCTGGATGTTTGCGTTGATTCCTTCGAGCTGCTTCTGCTTCTGGTGAAGGTCTGCGTTAAGGGAATCTATTTCTTCGTTGTATTCTTCAACTCTTTCTTCAAGATTCTTGATTCTGTTTTCAATCTGTCCGATTCTTTCCTTCTGCTCACTCTGGTGGGTAATGAGCTGCTTTTCCTGAATCTTTTTTTCACCCTGTTCCTTTGCAATGGCAACCTGTTCCATAAGCTGCCTGTTTACTTCTTCCTGAAGGGCTTTTATCTTGTCTGTATTTTCATTAAGCGTGTTGTAGATTTCTTCAATTTCCTTTAATGCTGCGTCACGCTTTTTTTCAGCTTCTTGTCTGTTTGCTTCAAGACGTGCCTTGTTCTGTGTAAAGTCCTTTAACTTTAAAAGCTGAATGTCCAGTTCGTAATTGAATTTTTCTTCGTTGTATTTGCGGAATTTTGCTGTCTTGTCTGACTGAACCTTTAATGTTTCATAGCTTCGCTTTGTTTCTGCAAGACCAATGTCTATCTGTGCAAGATTCTGTCTTGTCTTTTCAAGTTCGCGCTCTGCTTCCTGAACTTCTGCCTTGCTTCGGCTGATTCCGGCTGCTTCTTCAAAAAGATAACGGCGGTCTTCCGGTTTGCTCGAAAGAATCTGGTCAATCTTTCCCTGTTCCATTACTGAATATGCTGCCTTACCGACACCAGTATCCATGAACAGCTTTCTTACTTCAGTGGCACCAACCTGTCTTCCGTTAATGAAATATTCGTTTTCACCGCTTCTGTATAATCTTCGCTTGAGTGCAACTTCTGCATCATCGAGCGGGAGAAGACCGTTTTCGTTTACGATAGTAAGTGTTACTTCTGCAACACTGAGGGCAGGGCGTGTTTCTGTACCGTTGAAAATAACATCTTCCATTGTAGCTGCACGAAGATTCTTTGCACTTTTTTCAGCAAGAACCCATTTGATTGCGTCTACAACGTTGCTTTTTCCACATCCGTTAGGCCCCAGAAGGGCTGTAATTCCGTCAGCAAAATTAATGCGGGTGCGGTCTGCAAAAGATTTAAAGCCATATATTTCAAGATTTTTTAAAAACACGGGAATCCCCTCATAATAAGTATCTTATTATTACAGATTATACTAAGAAAATGCCGCTTATTCAATTAAAAAAGTAAGTAAGTTGATACATTCAGAAAACAGTTAATTCCTTGCTTTAGAAGAGGTTTTGATAAGTTTATGCTTTATCTGAGCAGAGGAAGAAGTCCCGTAACAAGCGTTCCTAAAGCCATGAACGGTGTAAATGCAAATCTTCGCGAACGGCGTATTTTTCTTGTGGCAAAGTAAAAAATCAGCCCCGAAACTGAAGCAACAAGAAATCCTGCAAAAATAACAGCCGGTCCCGCGTAAAGAGCACACATTGCGCTGTACTTTATGTCACCTGTTCCAAGACCCTTTCGTGAAGTAATGCGTATTATTACGAAAAGAATGACGGAAACAGCTGCGGTTACAAGATATATCAGAAATTCGCTGCGGGTACATGCAAAACGGTAGCATAAAAGCACAATGCTTCCCATGTAAAGCAGAATGTCCGGGATAAGCATTGATTTTATGTCGCAGACAACAACCGGTATGCTGAATGCAAGAAAAATAATGAGCGTAACGTACTGCGGATATTCCGTTAAAAAAGTCATTTCAGTATTGCCTTATTGCCTGCTGTCGTCAGGAAATTCATCCGGTGAAATGAGTTTTCCTTCGTAAAGCATCTTTGGATATACTTTAATATGCAGCTTTTTTTCAAGACGGGCAAATTTTTCCATTTCAAATGCATCTCCGATTACGCAGTTGAAGCCTTTCTGTCCCGCACGTGCTGTTCTTCCTGAGCGGTGAACAAAGAAATCTGTGCTTTCCGGAAGATCCATCTGTACAACATGTGTAACGCCTGGTATATCAAGTCCTCTTGAAGAAAGGTCTGTTGTAATGAGGATGCGGCATTTTCCGCTCTTAAAGCGGTCGATTGCTGTTTTACGGAGCTTTTTGTCTGTTTTTGCGCTTAATCCTTCACATTCAATCTTACGGTAACGAAGTTTGCTTACGATATTGTCTATCTGGTCGGTGCGTGCTGTAAAAACAATGAGCTTTTCAGGCTTTACGGCATTTATGAAGCTTCTTAATGTGTCAATTTTGTCGCGGCGCTCTGCAAAAATGGCCCAGTGGGTGATTTTCTTGCGCAGAATGTCTTCCGGCGGCAGTGCAACAAGCTCTATCGGAGAAATTTCAGGATTTATTGCGTCCCTTGCTTTCTGGAGGATTTTTCTTGTGTAGTCGCTTACTGTAGCGGAACAGCCTATGAGCTGGACTGTCTGCGGGAGGCGTTCCAGAAGGCCTTCTGTTTCATCGCGCAGTTCCGGGCTTAAAAGACGGTCTGCTTCGTCAAGAACGAGTGTCTGTATTGCGTGTGCCTTTAATTTCTTTAAGTGAATCAGTTCAAGTAAACGGGCGGGGCCGCCTATTACAATCTGCGGTTTTTCCTTTAAAAGCTCTATCTGGCGGGCTATAGGGGTGCCTCCTATGCAGAGGGCGCATTTTGTTTTGGAAACAAGCTGGCACTGAACCTTTATTTGAGAAGCCAGTTCGTAAGTAGGGGATACTATCATGAGGGAAACGTCTGTCTTGTTTTCTGAAGCTTCTATTTTCTGCAGAAGGGGCAAAAGATATGCAAATGTCTTGCCGGTGCCTGTTTCGCTCTGGAACATTATATTCTTGTTTTCTGAAACGAGCGGAATTATTTTTGTCTGAACTAGTGTCGGTTCCGTTATTGAAAGGGATTCGAGTTTTTGTATGAGTTCTTCCTTTATTCCTAGGGAAGCAAATGTATTTTTGTCCATATACAAAACTATAGCATATTTTTACGAATCTGTGCTATAATAAGGCATTATGAAAGTTGGAATTGATACATTCGGCTGCGACCACGGCAGGTCTGGATTAGGTTCTTACCTTTACTCACTTGTTTCGAATCTGCCTTCTGACCCGGATGTTGAATATGAACTGTTCGGTACGGAACTTGACCGTTATACATATACAGGAAAGACTGGCTACAGTTTTGCAAGCGCAAATGTGCCTGACAGTCTTGCTGCAGAGCGTTTCTGGCATACATTTCGTGTGAATAAATTTGCAAGAAGACATAATTACTCGGCTGTTTTATATACTGCAGGTGCAAGAATACTGCCTGTTGAATATAAGGTTCCGGGCATTGCCGTAGTGAACGGAATTGTTTCAAACCTTATTGCCGGTGGTGAAGATTACTGGTACAGGAAAACAATAATACGTTCTCTTTCCAGGGCAGATGCAATAATTGCCTCAAGCCAGTGCGTTAAAAAAGACCTTGAACGTCTTGGCATAAAGAACAAGCGCATAGAAGTAATCCATAACGGCATTGACCACAGCATGTTCTACCCGCAGACTGTTCTTTCTGATGAAGTCGTAGAAATCAAGCCGTTTGCAATAAAGAGACCGTATTTCATTTACGCAAGCCGCCTTCAGTCTCCTGAAAAAAAGCATATTGAGCTTATAAAGGCATTTACTCTTTTTAAAAAACAGACGGGACTTCCGCACAGACTTGTTCTGGCCGGAGCAGACGGTCCATACAGTGACGAAGTACATAAGGCTGCATTCCAGGCTGAATGTTCAAACGATATTTTCTTAACAGGCTACTTTCCGCACGAAACATTTCCTGAACTTTACCGCGGTTCAGAAGCATGCATTTTCCCAAGCGTAAATGAAGGTGTAGGGCTTCCTGTCCTTGAAGCAATGTCTTCAGGAATTCCTGTTGCATGTGCAAAAGCAGGTGCGCTTACCGAAATAGGCGGTAACAACGTACTTTATTTTGACAGCGACAATATTGAAGAAATGGCTTCAGTAATGGAAAAAATTGCTACAGACAAGGATCTGCGCCAGAAGCTTATTACCGGCTCGCTTGAGTGGACAAAGCGCTTTTCATGGGAAAAGACAGGCGAACTTACGCTTGAACTTATTAAATCGGTTGCAGCAAAATAAAAACAGTTTGTTTAAAACAATAAAGACTGCCTTGATGTACAAAAGCGTACGGGGCAGTCTTTTTTTTACAGAAAATAATCTGTCTTATGCAGTTTTCTGTTCAATCAAAAGCTTTTCTACAGGTGGAAGCTCTTTTCTTGTAACAATGTCCTTTGTAATTTCAAGCTTCTTTTTGCCTTCGATGCTTGGAATTTCGAACATAATGTCCAGAAGGATCTTTTCTACGATTGCACGTAAACCGCGGGCACCAGTCTTGTTCTTGATTGCTATGTCTGCAATTTCTTCAATTGCTTCGTCTGTAAATGTAAGTTCTACATCATCAATTTCAAAGCTTGCCTGGAACTGCTTGATTATTGCATTCTTTGGTTCAGTAAGGATGCGCTTAAGGTCATCGCGTGTAAGTTCCTTGAGTGCAACGTTTATTGGAAGACGGCCGATAAGTTCCGGAATAAGGCCGAACTTAACGAGGTCATCTGAAGTTACAAGGTTAAGGAGGTTCATTCTTTCTTCTTCAGTACGGTGAGTTCCTTCTGCACCGAAACCGATTGAAGAAGTTGAAAGCCTCTGCTCAATGATTCTGTCGAGACCAACGAAAGCTCCGCCGCAGATGAACAGGATGTTTGTTGTATCGATGTCAATCATTTCCTGATTAGGGTGCTTTCTTCCGCCCTGTGGAGGAACTGAAGCGTGTGTTCCTTCAATTATTTTAAGAAGTGCCTGCTGAACGCCTTCACCGCTTACGTCTCTTGTAATTGAAGTGTTTTCGCTCTTGCGGCTGATTTTATCAATTTCATCAATGAAGATTATGCCTCTTTCGGCTGCCTTTACGTTACCGTCAGCTGCATTGATAAGCTTGAGCAGAACGTTTTCTACATCTTCGCCAACATAACCAGCTTCTGTAAGTGTTGTTGCATCTGCAATTGCAAACGGAACCTTAAGCTTCTGTGCAAGTGTCTTTGCAAGGTGTGTCTTACCGCATCCTGTTGGTCCAAGAAGAAGTATGTTTGATTTTTCGATTTTAACATCGCTGTTCTTCTGTTTATCGCGTCCTACAGAAAGCTGCTTGTAGTGATTGTAAACTGCTACGGAAAGTACTTTCTTTGCATAGTCCTGGCCGATTACATACTGGTCAAGATATTCCTTGAATTCTTTTGGAGTAGGTACGTCTTCAATGTCTATTGGAGAAACTGAATGTTCTTCTTCATCGAGAATTGTTCCGCAAATATCAATACATTCGTTGCAGATGAAAATATTTCCGTTCGGGGCAGCTACAAGGTGTCTTTCTTCTGTTGCAGGTTTTCCGCAGAAAGAGCAGTACTGCTGTTCATTTTTTCCAAATCCGCGCATCTTCTACTCCTTCCTTATTTCTTTGCCTTTTTTGCTGAGTTGTAAATCTGGTCTACAATTCCGTATTCTTTTGCTTCTTCTGCTGACATGTAAAAGTCTCTTTCCATATCTTTTGCGAGAATTTCTTCTGATTTATGTGTATGTTCGGCAAGATACTTGATTGAAAGTTTCTTGAGACGAATCATTTCCTTAGCCTGAATGGCAATGTCGCTTTCCTGTCCCTGAGTTCCGCCCCATGGCTGGTGAATCATTACGCGGCTTGACGGAAGTGCATATCTTTTGCCTGCTGTACCGCCTGCTAAAAGAATTGCGCCCATGCTTGCTGCCTGACCCATGCAGATTGTCTGAATGTCGCATTTTACGTACTGCATTGTATCGTAAATTGCAAGACCTGCAGTTACACTGCCTCCCGGTGAATTGATATACATGCTTATGTCTTTGTCTGGATTTTCGCTTTCAAGAAAAAGAAGCTGTGCAACAATCAAATCTGCTGTTTCGTCACGGATTTCGCCGTCTACGAAGATAATGCGGTCTTTTAAAAGGCGTGAGTACAAGTCGTATGCTCTTTCTCCGCTTCCGCTTCTTTCTATAACTGTTGGAACAAGTGTGTTCATGTATTCGTTCATAATTCCCCCGGAAAAGTTAAACTATTGTAAACTAAATTTAATAATAATTCTAGACTTTTATTCAAAGCATTTGTTTATATCTGCTTATATTATAACAAGAATATAAACAAAAAAACGGAATGCGGCAAATTTGTCACACTCCGTCCTTTTTTATGAAAAACGTAAGCTGTTTATATTAGTTTGCTGGCTTGAAAAGATCTGCAAAAGCGATTTTGTCGCCCTTTGTTACTTTTACCTGTGTGTAAAGGTCTGCAAAGAGTTTCTTTTCTTTTGCTTCGTCAATAAGGTATTCCTTAGAGCGTGGATCTTCGTAATGCTTTTTAACTTCTTCTACTGTAGCTCCTGCGTCTTCTGCAATCTTAGCATACTGAGCTTCGATTTCTTCTGGAGTTACAGAAATATTCTTTTCGCGGAGGAGCTGGTCTACAATGATGCGGCTCTTGAGCATTTTTTCACTGTCGCCTGTCCACTGCTTGAGCATTTCTTCTTTTGATGAACCGCTTGAAGCAATCATTTTGTCGAGCTGTTCAACTGTTGTCTGGAACTGCTGTGCCATCATTTCCCAGCGGCTCTGGAGTTCTGCCTGAACCATTGTCTTTGGAAG
>JAZUKU010000169.1:0-26807 GCA_045643485.1 Treponema sp. | reverse complement strand
TTCAGCAAAGAAGGAAACAGAAAATTATATTATTACAACAGGCGGTCCTGTAGAAAAAACAGGTGCAGTTTTAGCAGACAAAAAACTTAAATTCGGCGGTTCAGGAACATGTTACATAATCGATAACCTCTGCCACGGAATTAAAGGTGATGAAGTAGAATTCAAAGGCTCAGGAAAATATTACATTCAGGGCACAAAAGACGGTTCAGCAGTAAACTGTAATGAATTCATTATTGAAGAAGATGAAGAAAAAACAGTAACAGTTTATTTCTATAATGCAAAAAACGGAATAAAGGCAGACAATTCAATTGACATCCAGGACGGAAAACTGTATTTCTACGGAAACAAAACTGCATTAAAAACAGATAAAGCAGGTGATGGTGAAGATCCAAAAACAATCACTCTTGCAAACTGTACGATTACAACAGAAGGCGTTAAGAACCTTCAGGAAACAGATACATTCACAAAAGCAGAAACAGTAGTAATAACAGAAAACTGAAAAGCTTAATTTAATATAAAATAAGCAAATAAATCAGCTTTTTTAGGAAAAATTACCATATTCTCAACTTGTTACTTTATCTGCAAATTGATATAATATATCAACAAAAATTTTGATAAATTCAGAGGAATTATTATGTACAAACCAGTCGACAGCAAAACTGATTTTCCAAAAATGGAAGAAGGTGTTTTAAAATTCTGGGAAGAAAACGACACATTCAAAAAATCAGTATCACAGAGAGAAGGAGCAGAAGATTTCGTATTCTACGATGGACCTCCTTTCGCAACAGGACTCCCGCACTTTGGACATTTTATTCCTTCTACAATTAAAGATATAATTCCACGCTACAAGACAATGAAAGGCAAGAAAGTTGAACGCCGCTTTGGCTGGGACTGTCACGGCCTTCCTGTAGAAAACCTTATCGAAAAAGAACTCGGCCTTAACTCAAAGCACGAAATTGAAGCATACGGAATTGAAAACTTCAACGACAAGTGCCGCGCTTCAGTTTTGAAATACACAAACGAATGGCGCAAGACAATTACACGCATGGGCCGCTGGGTAGATTTTGACAACGACTACAAGACAATGAATCCGGAATTCATGGAATCAATCTGGTGGGTAGCAAAATCACTCTGGGACAAAAACTTAATCTACGAAGGAAAATACATTCTTCCATACTGTCCTCGCTGTTCAACAGTTCTTTCTACACACGAACTTGCACAGGGGTACAAGGACGTACAGGATCCGACCGTAACAATCCGCTTCAAGATTACAAAAGCACCTGCTGGCGTTCCTGATGCAGATATGGCTAACGGCAAGACATATTTCCTTGCATGGACAACAACACCATGGACTCTTCCGTCAAATTTAGGCCTCTGTATGGGTCCGGATATCGATTACGTAAAGATACTCGACAAGGCAAGCGGTGACTATTACATCTTTGCAGAAGCTCGTCTTGCAGCATATTACAAGAATGCAGATGAATACGAAATCATCTACAGACACAAGGGTAAGGACTTTATCGATGCAGAATACGAACCATTGTTCCCGTATTTTGCCAACTTAAAGGATCCTAAGGTTTGCGAAGAACAGACAAACCAGAAGTGCGAAAAAGGCGCTTTCCGCATGTTCAATGCAGATTACGTTTCTACAGAAGACGGTACAGGTATCGTTCATATCGCTCCTGCATTCGGTGAAGAAGACAACAAGGTATTCAAGGGCAGCGGTGTTCCAAACGTAGAACCAATCGATGCAGAATGTAAGTTCACAAAAGAAGTAAATGATTACACAGGCCGCTTCGTAAAGGAATGCGACAAGGATATAATTGCACGCTTAAAGACAGAAGGTAAACTCGTTAAGAGAGACTCAATCGTTCACTCTTATCCACACTGCTGGCGTTGTGGTTCACCGTTAATCTACCGCGGTATCGGAAGCTGGTTCGTAAAGGTTGCAGACCACCACGACACACTTCTTGAAGTTAACAGCCAGATTAAATGGCAGCCGAATCACATCAAGGAAGGACGTTTCGGTAAGTGGCTTGCCGGTGCACGTGACTGGGCAGTCAGCCGTAACCGCTACTGGGGTAACCCAATCCCAATCTGGAGATGCGATGACCCTGACTGTAAGAACACAATCTGTGTAGGCTCAAGAGATGAACTCAAGGAATTGAGCGGAACTTATCCTGAAGACCTCCACAAGCAGTTTGTAGACAAAATCACAATTCCATGTAAGAAATGCGGCGGAACAATGCACCGTATTCCAGAAGTATTTGACTGCTGGTTCGAAAGCGGTTCAATGCCTTATGCACAGCAGCATTATCCTTTTGAAAACAAGGAATATTTCGAAAATCATTTCCCTGCTGAATTCATTTCAGAAGGTCTCGACCAGACACGCGGCTGGTTCTATACACTTACAGTACTTTCTTCACACCTGTTCAAGAAGCCTGCATTTACTAACTGTATCGTAAACGGCATCGTTCTTGCAGAAGACGGAAGAAAAATGAGTAAGTCTTTGCGCAACTACACAGACCCTGTTGAAGCAATCAATAAGTTTGGTGCAGATGCAATCCGTCTGTTCTTAATGCACTCAGCTGTAGTTAAGGCAGATGAAATCCGCTACAGTGACGACGGTGTACGCGATGTTATCAAGAGCATAATCCTTCCTTTGTGGAACAGTTACAGCTTCTTTGTTCAGTATGCAAACATCGACGGCGTTACATGTACAGGTCATGAATTTGACTCTAAGCTTCCGGAAAAAGCAATTGACCGCTGGCTTATTTCAGTAACACAGAAACTTGTAAATGACGTAACAGTAGCACTCGAAGACTACGACCTTAACGCAGCAATCGATCCTCTGCTTGTATTCATTGATCAGGTTAACAACTGGTACATCCGCCGCAACAGAAGACGTTTCTGGAAAGCAGGCAACGATACAGACAAGATTGAAGCATACGGAACACTTTATTACGCACTCAAGAACTTCACAAAAGTTGCAGCTCCATTCATTCCGTTCCTTACAGAAGAAATGTGGCAGAACCTTAAGACTGCAGAAGACAAGGATTCAGTACATCTCTGCGATTACCCTGAATACGATGCAGCTAAGCGTGACGAAGTTCTCGAAGCAAACGTCGCAATCGTTCAGAAGGCAATCTCTATGGGAAGAAGCCTCCGTAACCAGTACAACTTAAAGAACCGCCAGCCTCTTGCAAAAGTTGAGCTCGTAACAAAGAATGCAGAAGAACAGAAAGTCCTTAAGGCAGAAGAAGAAACAATCAAGGAAGAACTCAACGTTAAGCAGGTAGACATCCTCGATAACGAAGCTGAACTTGTAGAATATAAGGCAAAGGCTAACTTCAAGGTACTCGGAAAAGTTCTTGGTCCAAAGATGAAGCTTGCAGCCGGAAAGATTGCAGAACTTAAGAACGAAGAAATTGCAAAGATTGTAGACGGTCAGAACATTGCTCTTGACGTTGACGGTCAGTCAGTTGAACTCAATGCAGAAAACATCATCGTAGAACGCATTGAAAAGGAAGACTTGAAGATCATCAACGAAGGTACAATTACAGTAGCCCTCGACACAAAGATTACAGAAGCATTGAAGCAGGAAGGCTATGTTCGTGATTTGGTACGCGGCATCCAGAACTTAAGAAAGGAAAGCGGCTTCGAAATTACAGACAGAATCAACCTTACTGTAGGCGGCAATGCTGAACTTAAGGCATCTTACGAAGCATTTGCAGATTTCATAAAGAACGAAACTCTTGCTGTTTCTGCTGCATCGGAAGATTCATTCGACGGAGCAGTAGAAATCGAAGCAGATGGTGCTAGGTGGCTTGCTAAGGTAGTTAAAGCATAATCAAAATAAATTACAAGGAAGGGCAGTATGAAAAATAATGTTTGTTCACCAAAATCAAAAATAATTTTTCAGCTGCCCGTTTTTTTTGCTTCAGTAATATTATTATCATTAACATTCATTTCATGTCAGACTGTAGATAAAACACCACTTCCTGAAGTAAAGCCTCTTGTTCTTTTAGGTGACGACTGTGACATGTACTTTTCGATTCCTGTTGTTGAAGAAAAAGAACTTGTGTCTCTTTTTTTAACAGACTATATTCCTGGTCTTAATGAAAAAGATTCCGTTAAAATGACAGATTATGTTTCAAGAATATACGCAGGAATAATTCAGAAAGAAAATACTGCATCATTTAAGGTTGCAGGTAAGCAGACATTTCCAAAGATAGCACTTAATTCAACACTTACGGAAAAGAAAGGATGGATAAAGCAGAAGTACGAAGCCCTTTCTTCAGAAGAAGCAAAGACATTGAGATATCCATATCAGTTTAAATATTACACAAATGTACAGGCCGGTATGCAGCTTGCTTTCCCGGGAGAAGATTTATTCTGTTCTTCAGAAAATGTTGTACCTATGCTGGAAAAATATGCTTTACGCGAGCAGCCTGAAGAAAATGAAATAAATGCATTTCTTACGGAAGAATCTCCTGACATTCATTTTTATGTAAAGACACCTGCCGCTTTCATAGAAAAACTGAGCGGAATAAAAGCCGGTCTTGGAATGGAATATCTTACCGGCTCATTGATAAATGTCAGGGAAAATAATCAGAAAACAGAAAATTATTCATTGGAATTAAAGGTTAGGGTGTTAAACTCTAAGACAATGAAAGCTGTTTTGCGCATATTTACAATTGCATTCAAAATGTTCAACGGAAATGTAGAACAGATTGATGAGCTTACAATTAAGCTTTCGGGCTTAACAATGAGCCGTGAACAGATTATTGCAATGTTAAAGGAATAAACAGAAGTTACCATTACAGGAGGAAAATTATGGTAGATGAAAATAAAATTATTTTGCAGGCTGAAGACCTTGACGGTTACCTTACAGCCGATGACGTAAAAGATTTAAAAGAACTTGAAGCAATGTACGATAAAACAATGAAATCTTTTGAACCAGTAAACAAAGATGAAATTGTAAAGAACTTTGACGAAATGGGTCACAAGATGCAGGAAATATGTGCTAAAAATCCTAACATCAAGGTATATTCTTTCGAAACAGAAGAAGGTGCTCATGCTGAAGCAAGTCACGTAATTTCAAAACTCCGCGACGTAAAGACAAGCCACGAAGAATTTGTTTACTACAGCCAGCGAGCTTACGAAATGCTTTTCCGCTTAGCTTTTACAGACCAGCATACAGACAAGAAAAACCATATCATCGTAAAGACTCCAGTAACAAATCCTGTACAGAATTACGCTGTTCATAAAATCCCAGATGTGGATCATAAAATCGACAATTCTGTAATGTGCGTTATGCTTCGCGGTGCTCTTTTGCCAAGTATGATCATGTCAAAGGAAATACAGGAATTTTCTTCAAACGGATACATTACACCTTTCGCATTATTCAAAATCAGCCGTGACGACAAGCGTACTGAAAAGGACATGCAGTATATCCTTAACTTAAAGAATTCATTCTTCAATATTGAAGAACTCGACGGAAAGGATTTAATCTTTGCAGACCCAATGAACGCAACAGGCGGTTCTTTAGTAACTGTAGTAAAATACCTCCAGAGCCGTGGAGTAAAGCCAAAGAGCATTAAATTCTTCAACGTAATTTCTGCACTTAAAGGGAGTATGCGTGTAACAAGAGCACTTGAAAACTGTACTTGCTACACACTCTGGATGGATCCTGTAATGAACTCAAAGGCTTACATTATGCCTGGTCTTGGAGATGCAGGTGACCGTCTTAACGGATGCGATACACAGGAAGCTCCAAGAAACATCATGCAGCTTATTGCTGACTACGGTTCAAACATTGCAGGCCTTTACCGCTCACAGCTTCGTGTAATTGAACAGACAGTATTAGGTAAAATGTAATATGAAGAAATATTCTGCAGCTAAATTATTGTTCATTTCAATCTTATTCTCTACAGTTTTCTTCAGTTCATGCAAATCATCAGGTGGAATACAAATTCCAGGAGAAGAAGAATACAGAATAAGCAATATTTCTGCAGAATATTATCAGATTGCAAAAGCCTATCTTGATCAGAAAAACTATTCTAAGGCTATAGAATATTTTACTCTTTCAAAGAGAGATAAAAAATACGAAGATTCTTCGTACTATCAGATAGGCGTATGTTATGTAATGCAGAAAGACTGGGAAAATGCAGAAAAAGTATTTCTTGATATCTTAAAAAAAGACCCTGAAAATACTTCATTAAAATCATCAATTGCATACATTAAGGCAAATAATGGAAAATTTCAGGATGCATTGGATTTATACAGGGAACTTTATGAAGCATATCCAAATGATTCATCTTTCCTTATAAATTACATTGCAATACTTATAGCAGACAAACGTTTTGAAATCGCAGATCAGAGGCTTGCTGAACTAAAGGAAAGGTTCCCTGATGAACCACAGATTACTACATTCGAAGCAAAAATAGCAGACGGTCTTGAACCTGTCGCTGATGAAAATACTGATGCCGAAACAAAAACTGACAATACTCAGGTTAATTAATATTTAAGTTTATTCTTGAGAATATATTCCCTGTATTTCTGGGCATTTACCCTGAATGCTACTACAGGTGATGATTTATCTCCCAAAGCATGTAAAAGTGCCTGGTCGGCTTCCTTAATGAATCTTTCTGCTGAAACAATTCTTGATGAAACAGATGATATTCCTATTCCAGATGATAAATCCTGTCCTGCCTTTGCAAGAATTGATGTCATGGAAACATGAAGCTTGTTTGCTATTGCAATGGACTGGTCTATGTTCATCTCCGGAACTATTGCAGCAAAACCGTCTTCTTTATAGCTGAATATATTTTCATCTGAATGGAATGTTTCCCTTACTAAAGCTTTCAGTGCATTAATATGAGTATTGTTCCAGTTAATATAAGGAATCCTTACAAGGAACAGTGAAAGTTCCATCTGGTCTTCTTCTGCATTTTTAACAAGTGCTGTAAGACGTTCTTCAAATTTTGATTCCCATCTGAAACTTGTCATTGGTGAATATATATTCTGAATTTCAGAATTGTCGTTTTCTGTTTCTGTTTTTTCAGGCTGTTTTTCATAAGTTGGAATTGTAATGCTCTGGCTTACTGATAATTCCTCAACAGGTTCAGCTGAATCAATTTCTTCTTTTGTAGCAGGAAGTATTGGCTTAAACGATGTTTTTTCATTTTCAACAGGGAGAGTAGTATCAATTCTGTTGAAGTCATCATCATTCTTTTTTATTGAAATTTTTTCCTGTTCAAGAAGCTTTTTTTTATAATTTTTTTCTATTTCTGTTTCAGGTACAATATCAATTTCAGAAGGCATATTCCTGTATGCTGAACTTGAAAGGTAGAAAAGACAAATCATTATGCCGAAAACAATGCATCCTAATGCAATAAGGCCTTTCTTATAAATCGATGAAGCTTTTAAAAGACATAAAGTAACAGTAAGATTATACGCATTGTTTGAAGAATCATAGATAACAGTAGTTTTTGTTATTGAGAAAGGAATGGAAGATGCTTTTGAAGAATCTGTCGGAAATGAAAAGATCAGTGAACCTTTCCCCTTGACTGTTAATGCTGCAATTGAGTTTGATTCTTTAATGCAATCAAGAATTGTATTTACAAATTTATTTTTATCATTTGAAGTATTCTGCAAAGCATCAGATACTGACCTTACTACATATGAAATTTGATTCTGGGAATCAGCCTTACTGTTTTTAAATTCAGAAATAAGCGATGAAAAATAAACACCTGTAACAAGAATGAATATTGCAAGTATTAATGTTATAAATATAGTCTGTTTACTTTGCTTCATAATTATAAGTATATCGAAGGATTGTGTTGTATTCAAGTTTCAGAAAGTCAGAAACATTTAATTTTTCATTGTTAGAGATTTTTGATTTTTTATATGCAAAATATGGAAGGAATGAATATATCAATGAAACATTACGGCTGTCATTTTGATATTCCTTTATTGAAGAAAGAAGACTGTCGATAAAACTGCTGTAATCAAAACCTGTACTTAAAGATGTTGCTCTCCAATCATGATCTGGAAAAACAAAACAGTTGTTTTCAAATATGCCTTTGTTTTTTGAAATCCATTCATTTAATGTATTTTTATAGGAATCAAGTATTTCGGTTGTAAACGGAGAACGCAAATTGGAATAGGAATATTTTTCCCTAAGGAATGCCTTCGTTTCTGTTCGGAACATAAGGTTTGTAAAACTGTTGTCTGCAGGAGAATATTTACATGAAAGCTTGTAATAATTTTCATCTAAATAAGTACCTTTTGTATATGGTTTTCCAAAAGAATAGCAGAAGTCACTTCCAAAATATTTTATTTTAGAAAAGCCTGCCTTTAATGCAAAATCACATGCAGCTATTGTTACAGTTCCTGAACCGGAATTTATTTTCATAAAATTACAGAATTCAGAAGCTCTTTCTGCAAGAGGATGACCCGTATTAATAAAGTATAAATTGTTTTCTTCTGGAATTATTTTGTTAATTGCGGAAGGAGAAGAACACAAGTCAAAAATAAACTGAGTGTTTTCAGAACTGCTGTAAAAATGGCTTGATGAAATACTCTGTCCGTCTATTGAAACAACTGCGTCTGGAATGACATCCTGTTTTAATAAAGATCTGTATGCTGTGTCTGTAGAAAAAATAAAATATCTTTGCCTGTTAGTCTTTAAATCATTAACTGAATAATCAAGGGAAGGCCCTGCCGCAATGATAGCTGCTGTTTTCGATAAGTCTTCTGGCTTTAAATTAAAAGTAAATCTTTCTTTGTTTTCAGAAAACAGTTTTAGATTAAGAAGAATATTTCTCTGCCATATTTTTCCAAAATGACACTGAACGGAATAATCTGCAGAAACATTTTTAAGTATGTTCTGAATCCTTTCATGAATGTTTTTAATAAGAGATGGATTTTTGTCCGCCCATGTCCTTAAATACAGAAAAGAAAAATCTCCATGCAGGGAAGGAATATAATTTGATGAAACTGCAGATTCAATTTCATTTTCACAACAGAAGAATATGTTTTTAAGATTAAGCTGTTTTATATACTCATTATTAATGCAGAAATCAAGACTATCCTTATCTGCTTCAATGCAAACAATTTTTGCTTCAGGAAATTTCTTTTGCAATGAAGCTATATGAAATGCACCTGCAATCCCTGCAATTACAAAAAAGCCTGTTTCTTTTTTAATGTCATCTCCAAAGGATAAAGCTTCCCTTAAAGGATCATATTTTGAACCTGAAGGCATTCCATCGCTGTATAAAGGAACTGAATATCCGTTTTTAGATGTTATGTATTCTTTGTAAATCATTTATAATCCTTAACTTCAATGCTCTTTAAAAACTTTTTGCATATGTCATTAAAAAAAGCGTTCATTGAATCGTGCAAGTCTTTTGAAAGCTTATTTTTTTCATCGTCATCAATACAACGTTCAAGCATTATCACTTTTGACGGAAAAATATTGCTTGTATAATTTTCGGAAAAAAGATTTTGTTTAATTAAGTTAAAAATATTTTCCCTTCGTTCTTGAGTTACATCTATTCTTTCATTCTTTATAAATATGTTTTCTTCAGTTTTAGGATAGTTCTTGTTCACTACGAAATCAAAATTTACATCTTTGATATGAGAAAGCGTATTTTTAAAAGAATAATCATTGCTCAATCTGAACAGCCTGTTTCCAAAATTCGTATTTGAAAACCAGTCCCGGTAAGTTTCAAGAGATGCGTTTTTAAATGTCTGAGGTATTATTCTTGTTTCCTTTGTAGAAAAACAGTTATCAAGAAGACTGTCAGTTAATTCAAGTTCATTTGGCTGAGTATGTGCAAAACCTTTGTTTTCGCTTAAATCAAGCCCGCAGAAATAAACTTCAGATTCAGTAGACATAAGGCTTAGGAAAGCTGCAGTTCCGCTTACAGTTCCATTCCTTAAAGCTTTTACTGATTTTATACCTGCTGCCTCAAACATTTCATCACCAGGACAGTCCCCGTAAGTTAAGGGAAGTATTTTTGCATCAGTAAGATATTCTGTATCAAAAGATGCTTCTGAAGGTAATGCATAGATTATTTCACTGTAATTTTTTGCAGCAAAAGAAATATGTTTTTTTGCATAATATCCGCCGTCTGTAGTAATGCAAAGTTCCGGAATAATACCGTTTGCAAGCAGTGGAGAAAGTGCAGATGATACACAGAAAATATGGAATTTGTCTTTATTCTGAATTATAAATGGAATGCAGTCCTTAAGGCTTTTACCGCTTGCACATACAATGACAGGCTTTTTTGCTTTTTCTATTGAATATGTATTCTGTATGAAAATAGAATTTTTAATTGAATTTATAAACCATTTTTTTGCAAAATAAGTGCGTGTAGAAAGTACCTGTCTTGATTTAAGGACAGCTTTTCTTATTTCATTCCAGCATGCATTTGATTCTTCTTCAAAGACTTTTTCAGATGCTTTCCAGGAGATGAAAAGGCATTTTGATATTCCTTCTTCGTTTAACGAATCAAACAATTCATCAGAAACAGAAACAGTACTGTCATAATAAATTACATTATCCCATAAGGAATCATATTCAGAAAAATTACTGCAGTATCTTATGCATATTAATTTTGCAGAAGGAAATTTTCTGCGCAAAAAATCTGCTGTATAAGACAGACCTGGTTCCGTTATCAAAACATATTCCGGTAAAAATGAATAGGTAAGTGAATCAATGAATCTTTCAGCTTCTAAAACAGGTTTATAGGAAGAATGAATAAAGAAGCTGTCAACAGCGCAAGTTTTATTACCATCTTTTGCTTCTTTTATTTCAATGTTCAAGGTTTACTCCTGAAAAATTCATCTTTATTAATTGAATCAAAAGTATAGAAATAAAGCCTTACTGCAAGTGTCAGGTTCCTTGAACAATACTGCTTTAAGTTGTTATTCAAAGATCTAGTGAATTCAATCTTATTGAAATCATCTGTCTTTGGTATAAGTATGTTAATCTTACAGTCAGAAGAAGGAATTGATTGAATTTCAGAAGATAAAAGGCTTTTAATGTTAAAATAAAACTGTTCGTAAAAAGAATTAATTAAAAGTGTCTTTATGTTTTCGGGATAATATTTAAGTTCTTCCTGGTAAAAATTATAAAGTTCAAGGAAATTTATTTCTGCAGGAATATATTTTTCATCAGTATAATTGTCCGGTATTAATTGAGGTCCGGAAAATGTTGAAGTTTCATTGGCAAAGTAGAGTAATTCTTTTTCAACATTTTCATTTACTTCCGGCAGGATATATTCTTCTTCATCATTAATCGTAAAGAATATTCCTGTAACTGAAGATGTCTTGAAAATGAAATAATAAATTGAATTAAGTGAATCTACTGTATCTTTACTGAAAAACTGGAAAAAAGGTTCAAGATTATCTTCCTTGCGTGAAAAGGAAATCCAGAAATCATTATCGATCTTATAATTTAATGTTCCTTCCCAGAAATCTTTTGTGGAAACTGATTTAAATATAGTTTCTGCATCCAAACCAAAACATTTTGAGAGAACAAAATTATTATTTTGAAGAATATATATTCCAGCATGATTAAAGCCGTATTTCTTACAAAATGTAGAAAAATACGGCTTTCGGTTTACAGATTCTTCAATTTTTCTTAATAAACCCATTAAGCTAAACCAAGTTCAATAAACAGTTTCTTGTAAATCTCAAATTCATCAGATTGAGCAAATTCTGTAATTTTATCTTCAGGCAGGTTTTCAAGAAGCTGATCCATGTAAGAAAGAACTGATTTTATTTCTTCCTTCATGTCTACAGGAATGTTATCTGATTTAGATTCGTTTGTAATTTCTACTTCTTCAGGACCATCATTTTCTTCAAGAGGCTGTTCAATGTCTTCTGACTGAACTTCTTCTGCTGGAACAAATGCCTGGTCTTCTATTGGTTCAACCTTTGGTTCTTCCCAGTTTTCAAATACATCTTCGACAGCTTCTTCACTTGTGCCGCTTTCAATAACTTCTTCTTCAGCAAGATACTGAATACTGTTGTCTGTTATTGGAGAGGCTTCGTCAGCGAACAAATCAATTGGATTAGAAAGGGAAGGTGCCGGTTCTGTAGATACCTGTGTTTCCATTAAATCATTGTTGTCAGATTCTACAAAAATATCATCATTTGAAGATGCTGTTTCTTCTGGAATATATTCAGTTTTTTCTTCAATTACAGGTTCTTCAAGATTTTCTTCAAAATCAATTGTTTCTTCTGTAACTGATTCTTCGATTGCTTCTTCTGGAATATTTGTTATTTCTTCTGCTGTACCAAACATTGTTTCGCCAACAGAAATGTTTTCTTCTTCAGCAGGTTCTTCATTCTGTTCAAAAGGAGCTTCTTCTTCAATTGTTTCTTCTGTTGAGAATTCTGCATTGTTAAGAATGTTGTCAAGTTCACTGCCGCTTAATGCGATTGTATCATCACCATCTGTATCACTGAAGAATCCAGTGTCCTGTGGTTCTTCTTCTGGTTTAAGAAGATCATCAAGTTCGGCTGTTGAAATTGCAATTGTATCATCACCGTCTGTATCGCTGAAGAAACCTGTATTTGCCTGTTCTTCCTCAGCTGGTTCTTCACTTATTTTATCTTCAACTGGTGCTGAAGCAGAAACTGTTTTCAATGAAGCAAATTCTGTCTTGAGACCGTTGATTTCCATTCTTAAAGAAGAAAGTTCTTCTGATATTTTCTTAAGAATATCCATGCTTTCATCATTTGCAGCTACTGAAACATTCTGTTCAACAGGCTGTTCAATTGCAGGTTCTTCAGCAATTTCTTCTTTTTCTTCCGGAATATAGATGTCTGTATTTTCTTCTGGAAGTGAATCAAATTCTGTTACAGTTTCTTCCTGAATTGTAATTTCATCAGGTAATGTTTCACTTACACCTTCAAAGATGTTTTCATCAATATCATTTTCTGAAGAATAAGATGATTCAGAAGCATTTTCTTCTGCTGGTATTGAAGAATCAATTTCAATTTCATTTGCAAATGATTCTGAAATGTATTCATCAGGTTCAATTTCATCAGTCTTTTCTTCGATTATTTCTTCTACAGGAGGTTCATCAGTGAATGTGTTGATTACAGGAGCGTTAAGGTCTTCAATAACTTCAGGCTTAATTTCTTCCTGTGGGGCAGGTTCTTCTGCAGAAATGTCTATTGAAAAGTCTTCAACTGGAATGTCTATTTCTTTTTCTTCTACAGTTTCTTCAACTGCTGTTTCTGCAGGCTCTTCAATGAATTCTTCAACTGATGGGACAGGAGTTTCTTCAACTACAGGCTCTTCTTCAATGAAGTCTTCAACTGAAGGAGCTGCTGTTTCTTCAATAACTGGTTCTTCTTCAACAGTTTCTGTTTCTACAGGAGTTTCTGGTATGAATGAATCAAGGTTAAATGCATCATCAGAAGAAGACTTTGTTACTGTTACAGGTTCCATAAGAACAGTTTCTTCTTTTTCAACACCTGAAACTGCTTCTTCTTCCATTTCATCTTCTTCATCAGATTCTGTTTCATCTTCAATCGTTACATTCATTTCATAATCAACTGAAGACTTTTTCTTTTCACCACCAGCACCAGGCATTACTATGTTCTGGTTACCGCTGTCTTCTTCAATTCCAAATGAAGAAAGGTCTACTTCTTCTGAAGAACCAAAACTGTCGATTGAAACTTCTGTTGAATCAGAATTATGAATTTCAGGGGCAAAATCATGAGGAGTTTCATCTCCAAAGGAAGTATCAAAACTGCTTAAATCAATTTCTTCTGTTTCACCTGAAGCATTTTCTATCTGTACAGTATCAAATGATTCTTCTTCTGAATCTGCCTGCTGTTCATCAAGAACTTCCATTCCTTCTTCAAAAGAAAGGTCTATATCCATTGGCTTTTCATCAACAATTTCTTCAACTTTTGGTTCTGGTGCTGAAGATGATGAAGGGCCCATAAAGTCATCGAGGTTGATTTCTCCGTCAGCGTGAGAAGGTGCTGAACCTGTATCCATGAATGCATCAAGAGATATTTCTCCGTCAGGCATGAAATTATCATTTCCGGAATCACCAGAAGAACCTGTGTCCATGAATTCATCAAGTGAGATTTCACCGTCAGGCATGGCATCTACAGAAGCTGTTTCTGAAGATGAACCTGAATCTGAATCCATAAATTCATCAAGAGAGATTTCTCCATCTGGTAAAGAATCTTCTACTTTAATTTCAGGCTCAGAAGGAGCTGTTTCTTCTGCACCGTCAGTAATAAAACTGTCAAGTGAAATTTCATCTGTTTCTGGAGAAGGGGAATCAACTGCAGAAAAGTCTGCTTCCAATTGATCAAGAGAAATTTCATCGTTTGCCGGAGCTTCTTCTGTAATGGACATGCCGCTTGTAATGTTCAGGAGTTCATCTGCAGACAATGCAGTGTCATCTGATTCAAAATTGTTCTGAACATCTGCAGAAGCTGAGTCTTCAAGGAAAGAAAAATCCGGTAAAGAATCATCAATGCTGCTTTCCTGGGAAGTATTTTTTACCCAGACGCCATACTGGTCAAGATCATTGTTTATATTTGTTGTGTCGCTCATGTATAAATTCCCCTTGTTGAATAAAATTTCTCTTTTTCAAGTATCGGCATAAAATGCTTAAAACTTCATCTTTTTTTTATAAGTAAGATAAGGATTTTTTTTTAAGAAAAATTCATTATCCCCCCGGATATAAAAAAGTATATTTTCTATATTATAACATGAAATTTGCGATTAAGAAAACTAAAAATTTGCCGATAATTAATATACTATGAACAGATTCAGATTTCTGAAAGCAGCATGTGCCGGAATATTAATATACGTATCATTGAATGTTTTTGTAGGAAAAGACAGTATTTGGGCAATGAATCAGCTTCAGAAGCAGAAAAGGGAAATCTCAAGCCATACTGACTCAATAAGAAAGGTAAATGATGAACTGAATCTGGAAAAGAAGGCTCTGGAAAAAGACAATGACCTTATAGCTTCATATGCAAGAAAGCTTGGTTATGTAAGGGAAGGTGAAAAAATAGTAATTATTTCAGGTCTTCCTGCAGTAGAAACACAGATATTTGATCCGGGAACAGCACTTAAGCACAAGCCGGTAAATTACATATCAGAATCTTTATGCAAAATGGCAGGCCTTATAGCTTTTGCCGTTATGTATCTTTTACTGATACTTGCTGATGCAAACAAAGGGTATTTACATTTTAACAAAAAAAGTAAATTATCTGTAGCAGCAGGTATTTAATCATGATATTTTCAAAAAAAGACACTGATTCCGCAGAAAAAACAGCAGAAATGCTAAAATCAGGAAAAATAATAATCACTCCAACTGATACTGTCTATGGCTTTTCAGGAATTGTTGATATGAAAGGCTTTGAAAAAAGATTTAAGACAGATGACAGGATAAGGGCAATAAAGGGTCGTTCTGAAACAAAACCGCTCATTCAGCTTATTGCCCAGCCTGAGCAGATAAAGCTTTATACAGATGATGAAATACCTCAGAATGTGCTGGAGAAATGGCCTGGTGCACTTACAGTAATCGTAAGGATAAAAAAAGATTCTCCGCTTGCAGATTTTGCAGAAACCGTTGCTTTCCGTTGTCCCGGTGATCCATGGTTAAGAAAAGTAATTTCATTATGCAATGCTCCTGTATACAGTACAAGCGTAAACAGAAGCGGCAGTCCTGTCCTTGATGAAATAAAAGCGATAATAAACGAATTTGAAAATGAAACAGATTTAATTATTGATGACGGTGACAAAAAAGGAGCATTACCTTCAACGCTGATATCAATTGCTGATGGAAAAATAAATGTGTTAAGGCAGGGATGTGTAAGGATTTAATTCTGCCTTATAAAAATAAGGAAAAGAATTATTTCTTTTTCCATTCAACCTGCAGGTTTCCTTCTGAAACACCGTTTGCAGAAGAAGCGTCTTCAATAAGTGTAGTCTTGCTGCCTGAAAGTGTCTGTGAATCAAGAAGTGAAAGTGTCCACAAAACAGGCTGTGCATTCATTACGTTCTTTAAGGCAAGATCTCTTGGCAGTTCAGGGAAGAATGATGCATTTGGTTTTCCTGTCTGCTTTATGACTACATTTGAGCCTTCCGTACTTACTGCAATATTCATTGTTGCACCGTTCTTGAAGATTACAAAGCCTTTTCCACCGCGAAGTATTACAATCTTATCAATAAGTGATTCACCAGTCCATGTTCCTGCAAGTTCTTCAATATTTGCCTTGGAAGGAGACAGTCCTGTTTTCGGTGCAGTCTGAACAGATTCAACAGTACCTTTTCCTTCAAGAGAGGCAAGAAGGTTTTCGAGGGAAGTCTTTGCATCCAGAAGAATCTTGTAATAAGATGCGTATGTCTTTGTTATGTTAAGGTTCTTGTCGTTAGCGGAATTAATTGCATTAAGCGTACATACCCAGTTGCCGTCTCCGCTTTCTTCTATTTCTGAATAGAAAATTATGTTTGATGAAGAATCGATTCCTTTTTCATATACAGTGTCCCTTCTGTCAAAAACTGTATATCCTGCCATTGACGTAAACTGAGTAAAGAAAAGGTCAGTCGTCATTGTTATCATGTTAATGTCTTTTGAAGAAGATTTTGTTGCAAAAAAATCAACGGTAGAAGCGGCGTATAATTTAGCAAAGAGAATTAAAAGAATGCAGAACAATAAACTCTTCTTGAAAGCCATTTTCCTATCCGTTAAGGTCCCTTCTGAACTCGCGTGACATTTCCCTGTTAAGGTCACGTTCCTTTATGTCAGCACGTTTGTCAAAAAGTTTTTTACCTTTACATAAGCCGAGCGACATTTTTACGCGTCCGTCTTTAAGGTAAACATCAAGCGGAATCAAGGTAAATCCTTTTTCTTCTACTTTTCTTGTAAGACGCTTTATTTCGTCCTTGTGAAGAAGAAGTTTTTTCTTCCTGTCACAGTCATGATTAAAGATGGATGAATAGCTGTATTCGGAAATATGAAAATTCTGAACCCATACTTCACCGTTTTCAATAATTGCAAAACTGTCCGGAAAAGAAATTGCACCAGCCTTTACAGATTTGACTTCTGTTCCTTCGAGTACAATTCCGCACTCAAGGCTTTCATCTATGGAGTAGTTGAAACGGGCTTTTTTGTTCTGTGCAATCATCTTTATTGAATCCGTCATATCTTTATAATATATAATATATTAACATACCTTGCAAGGTAGTTGACGTTATGGTAATATTACAAAATTATGAAACAGAATGTATATGATTATTCGTATCAGTTAAGAAGACAGAGAAAGCACAGGAACCTTACAGTTTTTTTTGTGATTTTATCAGTGATTATTTTCCTTTCAATAACAATTTCATTTTTCCTCTTTCCTGTTTATGTACGTTCTGATTCAATGGAAAGTGCTGTAGCAAACGGAGGAATACTTTTTGTTTCTCCTGTAATGAAAAAGAATGTTGAACGTGGAGATGTAGTTTTCATTACAAGAAACTGGGAAAAAAACGACAATACCTTTAAGAAAATAGTAAATACAATGGTAAAGCTGTTTACGCTTCAGCAGGTTCAGCTTACGGAAAGCAAAAAAATCAGCGGTAAGCCGTGCCTTAGGCGAATAATGGCAATTCCGGGTGATAAGATATACATGAAGGATTATATTCTTTACATTCAGCCGGGTGACAGGAAACAGTACCTTACGGAGTTTGAACTTATAGAAAAAAAATATGACATCCACATTTATTCAGTGCCTGTAGGTTGGAATGAAGCAGGAAGTATTGGAAATTTCAATGAAATCACACTTGGACCGAATGAATATTTCGTTCTTGCTGACAATCGTGTAGAAGGAACTGATTCCAGAATATGGGGATGTGTTCCTCAGGAAAATATTGAAGGAAAAGCCGTACTCCAGTATTTCCCGTTCAAAAGAATACATAGATTCTAGGCAATGCATTTATACATTCATATTCCGTACTGTATTTCAAAATGTGATTACTGCGACTTTTTCAGCATACCTCTTTTAAAGAAAAATCTTGATAATGTTCCGGAAGAAATAAATGTTCCGGATGAATATATTGTTTCACTGCTTAACGAAATAAAATACAGGCTCAACACTACGCAGACAACTTCACTCAGTACGGTTTATATAGGTGGAGGAACTCCAAGTCTTCTTAAACCTGAGCAAATCCGGCTCTTAATGAATCTTATAAAAAAAGAATGTACTCTTGAACCGGATGCAGAAGTGACGATCGAAATGAATCCAGAAACTGTTTCTGTTTCAAAGCTTGAAGCATGTGAAGAAAACGGAATAAACAGACTGTCGCTTGGCATACAGAGTCTGGCAGACAGTTCACTTGAATGCGTCCACAGACACTGCAGTTCCCAAAAGGCTTTTGCTGCACTTGATTTGATTAAAAAGAATTGGAAGGGACGCTTTTCAGTAGATGTAATTACAGGGCTTCCTGAAACTACTGACGAACAGTTTGAAAGCACCGTAAAAAAACTTATTGAATATAATCCGGATCATTTTTCAATGTATTCGCTTTGCATAGAAGAAGAGACACCGCTTGGGAAAAAAGTGATTGCTGATGAAGGCTATTATGCAGAAGCTCTGGCAGAAAAAAGTGACAGACAATGGATTACAGGAAGAAATATTCTAAAGGAAAACGGTTATTTTCAGTACGAAGTTTCCAATTTTGCAAAGAAAGGTTTTGAAGCTGTGCACAATAGTGCATACTGGAAACAGGAAGATTACATCGGTTGTGGGGCCGGAGCATGCGGTACGATTTATTCTTTCGGTGAAGTATATGAAAAAGAACAGTTCAGAGGGGACAGACCCCTTGAATCAGTTTTTACAGAAGGCATAAGGACTACAAATACAACAGATCTTGAAAAATACATTGAATACTGGAAAAACATACCGTCAAAGTTAAACGAAAAAAAAGATTGTATCTGGGAAGAAAATATTCCGCATGAAAAAGAATTTCTGGATATTGATACAGAAGAATATGAATATTTCATGATGGGCTTAAGGATGCTTGAAGGTATTGAAGAAGAAAAATATTCCAGTCGTTTCAGGTCAATTCCGGAAACAAAAGGCGTTATAGAAAAGCATCTGTTAAAAAAAGGAAGCCTTTGGAAAGAATTTGAGAAGAAAAATTACGTAAAAGTCTACAAAAATATACACGGTAAGAAGATTTATTCAATGACGGAAGAAGGAATATTGTTCCTTAATCCTTTACTGGAATCATTATTGTAAACTCAGAACCTTTTCCTTTTTCAGAAACAACGTTAATGTTCCATTCGTGGAGTTCAAGAATTGTTTTTACAACAGAAAGCCCTATGCCCATTCCCTGTTCCCTGCGTGAATTAGATGCCCTGTAGAATAAGTCAAAAATATGCTGCTTTTCTTCTTCTGAAAAACCAAGACCAGTATCTCTTATGCTTATGCTGATTGTCTTTGTGTTATCAGAGTCATCTGTTTTTATGGAAGCACTAAAGCTGATTGAATCATTTTCACTGGTATAGCGAAGGGCATTGCTGATTAAATTTTCAAGCACACGGGAGATGAGTTTTTTATCCATAGGTACCTGAATGTCTGAAGGTATGTCTAATGAAACCTCAAAATTCCGCTTAAAGACACTGCCTGCATTTATCATTGCTTCTGAATATTCTGTAAGGAAAGAGTAAAGGTTTACATCATAAAAACTCTTTCTGAAATCCTGACTTGAAATCTTTACATAATCAATAAGGTCATTGATCATTGATTCAAGCTGTTCTGTCTTTGAATGAATTATTGACAGTGACTTGTTGATGTTTTCCGTATCTGAAACAACGCCGTCTGTAATGGCTTCTGTGTAACCCTTGATAAGTGCAACTGGTGTACGAAGATCATGGCTGATTCCCATTATGAACCTTTCACGACGTAATTCTTCTTCTTTCAATGAACATTTCATTTTTTCAAGACTGTTCGTAAGGTCTGTAATTTCATTTATGAAGATTGTTTTTTCAGGCATCTGGAGTTCTACGTTAAGGTCTCCGTCTGCAATGCGTTTTGTGTTCTGTTCGAGCATTGTTATTGATGAAGAAATGATTCTTGAAATTACAATAAGTACGATTATGCAGAATGTTTCAAAAATAAAGAAAATCAGCAACATTGGATAATAAAGTGATGAAGAAAAACCTTTCTTTTTCTGTCTGTCCTGTACTTTGCTTCGGTAAAGAACTGTGTATGGAGGTCGCCTTTTTGACTTAATTTCCTTGTTCCTTTCATGACGCTGGTCTGGTGCCTGAAAATGATAATCATATTCTTCGCTAGTGTTCCTTATGAATTCGAAAAGTTCTTTCGGTAAAAAAGTTGTTTCAGGAACTATTTCTGGAATTGTTGAAATAACCGCCGTATTGTCAATAAAAACAGCTGCCTGCATTTTTGGAGGAAGATAAAGTATTTTTTCCTTAAGCTCATCCCAGTCGTTTTCAGTCATAATCTCAAATCCGGACTCGCGAATCTGTTCATATTCCCTGAGCATATACCGTTGCGGTGAATTAAAATAATGATAAAGTGGAAGAAATATCATACATATTGCAGGAACAAGAATTATTCCTGTAATAAGCAATGTAAACTGTTTTTTTATAGTCATAATCTTTTATAAACTGAATCTGTAACCCATGCCAAATACTGTCTTTATGTGCCTTGGGTTTACAGAATCTTCATTAAGTTTTTTCCTCAGCCTTTGAATGTATACTGCAACTGCAGTAATGTCACCATACTGGTTTTTCCATACGTCTTCATATATTTTTTCAGGTGAAAGTGATTCTTCCGGATGAACGCAGAGGTATTCCAGTACCTCATATTCTTTTGTTGAAAGAGGTATCCTTTCAAAACCTTTTTTCAGAATGCAGCTGTTGAGGTAAAGGGTAAAGTCTCCGAATGAAATTGATTTTTCATAGGATGCTTCTGTTTCAGCAAGACGTACGAGCTTATTCTGAACGCGTGCAACAAGAAGCTTTGGACTGAACGGCTTTGTTATGAAGTCATCTGCACCGTATCCAAGACCGTTTATTATGTCTTCATCAGAATCTCTTGCTGAAACAATTATTACCGGAACTGATTTATTGATTTCAGTTCTGTATTTCTTAAGGAATTCGAGACCGCTCATTCCGGGAAGGTTCAAGTCAAGAAGTATCAGGGAAGGCTTGTTTCCGTTTTCAAGATATTCAATGGCTTTTTCTGCCGATTCAGTAACTGCTGCATTGAAACCTGCATTTATGAGATACATGCATATTAATTCTGCCATTTCATTTACGTCTTCAATAACCAGAATGTCCTGTTTCATTACTTTTCCTCTTATTATTTTAACTTACATCGAAAATGGAATTATCTCAATAAAATATTATTATAATTTCTTCAATAACATGAATTTATTTCTTAACATAAATAAATTAAATACCGATAAATAATTGAGGGATTAAATTTGTCTTAAAAGCAGATTAAGGTCTTGACGGTATTTTTATTAGCATTCATTATAATAAGTTATGATAGAAGTAACGCGGTTGAATGGAAAAAAGTACTGGCTTAATCCTCATCTGATTGAAAGTATGGAAGAAAAGCCTGATCTTACGGTTGTGCTTATTACCGGAAAGATTGTAGTACTTAAGGACAAACCTCAGGAAGTAATAGAAAAAATAATTGCTTACAGAAAGCAAATTGGAATAAACCAGGAATTATAGGAGTTGTGGGATAAATGGATTTAGCTACTTTGATTGGTATTGTTGGTGGTGCAGCCTGTATTTTGATTGGTGTTGCAACGTCTGGTGGTTCTTTAAGCGGAATCTGGGACCTTCCGTCTATTTTCGTAACAATCGGCGGTTCGTATGCTTCTCTGTTTATTGTAGCTCCTTTGAATCAGGCTCTGGGTATTTTCTCAAACATGGGCCGTGCATTCAAGACTCATGATTATGGTGAAAAAACTCTTGTACCTAACATGGTAGCACTTGCTGAAAAGTCTCGCCGTGAAGGTATTCTTGCTCTTGAAGAAGGTCTTGATGATCTTGATGACCAGTTCCTTAGGGAAGGACTTCGTCTCGTAGTCGACGGTACTGACGGTCAGGTAATCAGGGCAATCCTTGAAAACGAAATGGCACAGATTGAAAACCGTCACATGCAGAGAATCAACGTAATCAACCAGTGGGCTGGTTTCGGTCCAGGTTTCGGTATGATGGGTACTGTAATCGGACTTATCGGTATGCTTCGTAACCTTGAAGATAAAAGTTCCCTTGGTCCTAACATGGCCGTTGCTCTTGTAACAACACTTTATGGTTCCATGCTTGCAAACTGGCTCCTTGGACCTTTTGCACAGAAACTTATGTATCAGAACAGCCTTGAAATGATTACTAAGGAAATGGTAATTGAAGGTGTTCTTTCAATTCAGTCTGGTGACAACCCTCGTATTCTTGCAACAAAGCTTCTTACATATCTTGATCCAAAAACACGTAAGACAATTGAAAGCGATGTAATTAAAGACTAAACCGGTGGGAATATAAATGGCAAGAGAAAGAAAACAACCTGAAAAACCGTCAACAGCGTGGCAGGGTACATATGGTGATATGATTACACTTATGCTCTGCTTCTTCGTAATGCTTTATGATCCGACAGAAACTGATGCAATTCAGATGGCAAGCATGACGGCTGCATTGTCAAACAACATAACAGGCGGCGGTAATTCAGTAAGCCAGGGAAAACTTTCTGATCTTGGTAATGTAGTAAGTTCATTACCGGCAATGGAAAAAGGACAGTCACTTGGAACTGCCAAAAAGAAGGCTGTAAGTGTTTTTGCTCCTGACGTTAAATCAAATAAAATAACAATTACAAGCGATGAAAGGGGACTTGTAATTACACTTGCAGCAGACAATTTCTTTAAGGAAGGAAGTGCAAATCTTGATATTGATGAAACAAGGGAAACTTTCTTAAGGCTTTCACAGTTCTTTAACGAAGAAGGTGTAAGGGACAGACGCTTCAGAATCGAAGGTCATACAGACAATACACCTGTTAAAGAAGGCAACGGTTTTGAAAGCAACTGGGAACTTTCTACTGCACGTTCAGCAAACGTACTTCATTATCTTTCTGATTTTGGAGTAAATGAAAATGCGTTTTCAATTGCAGGTTATGCAGATACAAGACCTAAATTCAGCAATGATACAGCTGAAGGAAGGGCATATAATAACAGGGTAGATATTATTATCCTTGATGACGGACATTTTTAAAAAACTCTAGACTTGTTTAAAAACTTGTTTTATAATCAAATAGGGTTTAGGAGGAAATTATGGCAGACGAGAATGATGACCTTGACTTGAGCAGTGGCTCTGAGTCAGGCGGATCAAAAGGAAAAGGTGGATTAAAATCACTTATTCCTCAGCTTTTCAAATGGATAATTATAGGTGTAGTTGCTGTAATTTTAGTTGTTACAATCGTAATCATTACATTATCAATCCGCGAAAAGAACGGTAAGGCTCAGACAGCAATTCCAGTTGCTCAGGAGTTTACTGAAAAACGCGAAATTTTCGACTGGTATACATCACTTGAACAGATCAGGACTACAACAGCAGATCCTGTTCCTGCAAGCGTAATCATTCAGATTGCACTCGGTTACAAAAAAGACGACAAGGCTGCATCTACAGAAATTACTCAGCGTACAGTTGAAATCCGTGACTTCTTAAGAAGATACTTCTCAGAAAAAACAGAAGATGATTTAAGACCTCAGAACGAAGAGCTGTTAAGACAGCAGATTCGTGACCAGATAAACGATGACATTTTAAGTAATTCAAAAATTAGGGATGTACGCTTTACAACAAAAGATATTGTCAAGCAGTAATAAAAAGGTGGTTTTTGCATGAACGAAGTTCTGTCACAGGACGAAATTGACCAGCTCTTACAGGCAATTAGTTCTGGTGAAAGTGAAGCAGATGATTTTAAACCGGTCTCAGATACCCGTAAGATAAAAATCTATGACTTCAAGCGTCCGGATAAATTCTCAAAGGAACAGTTGCGTACAGTTTCCAACATGCATGAAACTTTTGCGCGTCTTACTTCAACAAGCCTTTCTGCTCAGCTGCGTTCTCTTGCTCATGTTCACGTAGCTTCTGTAGACCAGCTTACATACGAAGAATTCATCCGTTCTATTCCAACTCCAACAACACTTGCAATCATTAACATGGATCCGTTGAAGGGAACAGCTGTTCTTGAAATAGATCCTGCAATTACATTTACAATGATTGACCGTCTGTTTGGTGGAACAGGTGCTACAGGCGGTAAAATAAACAGAGACTTAACTGATATTGAACAGTCGGTAATGGAAGGCATTATCGTTCGTATTCTTGCCAACATGCGTGAAGCATGGACTCAGGTTGTAGACTTAAGGCCAAGACTTCAGCAGATTGAAACAAATCCTCAGTTTGCATCAATCGTTCCTCCTAACGAAATGGTTGTACTTGTAACTATGGAAACAAAGATTGGTGAAGAAGAAGGAATGATGAACATCTGTATTCCATACCTTACAATCGAAGCCGTAGTTTCAAAACTTTCATCACAGTTCTGGTTCAGTTCTGTACGTAAGAATTCTACAACCCAGTATCTTGGTACATTAAAGGAAAAACTCAATGACGTTGCAATGGACGTTATTGCAGAAATAGGAACAATAGATTTACCGATTAAGGAAGTTCTTGGATTAAGAGTCGGTGATATTGTCCGCTTAAGCAACATACGTGTAGGCGAACCGCTTACATTAAGTGTTGGAACAAAAAAGAAATATTACTGTCAGCCGGGTGTTGTCGGTAAGAAGATGGCTGTACAGGTCATTAAAAAAATTGAAGAGACAGCTTCAAAAGAATTTGAAGAATTAACTGCTGAAGGAGAAGAAACATTATGAGTGATGGCGCTATTTCTCAGGACGAAATTGATGCATTATTATCAAGCGTTGATATGGGTGGCTTAAGTGCAGGTGGTACTACATCCGCTCCTTCTCAGGCCAATATTGATACACAGACACTTGAAAATTTTGCAAAGGATCTGACAGGTCAGTTAACAGACAACCTTAAGACAATGACCGGAGCAGAAGTTTCTGTAGGAGCACCTACTGTTGAAAGCGTTAACAGAGACATGCTTCTTGCAAAGATTTCGGAAGTAGTCGTTGCTGTTATGGCTGACTTTAATTCCGGACTTATCGGAGACCATCTTTTTATTCTTGCACCGGAATTCGCACAGAAAATTGTAAGCCTTATTAACAAGGAAGACAGTGCAGATCTTGATGACATGGCACTTTCTGTAATATGTGAAGTTATTTCATCACATTCTGGTGTAGAAATTACAGCATTGAGCAAGGACGGTAAGCTTGCAGGTCTTGCTGCCAATCCTCCTGAAGCTGTACATCAGCCTAAACCAATTGTACGTATTCCTACAAATAATTTTGCTTTGTTTACATATCCGGTTACTGTTGATGGTTCTCCATTTACTTTATGGGAAGCAGTAAGCAGTTCTGTTGCAGAAGGCATGGTAAAGGCATTAGGCGGCGGTCAGGAAGAATTACAGTCTCTTGACAGTGTAGGCGGCGGTGCTTTGAATGCTGCTGATATGGGTGCACTTATGGGTGCAGCAGGCGGAGCTCCAATGGGCGGCGGTATGAACCTTGGAGGAATGGCTATGGGTGGCGGTCAGCCACAGATGCAGCCAATGCCTGGTATGCCTCAGATGGGTGGAATGAACATGGGCGGTATGAATATGGGTGGAATGAATATGGGAGGCATGAACATGGGCGGTATGTCTATGGGTATGAATACTCCAAACGTTTCATCACTTTCATTCCCAAATCTCCAGATGGCACCAAGTACACAGGAACAGGGAAATATTGGTCTTATCATGGACGTCCAGATGGAAATGACTGTAGAACTTGGACGTACAAAAAAGACTATCAAGGAAATACTTGGAATGGGTGAAGGTACAATCATTGAGCTTGATAAACTTGCCGGTGAACCTGTAGACATTCTTGTAAACCATAAACCAATTGCTAAGGGAGAAGTTGTAGTCATCGATGAAAACTTCGGTGTCCGCGTAACTGAAATTCTTCCTGCAATGGAACACGTTGCAACATCAATGTAATTAATTATAAATAAAGCTGTGTCAGTCCGGGAAACTGATGCAGCTTATGTTTTGGGTGGGGGACATTACGAATAATTTCAATAAGAAAAAGACATTCCTTGTCTTACTGTTATTAATTTTTTCTAAAAACATATTTTTTGCTCAGACTAATATTTCTTCACCTGAAGATATTGATGAAACTGCAATTGTATTGAATGACGAATCACAAATCTTCTTAGATGGTGCACAAAATCAGACAGAAAATGTAACTTCTAATTCACCAAGCGGAATATGGATTTTCGTAAGGATGATTCTTGTACTCATTCTTGTTGTTGTAATAATACTTCTTGTTTTCAGACTTATGAAAAAGAATATGTCTCCTAGCGAAAACAATGATCCTTTCCTTAGAAAAGTTTCTTCAATAATGCTTAGTCCCGGAAAATCAGTACAGGTTGTAACAATTCAGGAAAAGGCATACATAATCGGTGTAACTGACAATGCAGTAAATCTTCTTGGCACAATTGACGGAAAAGCATCTGATGACGACAGGGAATTCATAAACGCATTAAATCTTTATGCAGATAAAAATGAAAATGTAAAGAGACCGAAAAGCTTTGCAGATATTCTTGATCTTTTCATGCCTAACGGTCCGC
>JAZUKU010000168.1:0-1537 GCA_045643485.1 Treponema sp. | reverse complement strand
TTCTACCTGAGAGCCTTTGCTGTTCTGGTAATTCCAGTTTTTCTTAACGGCAGGAAATCCCCACATGCTCATGCATTCAGCTTTACCAAACTGCGACGGGCTGTATGAATAAAGATATGTTTTTCTGCTTCCCCACACTACGATTCTGTAAGCTCCCTGCGCAAGAAGGCGTCCTGTTATGTCATAGTCTGCGTCATTTGCAAGTCTGTACGGATAGAGTGAAGTCTGCTGCGGCATAAGTGCCCACGGCCCTTTCTTTACGAGAGGATCATCTTTTTCTACGTAAACTGCTTTTCCAATTCCTGCTTCTCCAATGTAGTCCCAGCATGTCCATGTAAATTCACCGATTACGTACGGAAGCTTTTCTACTAACGGCCATCTGAATCCTATTTCCTGAGGGAAATTTTCTGAGCCGAGGATTACACGCTCCGGGAAAAGCTTATGGTCTTTTTCGTAAATGTCTTCCCAGTAATTGTAGCCCACAACATCCATTCCGTTTGTAAAAGGTTCTGTTCCTTTTTCCCAAAAGTCTTTGCTGTCATCGTCCTTTGCATTTTGATTCTGATTTTTTCCAGAAGCATTGTAATCGTCAAGACCGCTCCAGAATGAACATACGCCGTTGCTTACGGGACGTGTTCTGTCAAGTTCGTGTATTGCTGCGGCGAGTTGTGATGCAATTTTGTATCCGTTGTTCAAACCGCCACGCTCCGGAATTTCGTTTCCTGTTGACCACATTATTACTGAAGGATGTATTCTGTCACGCTTTACGAAAGCAGTTAAATCTTCTTTCCAGCATCTTGAAAAATACTGGTTGTAGTCACCGGGTCGTTTTGCAATTCCCCATGCGTCAAATGCTTCGTCGAAAATATACATTCCGGCTGTATCGCATGCTTTAACAAGTGCTGATGACGGCGGGTTATGTGCCGTTCTTATTGCGTTGAATCCTGTTTCCTTTAGTTTCTTTACTTTACGCAATTCTGTTTCGTAAAGTGATACGCTTCCAAGTAGACCGTTGTCGTGATGAACGCATCCTCCCTTAAGCTTTACTGTTTTTCCGTTGATTTGCAGTCCGCGTACTGAATCTGCTGTAATTGTCCTTACTCCGAAAACTGTTTCTTCTTGGTCGACTGTCTGCTGCATCTGGCTGTTTTCAATGAAGTGCGTGCGGAAAATGCCTTTGTCTTTTACAGCAACTTTTACTTTATACAGATTTGGTGTATCTGCGTCCCACAGTTTTGGGTTTGCAAGATTTATCTGAAGGAATGCTGTTTCTGTAGTATTTGGATTTATTTGAATTACGCGCTTGCTTTCTGCAGCTGGTGTTGTGTTTTTTTGTTCGAACAGAGTAACTGTTACTTCTGCCAGATGATTCTCCAGACTGCGGTTCGTAACTTCCTCCTGTGCTTCAAGAAATGCTATTTTTTCTTTTACAGTCGCATCATCAGTATCTGCAACTTCTGCAATTTCCTTTGTGCTTATAAATATTCCGTCTGTCGGGATGAATATTCTTGGGCCGTGAATCAGTTCTACTTCCCTG
>JAZUKU010000167.1:0-13702 GCA_045643485.1 Treponema sp. | reverse complement strand
CAGAAAATAACACCAGGCGAACGGTGAATCTGGCTTACTACAACGCGTTCAGCACCATTGATAACAAAAGTGCCTCTGTCTGTCATAAGCGGAATGTCGCCCATGTAAATATCTTTCTGAAGAATAGCTCCAGACTCACGGAAATTAAGGTTAATGCGAGCCTTTAATGGAACTGCGTAAGTTAAGCCCTTCTGTTTGCATTCAAGTTCACTGAATTTGATATTTGCTTCATCAAGTTCATAGAACTCATATTCGAGAGACATGTCTCCGTTAGGACTTTCAATTGGGAATGTTGAAGTGAATACTTCCTGTAAACCCTGTTCTAAGAGCGGCTCCTTGTTTGCGAGTCGTTCACGCTGCATGAAGCTTTCATATGAAGAAAGCTGGATGTCGATGAGATTGGGAAGTTCCATGAAATCCTGGATATCCTTTCCAATGTACTGACGTTCAATTTTTTTCGTCTTTGCGAACATCAATTACCTCTGTGATGTTTGTAGGCAGGTACTCCGGAATTGCTACATGAAAAAACTTTTCACAGCACAAAACCAGTGTCCTATATATGTAAAACATTCTGCAGAAATCTTTATGTACAGTCGCAGATGCATTACTTTCAAAGTTAAGTTCGTGTATACGCACGAAATGCCTGGAAAAAAGGCATACTTTTCCCCCAGGCTGAATTCAATAAATAAATGAGTAAAAATGTATACCGGCCGGAATAAAATCTTTTGGAAATTACCCGACCGGTATTTTAAATATTAAGCGTTAAGCTTATTTCTTTGAAGCCTTACCGCCAGCTGCTTCGATATCAGCAATCATCTTGTCTGCGTCTGCTTTAGATACATTTTCTTTGAGTACCTTTGGAGCGCCTTCAACAAGAGCTTTTGCTTCACCAAGTCCAAGACCTGTGATAGCGCGAACTGCCTTGATAACAGCAATTTTCTTTGCTGCATCAATTGATTCGAGAGTAACTGTGAATTCAGTCTGTTCTTCAGCTGCTGCACCACCTGCTGCACCTGCTGCTGCAACTGCTACTGGAGCTGCTGCAGAAACGCCGAATTTTTCTTCCATTGCTTTAACGAGATCAGCTGCCTGCTGAACTGTCATGCTTGCAATTGCTTCAAGAATTTCATCATTTGTAAGTGCCATAATTGTCTTCTCCATAATCATATAGATTAATGTTTTTTTTCGTTTGCAGAAGAAACAAACTGTTTCCTTTACCCGCAATACGATTTGTTCTGCGGACAGTAATCAGCACAATGAAGCCTGACCGCAGTGAAAAATACCGCTCTGGGAAAAACCCGCTGAAACTTATTCAGCTGCTGGAGCCGGTGCTGCTTCTGCTGCTGGTGCAGCTTCTGCGGCTGGAGCTGCTTCTGCTGCCGGTGCAGCTGCTGCAGGACCTTCTTTTTCAAGTTTTTCAACATATGCCTGCAATGTACCTGCAAGTTTTCTTGCTGGACCATTGATAGCAGACATGAGCATTGCGATAAGCTGTTTCTTTCCAGGCAACTTTGAGTATGCCTCGATTTTTGCAGCATCGAAAAGCTCTTTTGAAACCCATGCACCCTTGATCTGGAGTGTTGGAGCTTCTTTTGCAAAGTCGAACATTACTTTAGCAGCTTCGTTTGTAGCATCGTCCTTAATCATGGCGATTGCTGTTGGACCTGTTAAGTAATCTTTTACTTCTGTAACCTGAAGTTCTTCGAAAGCAACACGAGCAAAAGTGTTCTTGAAAACCTTAAGCTGTGAGTTTGTCTTGCGGAGACCGTCACGAAGTTTTGTAATCTGTTCTACTGTAAGTCCGCGGTAATCGATGAAGATAAAGTCTTCATAGTCACCAAGGATTTTCTTTGTTTCTTCAATAGCAGCTGTCTTTGCAGGCTGAAGTTTTTTTGCCATTATAGCCATTATGCTTCCTCCTTATAATCGATCCAGACGCCAGGACCCATTGAAGAGTTAACTGAAACTGAGCGTACGAAACCAACTTTTGCATCAGCAGGCTTCTTTCGGTTGAGTTCAGCAAGGAATGCGTTAATGTTTTCTGCTGTCTTAGCTACGTCCATAGAGAGCTTACCTACAGCAATGTGAATTACGTTTCCTTTGTCTGCACGATATTCTGTACGACCTTTCTTAAGTTCAGCGATTGCTTCTTTAATATTAGGTGTTACAGTTCCTGTCTTAGGGTTAGGCATTAAACCTTTGCGGCCAAGTACCATACCAAGACGACCTACATCTTTCATCATATCAGGTGTTGCAACAGCTACATCAAAGTCTGTCCAACCGCCCTTTACTTTTTCGATGTATTCAGCATCACCAGCGTATGTAGCACCAGCATCAAGAGCTTCCTGTACACGGTCTTCCTTACAGAATACCATTACGCGCTTTTCACCCTTGAACTGATTCGGGAATACGATTGTATCACGAACTGTCTGGTTCTTTTCAAGACGAAGAGAAATGTGCATTTCTACAGTTTCGTCAAAGTTTGCAAAGTGAAGATCCTTTACTAACTGACAAGCCTGAGCAACATCATATTTTTTTGCTGCGTCGTACTTTTTCAGTGATTCACGATATTTCTTTCCGTGTTTCATTAGTTAGCCTCCACTTCAACACCCATACTGCGTGCAGTACCGGCGATGATTTTTTTTGCTGCCTCGAGATCATTTGCATTGATATCAGGCATCTTTGTCTTAGCAATTTCTTCAAGACTTGCAGCTGAAAGTTTACCTACCTTATCGCGAAGAGGATTGCCTGAACCTTTTGCAAGGCCTGCAGCTTTCTTGATAAGTACAGCAGCTGGTGGAGTTTTGAGGATGAATGTGTAAGATTTGTCCTGATAGACAGTAATAACAACAGGGATGATAAGTCCCTTTTCCATGCTCTTAGTTCTGTCGTTAAATTCCTGAACGAATTTAGGAGCAGAAACACCATGAGGTCCAAGAGCTGGTCCAATAGGTGGAGCCGGTGTCGCAGATCCTGCAGGGCACTGCAGTTTGATGACAGCCGTTACCTTTTTTGTGGCCATAGTATATCTCCTTACATTGGTGTGGGCATTTGGTTTCATATAGAAGCCAGCCCTAGCGAGACGCATTCTGTTCGACGAACCAGCGCCTCTCCCAAAACAAAGACAAGACTTATTTCTAAGCCTTGAATTTTACAATAGCAAAAAAAGTCTTTATGTTAAAAAGAACGCGCCTGCGGAAGACTTTAACCCGCAGACATTTAATTTATATGGTAGAAATTATATTTTTTCTACCTGAAGAACGTCAACTTCAACCGGTGTGGCACGACCGAAAATCTGTACCATAACACGAAGCTTGTTCTTTTCTGCATTAACTTCTTCAACGGCACCGCTGAATGTAGCAAATGGACCGTCTGTAATTTTAACCTGATCGCCAACTTCAAATGACTGCTTGATGCGTACGGCTTTTTCACCTTTAATTGCACCAGCTTTCTGAAGAAGATTGATTGCTTCATCAGAAGTAATTGGTCTCGGCTTTTCTGAAGGCTTTGTTCCAACAAAACCTGTTACACCCTGAATGCGGCGGATTGCTGAACATACGTTCTTCCAGCCAATCTGTGGAAGATCCATTTCAAGCATTATATAGCCAGGGAGAAATTTGTTGTTACGAGATTTTTTCTTTCCGTCTTTAATTTCGATGATTTCTTCAACAGGTACTTTTACATCAGTAAGAACATTTTTATCGATTTCACCTGCTTCGAGCTTTGTACGGAGAGTTCGTTCGATTTTTCCTTCATAACCAGTATAAGTATGAAGAATGTACCAGCTTTTTGCCATTGGTATACCTTAAACTAGAAAATAAGATGAAGGCCTTCTGTAAATAAGAAATCCAAAAGACCAAGAACGACAGCTACTACAACGGTTGAAATTACAACAACCTTTACAGAGGAAATAACATCATCACGTGTTGGCCAAACAACCTTCTTGAGTTCAGCAGCACATTCTTTACAAAACTTAACGATTTTATTCATTTTAATCCTCTTAATCTTTACTTACAATTTATAAAATACAGGCCAGGCAGGACTCGAACCCGCGACAACTGGTTTTGGAGACCAGGACTCTACCAACTGAGCTACTGACCTAAATATATTAAGCTGTCATTTGAGACAGCATAATAATCTTATTTAACTTTTGTTTCTTTATGGGCAGTTTCTTTGCGGCAGAATGGACAATACTTATTCTTTTCGAGTTTTCCTGTGATATTCTTACGATTCTTGTATGTTGTATAATTCTTTCTTTTGCATTCACTGCACTGCAAGGCGATAATTTCTACCGCAGTCTTTTTCTTGCTTCCCATTTTCATGCACCTCTTAAAAAAACTTTATTATGTCGTTTGTTAGATCAGCTCCCGAGCGGAATCGGACCGCTGACCTCATCGTTACCAACGATGTGCTCTACCGACTGAGCTACAAGAGCGAACATAATAATCGTTTTGAAAATATAGCGGTTGAATCTTTTTATGTCAATAGAAATAGGCCGAATTTGGCGAATTTTTCTTTTATTTATTAAGCAGTTACGCTTTTTTCTGTCCAAATACGTTTTTAATCAGTTCTTTTACGTCAGAGACTGAATTTACGCCTGTTTCTGCTTCTGGAGCTATGATTTTTGTAAAACCGAGCTCTCTTGCGGTCTTTATGCGCTGCTTGAGCTTGCTTACAGGCCTTATTTCTCCGGCAAGGCTTAATTCTCCTACGATTACGCATTTTTCAGGCAACGGAATGTCTGTCCTCACGGAATAAAGTGCTGCGGCTAATGCTGCATCAACGGCGCTTTCGGTTAAACGCATTCCTCCGGCTACATTTACGTAAAGGTCCTGATCGCTGAAACGGAGCCCCGTACGCTTTTCAAGAACGGCTGCTATACGGCTTACCCTTGCTGAATCAATGCGCTCACTGTAAACGCGGCTCAACGAAGATTTTGCCGGTACCGTAAGTGCCTGAACTTCTACTATAAACACGCGGCTTCCTTCGAAAACAGGTACGCACGCAATGCCTGCCGGTGTACTGCCAGTCCTTCTTGTTATGAAAAGGGAGCTTGGATCGGCAACTGCAGAAAGTCCGGAAGAAGACATTTCGAAAATACCGAGTTCGTCTACTGAACCGAAGCGATTTTTCATTGCGCGCAGGAACCTTACGTCGTCTGTGGTACGCTCAAACGATATTACCGTATCAACCATATGCTCAAGGCTTTTCGGGCCGGCTATTATTCCTTCTTTTGTAACATGTGCCGTCATGAAAAGGACTGAATCGCGTTCCTTTACCCAGCTGATTAATTCATTTGCACAATATTTGAGCTGGTTTACTGTTCCTGGTACGATTCCGGCTTCTACTGAATAGACTGTCTGGATTGAGTCTATTACTACCATAAGCGGATTAAGCGAATCTAATGCGGAAAGAATGTCTTCAAGGCGAAGCGTACACAGTATTTCAAGGGAATCTACGTTCAGGCCAAGGCGTACTGCCCTTCCCTTTATCTGAGAAGCTGATTCTTCGCCAGACACGTACAGTATGCGCGAAGAGGCTTTTGACTGCGACTGCGACTGAGACTGAAGCTTGAGCACAGAAGCGGCTGTCTGCAGGAGAAGCGTTGATTTGCCTATTCCCGGCTCACCGCCAATGAGTATTGCGCTTCGTTTTGTAGCTCCACCTCCAAGAACACGGTCAAATTCAGCGGAACCTGTTGAAATACGGCCTGCTTCTTCAACTGAAATCTTAGACATTGGCACAGGCTTAATTTTTTCTGCAAAACCGGCTGCATTTACGGAAGGAGCTGCTGCATTGGGATCAAGTATGCATTCTTCGAGTGTATTCCATTCTCCGCACTGAGGGCATCTTCCAAGCCACGCCGGCTGTGTGTACGAACAGTTTGAACATTTATATACGATTGTGCTTTTTTTCTTTGCCATATTGCTTCCCCTGCAGAATTGTTCTGCCTGTACATATATACATTACATCAAAATGCAAAAGCGTCAAATTTGCCGTCATCCTGCTGCTGATTCTGCGGATTTTTGTCTTCTATGCGGAGGAATACTTCGTTTGGAAGACACGCTGACCATTCGCCCGTTCTGCTTACGGGAGCTGATTTTACGCATGTTTTGTTTGGGCACGCTGAATCTTTGAAAAATGCCTTTCCTTCACTTACGCATATTGTTGAAATTCCGGCTCTTCCCTTTATCTGATATTCTGCATCTTCTTGCAATGTATAGACATATTCAGCATCCGGAGCTGTAATTACCAGAAGCTGTTCCGTGCCTGACTTATGGCTTATTTTTGCAAAGGAAATGAAAATTGCGCACAAAAACAGTGCCGTTACGGCAAAATCGAGCGGTTTTAACTGAAATTTTCCTTTTTTCTGTGCCATACGACTATAATATATTACCTTTTTGTATAGTATTCAACTTCTATTCTTAAAACTACCCTAAATATAGGGTAAAATTTAATTTTTTTAGTAAAAAATGCATAAAATTTCTTATTTTAGACACGATTTTAATTGACAGACGGGTATTAATGCATTAAGGTTAAGTTAGCTTGTAAATAAGCTGATAAACTCTCTCCGATGTCCAGAAATGGACTTTAGAGGTACCGGGTAGCGTTGCTGCTTGGTACCTCTTTATTTTTTAAACACGGGTCTTTTTGACTGCGGAAAACGTTTTTTTGCTGACTGAAGATTGCGGCGGAAAGCGGTGCTGCTCTGTTAACTGAAGAAGGGGCCTGAAATTACACTCATTGTTTATTTTTTCTTTTTTCATTACATTTATGAATGAGGTATTCAATGGAAACAGTTGAAAGTTCAATCAATAAGATTCTTGACTCTTACAAGAAATACGGCGGAATCAATTTAGACGAAGCATGTAATTTTCCTAACCAGCAGAATGTAATTTCGATTGTACAGGATTTAATTTCGCTTATTTTTCCTGGCTTCCGTACTGCTGAAAAAATTGATGAACTTACGCTTCCATTTGTAACTGCTGAAAAGACTGGCAGAATACTTTCAATGCTTACACGCGAAATTCAGAAGGCACTTGTTTTCATTACTAACGGAAACAGTACATCCGGCAATAAGGTTGAAGATTCACACTGTTTTAAACTTGCTGAAAAAACTGCGCTTGCCCTTATTGAAGAAATTCCTGAAATCCGCAGAAAGATTGCACTTGATGTTCAGGCTGCTTACAAAGGCGACCCTGCAGCAAAAAGTACTGAAGAAGTAATTGTTTCTTACCCGGGACTTGAAGCTATTGTCGTTCACCGTCTTGCTCACTTTCTTTACGCAAACGGCGTTCCTGTAATTCCGCGCATCATGAGCGAATATGTTCACGGTAAGACTGGAATAGATATTCATCCGGGTGCTGTTATTGGGGAAAGCTTTTTCATTGACCACGGAACAGGTGTTGTCATTGGAGAAACTACTGTAATCGGCAACAACGTAAAAATTTACCAGGGAGTTACTCTTGGTGCACTCTCTGTTAAAAAAGAGCTTATGGATAAAAAACGTCATCCTACTATTGAAGATGATGTTACCATTTATGCTAACGCCACAATTCTTGGCGGACAGACTGTTATTGGAAAAGGTTCTACTGTCGGCGGTAACACTTGGGTTACTAAATCTGTTGAACCGGGAACTACTGTCCTTAAATAAATTATTTTTTGCGGTTTGTCCTATTGCCGGGACACGCTGCTAAGGGAAAACAAATGTCAGATACTAACTCTTCTGTTCCTGCAGAAAACAAAATGGGAACAATGTCGCTTGGCAAACTTATTATTTCAATGTCTTTGCCAATGATGATTTCAATGCTTGTACAGGCGCTTTACAATATTGTTGACAGCATATTTGTTGCGCAGATTTCTGAAGCAGCACTTACTGCGGTTTCGCTCTGCTTTCCTATTCAGAACCTGATTATTGCTGTTGCAGTTGGTTCTGCTGTTGGTGTTAACGCTCTTCTTTCAATGCGTCTTGGTCAGCAGAGGTTTGATGAAGTTAACAAGACTGCGATGAACTCAATATTTATTTTCTTCTGTTCATTCCTTGTGTTTATTCTGATTGGAATTTTTGCTCCACGCGTTTATTTTGAAAGTCAGACTAATGATCCAGAAATCATTGAATACGGTGTTACTTACCTTAGGATTGTAACTATTGTTTCTTTTGGTGCATTTGGTGCAATTTTATTTGAACGTCTTTTGCAGAGTACTGGACGCACTCTTCTTTCGATGGTTTCGCAGTTAGCAGGTGCAATTACAAACATTATTTTTGACCCGATTATGATTTTTGGTTTATGCGGTTTTCCTAAGATGGGTATTGCGGGTGCTGCATGGGCTACTGTTCTTGGACAGATTGTTGCTACAATAATTTCCGTTACTCTTAACGTTAAGAAGAACAAGGAGATTCATTTTTCATTCAAGGGATTTAAGCCTGACTGGAGCGTCATCAAGGGCATTTACAAAGTTGGTGTTCCTTCAATCATCATGTGCTCTATCGGTTCAATTATGGTTTACTTCCTTAACCTTATTCTTGGTGCGTTTACAAGTACTGCTATTGCGGTATTTGGTGTTTACTTTAAGCTTCAGAGCTTTATCTTTATGCCTGTATTTGGTCTTAACAACGGTATTGTTCCTATTGTTGCCTACAACTATGGTGCTAAGAAAAAGGAACGCATTACTAAGGCTGTATGGCTTTGTGCTGCAATTGCTTTCCTGGTAATGGTTGCGGGTACTCTTGTATTTGAATTCTTACCGAAGCAGCTTCTTGGATTCTTTAATGCTTCTGATGAAATGTATTCGATTGGAATTAAGGCTCTTCGTATTATTGCACTTCACTTCCCTATTGCGGCTATTGCGATTACACTGGGTTCTGTTCTGCAGGCTTTGAGTCAGGGTGTTCAGAGTATGATTGTTTCGATTGTACGCCAGCTTGTTGTGCTTATTCCTGCTGCATGGCTTTTGTCTCTTACCGGCAACGTAAACAATGTATGGTGGGCATTCCCTATTGCTGAAGGCATTTCGCTTGTTGTTACGATTTTCTTTATGAAGAGCTGTTACGACAAGTACATTAAGAATCTGTAAGTTTGCAAACTGAAGCTTATTGACGGGCTGCAGTGTTGCTTACTGCAAGGCATTTACAGACGCTTTTTTTTGCTGACTGAAGGGCATTGACAGGCGGAAACTTATTCGCCTGACAGTGCTTCTACAGGATCAAGTTTTGCGGCTCTGGATGCAGGATTCAATCCGAAAAATATTCCTACGAAAACAGAAAAAACAAACGCTATTACACATGCGCTCCAGTTGATTATGTAACTCTGAGACTGTACGTATTCGACTGCAAGACTTATTGCTATTCCCAGAACAATTCCCATGATTCCGCCGAAAAGAGAAATGCTTGCACTTTCCACAAGGAACTGCTGGCGTATTGCACGTGGACTTGCACCAAGCGCTTTACGGATTCCGATTTCCTGTTTGCGTTCGGTTACAGTAACAATCATTATGTTCATGATTCCAATTCCGCCAACAAGAAGTGAAATTGCTGCAATTGCGCTTAGCATTAACGAAAGAGTCTGTGTAATTTCACTCATCTGGTCAATCATTGTCTGCATGCTCATTACGTTTACTGTTCCTGTTGTTCCGTTGTTAAGCTGTGCTGCATAATCAGTTACGTCTGTTACCATTTGAGTTGTGTGTTCTGGTTTTGTTGCCTGAATCATTATGTTGTTTGCAAGAGGGTTTGGAGAAACTTTCTTACTGTAAAAACCACGCGGAATGTAAACGCCCTGTGTACTTGATTCAAAGCCGCTCGACTGTTCCTTTAATACTCCGATTACTGTAAACGGAAAAGTTATTTTGCTTGTTACGAGAAGAATCTGCTTTCCTACAGCATTACCTTCCGGAAAAAGGCCTGACGCTATTTCGCTGCCGAGGATTATTTTGTGCATTCCTTCTACGTCGTCTACTACGGAAAAATATTCTCCGTAATCAAGCTTAAGTCCGTACATTTCGAGATAGCCTGTTTCGATTGCAGAGGCATTTGCTGAAACGCTTGTATCACCGTAAGTAATTGTTGTGCTGAGTGTATTCTTGTACCAGATTTTCTTTACGTTCTTTATGTTGTCGAAAAGTGTCTGTCTGAACTGTTCATCAAATTTTATTGCAGAAGCTGAAGCTGCACGTCTGCTCATGAAGCCGGCGCTTACGTTTACAATGTCTAAGCCGGAAGAACCGAATGTTGATTCAATCTGTTTTGTGGAACTGGCGCCCATGCTTGTAATTACGATTACGCTTGCGACTCCTATGATTACGCCGAGGAGCGAAAGGAATGTGCGCATTCTGTTACGGGAAAAATTCTGCATTGCGTTGATGAAGTCTTCAAACATTTGCGCCTCCGTTCTGCGAAGCGGTGCTGGTTTTCGGACTGGCAGCTGCGGTTTGCAGACTGACACTGTTTGACGGGCCGCCGACATTCTGCAGACTGTCACTTTGAATCTGACCGTCGAGAATACGGATGCATCTTGGCGTACGCGCACCTATTTTTGGGTCATGCGTAACAATTACGATTGTCGTACCAGATTTATTTATGTCAGCAAAAAGATTTAAAACAGATTCACCTGTTGAGCTGTCCAGTGCGCCCGTAGGTTCGTCTGCAAGAATAATGTCAGGGTTAGTAACTGTTGCACGCGCTATTGCCGCACGCTGTTTCTGACCGCCGCTCAATTCGTAAGGACGGTGCTTCATTCTGTCGGCAAGACCTACTTTTTCGAGCGCATCCTGGGCGAGCTGTTTACGCAACTGCATATCGACTCCCTTGTAGCGTAAAGGAAGCATTACGTTTTCGAGAACATTCATTGACGGCAGCAGATGATACTGCTGGAATACAAAACCGATTGTCCTGTTGCGCAGAACCGCAAGTTCTTTTTCGGACATGTCTGCTGTATTCTTACCGCCTATCTGAACAATGCCGCTTGTTGGTCTGTCGAGGCATCCAATCATGTTCATGCATGTTGATTTTCCGGAACCGCTTGGACCCATTATGCTGAGGAATTCGCCCTGCTTTACTGAAAACGAAATACCGCGCAATGCATATACGCAGTTGTCACCCATTATGTATGTGCGTACTACATTTTCCATTCGTATAACTTCGCGGACTTCGTTATCCTTATCTTCTTGGTGGAGCACCAAAACCTCCCGGCATATTGTTGTTGTTCTTTTTTCCAGAAGGCTTCTGGCCTTTTTTAGAAAAGCGTCCGCTCATTGAATTTGCAGAAAGCTGCTTTAAGTTTTCGTTACCTTCAAGGCCTTCTTCTATTTTCACATAACCGATTCCGTATGGTCTTACTTTTACTTCCCTGCGTTCTGTTGAGCCGTCGCGCTTAATTACTTCTGCAAAAGATTTTCCGTTTTCATAACCGATTGCATTCTGTTCAACGATAAGATATTCCTGCGGTTCAGAAATTTCTATTTTTGCAGTGAACGAAAAGTTTGGAAGAATTTCCGGCGGGTAATCATCAATCCTTAGCTCAGCATTTACGACTGTAACACCGCGGCTTGTTACTAAACCGATTGCAGGATACGAAACAAGATGTCCTTCTACAGTGCCTTTTGTGTATGCAGGAAAAGTGAATATTACCTTCTGGCCGGGCTTAATTCTTGAAACATCAGTTTCTGCAATTTCTACGTCTGCCTTCAAGTAGCTTAAGTCAACGAGTGTTCCTACAGTATCTTTTGCTTCAAGATAATCTCCCTTTGCCGCATTCAATTCAACAATAACTCCGTCGAATGTAGCAATTACTTTTCTGTCCTGAATTTTCTGAACAAGAGAAGTGCGCTCTATCTGCATAAGTTCAATTTCTTTTGCACTAGCAGTAATTGTTTTTTTTGCAATGTCAAAATCTTTCTGTGCAAGATTGTACTGCTGTGTCGTGTCATCAAGCTGAAGAATTACGTCTCCCTTCTTTACAGTGTCACCTTCCTTAACATAAACGGCTATTACAGTACCGTCGTTCTGCGCCTGAAGCACCTGTTCGTTTGCAGCCTTTGCTGTTCCTGCAACTTCTATTACGTCTTCGTAAAGTTCTTTTCTTACCGTATATATTTCAGAAACGTCTGCTTTTTTAACAAGATATTTTCTTCCGTAAAAAAGGCCTACTGCCGTAAGTCCAATAAATATTATGAGAAAAATTATCAGTTTAATAACGGACTTCTTTTTCATACTGCTCCTCTTTTTTTCTGTCTGCATATTTTTTTTCAGTCGTTGCAGAACAGAAGCTTTATGCTGCCATTATATATGATGAAATCAACTGCATTCATCAGGCAATTGATTTTAGCTTTTTCCACATTAACTTTTTCCGGAAGATAATCCTTTTCCGAAATGATTCCTTTTTCGTACCACTTAGCCATGTTTATTTCTGATTCAATGCACTGCACAAGTTCTTCGTAACGAGATTCTTTTGTCCAGAGCAAATCTTCCAATTCTGCCTTTTTGCTTACCAAAGTATTTTCGTAATCTTCGAGTGCTGTCTGCATGGAAAGCTGTTCTGATTTTATTTCCAGAAGTTTTTTCTGTTCACTGATATTTTCAAGCTTAGCTGTCTGCGGTGTATATGAAAATGACATTGTTAAAGCAGGAAGAACTTTTGTTGTCGAGTCGCTGGCTTTTGTTACCGGAACATTTATTCCTGCTTCTGCTGTCAAACCTTTGTACGAAAAATCTATTCCTGCATCGATTGTGTTTGTGTCTGTATTTGAATTGTCGAATGTATAACCTGCGTTTGCTTTTACGGAATAATTTTTTGTTTCGCGCGAAAGGCTGCCAATCTTCTGATTCCATTGTGCGCTTTTTATTTTAGTGTAGGCTTCTTTTTCAAATGAAGTAAATTCTACTGGCGCAACTTCTGCTATTTCTGACGGAAGGAATTTCCATGCTTCTTCAAATTCTGTATCTGTTTTCTGAATATTGCATTTTGCTGCAAAGGTATTTTTGAGGCGCAGGAATTCGCGTTTTGCTTCTTCAAGAGTCCTGTTTGCTGAGCGCAGCTTAAACTGAGCCGAGCGGTAATTTGCGGAACTTTCATCGTAGCCCTGAGCCTTTACTGTTTTTACATTCAGTTCTTCCGTGTACACTTCCTGCTCTGCTGAAAGAACTTCGTTTGCTTTTGACAGAAGGCTTTTCAATTCAGTGTAGAATTCTTTTTCTGCAGAAAGTGCCCTGTTATTTAAGGAACGTTTTGCTTCAAGATATGAGCGTTCTGTTTTTAAACGGGAAATTTCTTTTTCGAGACTGGTATTTGAAATAATGTCTGTACTGAATTTTATTCCCGTATTGCTTAAGGAAAAAGGCTTCTGGTTAGAAGAACCGCCACTGCCTGCAGAACCGCCCGCAGTTCCCGTAACAAAAACAGGTTCTGATGTTACTGAAACGGAAGTGTTGTTATCTGGAAAAGAAACTACTGCTTTTGGCGAAACAGAAATCTTCAAGCCACCGTCAGTTTTCTTAAGAAGCATCTGTCCCGAAGAAAGTGAAAGTGACATTCCGGAATTAATTTCCGTTTCCTGCAGACTGAGGTCATTCTTTTCAAGTTCGAGTGTAAGTTTCTGCAGCTCAATGTCGTTCGAAAGATATTCCTGAAGAAGAAGCTGTATGTCTTTTTCTGTAGAAACATTCTGTGCAAAAGAAATTGCCCTGGCAAACAGGATAAATGCGAGA
>JAZUKU010000166.1:0-7219 GCA_045643485.1 Treponema sp. | reverse complement strand
ATAGGTACATTCTTTACCGGTCAGTCAAAATTTACAGACATAATTACTCCTACAGAATACGAAAACGTATATTTCATTGCAGGAGATTCAGAACTTCCGGGTCTTACATCATTAAAAGCTTCCCAGAAGAATGACTTAATCAGAAATTTCCTAAGGGTAAATGCTGATTATTTAATACTCGACCTTGGAGCAGGAACTCATCTTACAATACTCGATATGTTCCTTCTTTCACCACAGGGAATCATTGTTGTTGCGCCTACAGTTACTTCTACGCTGAACGGTTACCTCTTTTTAAAGAATGCCGTACTAAGAATGATGTACAACACCTTTAAACCTGACACAGCAGCATACAAATATATTGAAGAATTAAAGAAAGATTCAACTCAACTGCAAAAGCTTTACATTCCAAAGCTTCTTGAACAGCTCGAAAGAATCGATCCTGAAAACACACGCATCTTAAAGAACCGTCTTTCCAAATTCCATCCGCGTCTTATCCTGAACATGATTGACGATCCTAAAGACACTGCACGTGCTCAGAAAATACGTTCTTCATGCGTACAGTATCTTGGCGTTGACCTTGAGCATCTTGGAGTTGTTTACCGCGACACAATGCAGGACAAAGCCTTAGCAGCAAGACTTCCTGTAATCAAATACAAACCAACTTCTGTAATAAGCCAGGCAATTTACAGAATAGCCGAAAAAATCATTCAGTCTGAAACAGTAAAATTTGATGCAAACTACGACGTAACGGCTGTTGCAGACAATTCATTTGACATAGCAGCAGAAGAAGCAAGCGACGACTTTGAAGCAAAAATGTCTTACATAGAAGATTTAATCGGAACTGGTGCATTAACAACAGGCGAATTAGCAGAAACAATAAGAACTCAGCAGTATGAAATTACAACACTGCGCAATGAAAACAATCTGTTAAAGAAAAAGCTTCTTAATGCAGCAAAGCAGGGTTTTAAAATTTAATATTCTCTAAAAGAAGGAACACTTTATGATTGCCCCATTATACATTGTTTTTCCAAAGTGGATTCATCCGCAAATTTTCCCAAACATTCCGGTGCTTAATTTAATACGCTGGTACGGACTGATGTATATCTTTGCATTCGGAACTGCTTATTTCATTTTGAAAAAAGTAATGAAGGAAGGCTTTCTCAATACACCTGACTACACTGCTAACGAAGATGATTTATTCAGCTTCATCACATGGGGAATTGTTTTTCTGCTGATTGGTGCACGTATTTTTTCTACACTTATTTACGACACAAAAAGCCAGTACTGGAAAAAGCCATGGCTTATCTTCTGGCCGTTTGACAGTCACGGACACTTTACGGGCTTAGCAGGAATGTCTTATCACGGAGGATTCATCGGCGGTCTTCTGGGAATGATTTTCTGGTGCCTCAAACACAAGAAACCTGCGCTTAAATGGATAGATGCAATGGTTCTTGCTATTCCGTTGGGATACACATTCGGCCGCTTAGGAAACTTTATGAACGGTGAATTATACGGCCGCGTAACAACAATGCCTTGGGGCATCGTATTTCCTGCAGCAGAACGTTTTCCTGCAAGCGAACAGTGGGTTCAGGACATTGCACAGAAGATTGGAATGGAACTTGTTCCCGGTCAGAAATATGTTAACCTTCCACGCCACCCGAGCCAGCTTTACGAAAGTTTCTTCGAAGGCATTTTCCTTTGGACTGTATTATGGTCTTTGCGCAAGAAAAAGCCGTTCGATGGTTTTTATTCAGCAATATACACCGGCGGTTACGGCATAGTCCGTTTTGTGATTGAATACTTCCGTGAACCGGACGCTGATCTTGGCTACAGAATTTCTCCTACCGGCGACACAGTTCTTTACCAGAACAATTCCCTGCTCAACATTTCCACCGGTCAGATATTATGCTTCCTGATGATTCTTGGGAGCATTGCGTTTATTGTAATCGGATTGATTCAGAAAAAGAAAAAGGAATCAAAAAAATAATTTCCTTATTATTTAAAACAGAAAAGCGGATGCTTAATTAAAGACATCCGCTTTTTTTATTAACTGATTTTCAGCTGCATCTGTTTATAACAAAATGCCGCCTATTGTAATATTGTAGTAAAATTTCATATGGTCAAAATTAATTGATTCAACAGGCACTGTTACGCCTAAATTCATTTCAACTGAACCTGCCTTAATTATTTCTCCAATACCAAGCATACCGTAATCTGGAACAGTAAAGTTATTTGAACTTCCGGAAAGTGGCGTTCCTCCGTCAACAGAGTTTGTTCCAAAGTAACTCCTTAAGCTGTAGAAAACCTTCGTCTCCATTAAACCGGCAAAGCTTCCTGAAGAAGGCAAAACATATCCGGCAGTTACACATACTGCTCCAGGATAAAGGTAATTTGTTGTAGCTTCATGATATTCACCGCTTGAAGTTGAATATCTCCAGTCAACCGGGAAGTCTGTATAACGTCCGCTTATTGTTACATCAAGTGAACCAATGGATTTGTATGGAACGCGGAAATTCATCTGAGCAGTACCGCCAGCAAAGAACTTTGACTTTCTGCTGTCAATGATTCCTTTTTCAGAAACTGCAAAAGATATTCTTCTTATTTCCTTCCTGTAATTAACATGCATATATGTGAAACTTAAGCCGGCGCTCTGCATAAAGTCCAGATAATATGGTGAATCGCAGTCAAAGCTTATTGGCGAAGTATCCTTTCTGTTAAGAATGAAGTATATATTCGAAATTTCGTTTATTCCAAAATATGAAGTGCTTGTTGAATTAGAATATAAAGGCAGAATATCTATCAGTCCAAACAAGTTAACTTCCTTGCATTCATAGTCAGAACCCTTTCCGTTACCGATTATGTCCCTGTAGGCAACAATTCCAAGTTCTGTATTACCAACTAAGAAGTCAAAGAATATTTCTCCATTTATGTTATTAAGCTTAGGGATGTAAGAAAAATATGCTTCTCCTACTCCCAAATTGTTCTGAATCAGTGGAGTAGTAAATACAGAACATAAGCCTACTCCAAAATAAGTTTCTTTGTTATCACCGTTTGCAGCTGAAGGAAGAATCATCGGAAGTGTAAGCTGACGTGTAGGCAGTTTGAAATAAATCTTTTCATCTTCAAGTTCTGTTTTTACAGTGTTTGCTTCTTCTGCTTTCTTTACGTATTTTTCTTCGCGTTCCTTTATGTATTTTCCCCTTACTGCAACAGGTTCCTTGTTTTCATCTTTCTTTGAATTACGGGAAATGCTTCTCGTTAAAAGTTCTTTTTTATTTGCTTCGTTTTCTTCTTCTGTAATTCTTCTTTCTGAAGGAATATCATACGGTACATAATCAGGGTAATCGTTTTCCAGTTTACCGAATGTAATTATTTCACCGGCAGGACTTGGGCCTTCTGTTTCTGGAACAACACCCCATTCTGTCAAAGGCTTTACCTTGAGCACGAATCCTGTTGAAGAATATGTCTGATAATAAATTGCCTTATTGTTTTTGTATGTCCACAAAACGCCTATAGGGTCAGCAACAACAGGTGTAATTTTCTGAACACCGTCTTCTTCCGTTACTTCATATGATTCGAGTCTTCCGCGTGCATTGTCTGTAAACGTAAGGTTACCGTCAGCGTTCCAGTTTGGAGTAGAAGGATCTGTTATTTTTCCTTCACCGTTGTAGATAACTTTGTATCCGTCCTGAATGTTGTTCATGTCGAGTACACATACGGCTCCTCTTTTCCAGTCAACCTTCATGAATGCAAGCTTTGAACCGTCAGCATTTAATACAGGCTGAAGGAAATCAATGCCTTCTTCTTCAAGGATTGGAGTAATGGCGCCTGTTTCAAGATCGACCTTAACTATGCGCATGCGAAGATGATTCTGTTCAATTGCAACAAGAGTCTTACCGTCTGCACTAACTGCAGGCTGGAATATGTCAGCAGTCTTCGTTATTTTTTTAAGACCGTCTTTTTCTGTCCATCTGTAAAGGAAATTCTTTACCTGAACACCAGGCATCTTGTCCTGCCTTACTTCATAAAGGACTGCATAAACGGTTCCATCTTTTGCTGCTGTAATACAATACTGGTCAGAAAAATTTCCACGGAATAAAATTGTTTCCTTAAGGACTGTATTTAAATCTTCTTCAGGTTTTATATCCTGAATGTAAGCTGTTCCCCTTTTTGCAGAAGGCGTTAACTTAACAACTTCTGATGTACTGTTTGTTGCAGTACGCAATGCAATTATGTTTCCTTCGTCATCGATATATGCCGGTTTGTAATATGAAGTTCCAACAGCTCTTGGAGAAATAACAATTCCTTCCGGTATCTTTCTTTCATCAGCATATTTTTTTGCGAGTGCAACCCTTACGTCATTGTATAAGTCAAAGCCTGTTGTTCCAGTAACCAGGGCAACTGCATCTTCCCAGCTTCCAAAAAGTTCCCTGTTGCGTTCAATGTCTGCAAGTGCCTTAATGCCGTATCTGTCAGCAATACTTCTCATCAAAAGATAACCCATAACGTATGCCTGGTCGTACGGAGGTTCTTTTCCCTGCTCTACATCACTGTATGACATGAATGAGTTATCCAAAGTAAGTGCCTTGTAATTAAGTTCATAATAAGGGCTTCTTCCACGACCGCCGTCTGTTAATTCTGTTTCAAGAACAGTCGTAAGTCCTTCAAGTGCCCAGCCTTTTTCCGCTTTGTTGAGAGAAGTCAATAATTCTCCAAAAATAAGCTTCAATGTTTTTAGTGTCTCTTTATCTTCAAACGCGATATTTGCTGCATGAATCAATTCGTGTGTAAAGACAATTTTTTTCCAGTCTTCACGGAATGTGAATGTAGCATCACAAAATGGAGTATTGTACATACCCATTGAAACAGGAGAATACATTGTAAGTGCATTGATTGTATTTGTTCGTGCGGTAACACTGACGTCAAGCCTGTCTGGCGGACATCCGTAAATCTTTGCAACCTTATTCCATGCATCATCAGCAATTTTTGCAAATTCTACGGCAGCTTCTTTTGAAGCATCTTCGTAAATAAAACGAAAATGTTCTGTTTCCGCCTGCTTCCATCCCTTAAACTTAACGTTCTCTTCACCAAAAAGTGCAGCAGCAGCCAGTAAAGCCACCAAAACGAAAATAAACTTTTTCATACTCTTTTCCTTTTCTTTTCGACTTTTTTTATATGTTTAATATAAGATGGTAAACAACCTTAACGACATTTGATTACATCTTTAAAAAAGAAAAAACACATGGACATATTGTTTGCACATATTTTTTTTTCTAAATTGAAGAAATAAAAAATCTGCGGAGCGAGGTTCCGGCTCGAGGGACATTCTGCGGCTTTTTTTGCTTACAGAGACCCAGCGAGGCAGCCCCGTCCCTCGAGACGGGTTCTCGCGGGAGCAGATTTTATATTGTCATAAAGTTTACAACATAAAAATTCTGTTCCCACAAATATCCATGAGTTTTTGTTGTTTGTTTATTAATGATGGAATAAACGAATACCGTTAAATACCATTACCATATTATATTTGTTAGCTGCTTCAATAACATTGTCGTCACGAATAGAACCACCAGGCTGAACAATAGCCTTAGCTCCACTTCTGCGTGCTCTTTCAATGTTGTCGCCGAACGGGAAGAATGCATCACTTCCAACAGCAACATCTGTGTTCTTAGCAATCCATGCTTTCTTTTCTTCTTTTGTGAATACAGCTGGCTTTACCTTGAAAAGATTCTGCCATACGCCTTCAGCAAGAACGTCATCATAATCATCGCTTGTGTAAACATCAATTGCATTGTCACGGTCAGCGCGTTTGATTCCGTCAACAAACTGTAAGCCCAAAACCTGTGGGCTCTGGCGTAACCACCACTTGTCAGCCTTATCGCCAGCAAGACGTGTACAGTGAATGCGGCTCTGCTGTCCTGCACCAATACCAATAGCCTGTCCGTCCTTTACGTAGCAAACTGAATTAGACTGTGTGTATTTAAGAACGATGAGTGAAAGAAGAAGATTGTCTTTTTCTTCCTTAGAAAGTTCCTTGTTGTTAGTTACAATGTTTGAAAGACAGCTTTCGTCAATCTTAAGGAAGTTGTGTCCCTGTTCAAAAGTAATGCCGAATACCTGTTTCTGTTCAAGTTCAGCTGGAACGTATGAAGGGTCAATCTGAAGAATGCAGTAGTTGCCTTTTTTCTTGTTCTTAAGAACTTCAAGTGCATCATCATCATAACCTGGAGCAATAATACCGTCGCTTACTTCTTTTGCAATAAGTTTTGCAGTAGCAAGATCACACTTGTCGCTTAAAGAAATAAAGTCACCGAATGAAGACATTCTGTCTGCACCACGGGCACGGGCATAAGCACATGCTAAAGGAGTAAGTTCAACATCGTCTGTAAAGTAGATTTGTTTAAGAGTGTCAGAAAGAGGTCTGCCAATAGCAGCACCTGCCGGAGAAACATGTTTGAATGAAGTAGCAGCAGGAAGTCCAGTAGCTTCTTTCAATTCCTTTACAAGCTGCCATCCGTTTAAAGCATCAAGCAGATTGATAAATCCAGGCTTACCGTTAACAACTGTAATTGGTAAGTCGCCATCTTCCATAAAAACCCTGGCCGGTTTCTGGTTAGGGTTGCATCCGTATTTGAGCTGTAGTTCTTTCATATAAGAACATTATCAAAAAACGCGTTTTTTAGCAATTGAATCAGGATTTTTTACATTAAAACAAACAGCGCAATTCACGCAGAAAAGCGCTTTTTTGCAAATAACAGGCGGTATTCTTAATTCAGCCCACAATCAGCTTATAGACATCAGCCGGCTTTTCGCAGATAAAGTCAGCCTTACAGTCAATCATTTCCTGACGGTCACCAAACCCCCACAGTATTCCGCATGACTTCATGTTAACGGCTTTAGCTCCGTCTATGTCGTAAAACCTGTCGCCAACCATAAGGCATTTGTCCAGTTCATTTTCAATATTCTGTGTGCTAAGGACGTGCTTAATTACGTCAACTTTGTTAACACGAACTTTTTCTGCCAGGTCAGCGCCACCAATAAATGTAAACAAATCAAGCATACCCTGGCGGCGCAGTATTTCTTCTGCATAAACGTCAGGCTTGCTTGTTGCAACAAAAGTCTTTTTTCCTGCAGCAAGAAGATTTTTGAGCAGTTCTTCTACACCGTCATAAGCCTTTACTTCAAACATTCCCCTGTCTGCGTAATATTCCCTGTATTTGGC
>JAZUKU010000165.1:0-7620 GCA_045643485.1 Treponema sp. | reverse complement strand
GGATCTTGTAATCAAAATAAATGATGCCCTTGAAGAATTAAAGATTGACGGACAGATGGACCAGCTTAGAAACAAATGGCTTACAACATTCGTCAAACCTTATAATCTTGGAGAAATCCTTTCAAACAATAAATGGATTATTTTCTTCCTGTTTGTTCTTGTCGTATTTACAATTATTGGAATAATCAAGAACAGACTCAATGAAAAGAAAGCAAAAGAGCAGCAGGCAAGAAACGAACATGTTGTCGAACAGCTTGCAAAAGATTTTGGCTGTGTATTATATATTGATATTAATGACAACAAACCTTTCGGTCCCGTATTGAATTATCGAGTTTCAGAAAAACTTGAAGAAAACATTCCAAACTGGTCTGAAGAAACTGATTTTGAAAAAAAGCTCCTGCTTCTTTCTGACAATGCAATTTATGCACCAGACAGAACGAAATTTGACGAAGACGTTAAGATATCAAAAATCCTTGATGTATTAAAAACTTCTGATGTTTATTATGTAAACACAAGATTATATTTTGATAACGACATTCATTACTATCAGTTCAAGTTTACACCTGTTTATGAAAATAACATATTAACAGGTCTTGTTACAGGACTTCATTCTCTTGATGATAAAACTAAAAAGGAAATGGAACTTCAGGAACAGCTCAAACAGGCTCTTTCAAAGGCAGAAGTTGCAAACAAGGCAAAAACAGAATTCCTTTTTAACATAACACACGACATCAGAACTCCACTCAATGCAATTCTTGGCTTTACAAGCATGTCAATTAAGTATATTGAAAATAAGGAAAAAGTTCAGGAACTTCTTCATAAGACGCAGCTTGCAGGAAACCTATTGTCATCACTTATCAATGGAGTACTTGATGTAAGCCGCATTGAAACTGGAGAAGCAAAAGTTGACCTTCAGAAGAATAATATTAATTCAAGCTTCGTAAATATTGAAACAACAATGCAGGAACTTGCTAAGGCAAGAGACATTGACCTTACGTTCGAATTCAAGAACATAACAGATAAATTAATTTATTGTGATGTAAACCGCTGCAACAGGGTATTTGTAAATATTATTTCAAATGCTATTAAATACGGACATGAAGGCGGCTTTGTAAAAGTTATTTGTGAACAGGTTTCAAAAGCTGAGAACGGTTATGCTACATACCGCTATATCTTTGAAGATAATGGTATTGGTATGTCGGACGAATTCCAGAAGCATGTATTTGAACAGTTCACAAGAGATACTGCAGTTGCAAACAGGAATATCCAGGGTGCAGGTCTTGGTCTTTCAGTATGTAAATCATTCATTGACCTTATGAATGGTAAGATTGAATGTAAAAGTGAACTTGGAAAAGGTTCAACATTTATTGTTACAATTCCATTCAAGTTACAGGAAAATCCAAACAATCTTTCTGCATTAAAGGATTCGCTCAAGAGCAATATGCAGATTAATAAGAATTATTTCAAGAACCAGAGGGTAATTGTTGCAGATGACAGTGAAATGAATCTTGAAATAACATATGACATGCTTACTGATGAAGGATTCATTGTTGAAACCGTACTTAACGGTGAAGAAGTACTTAAACGTCTTGAAGTAAACGGACCAGAATATTACAGTTTCATCCTTATGGATATCAGAATGCCGGTAATGGGCGGATATGAAGCAACAAAAATTATCCGTGAAAAGTATCCTGATAACAAGATTCCAATCATTGCTGTTTCTGCAAATGCATTTGATGAAGATCGTGCTGCATCACTTGAAGCCGGAATGGATGCGCATGTACCAAAGCCAATTATGATGGAAGAGCTTTTCAAAGTATTGATAAGCTTCCTTGATATAAACTTATAATTTTTTTACAACTTTTTTAATAGGAGAGATATTATATGAAAATTAAAAGCAAACTTACAATTTGTTTTTCAGTGCTTGCAGTATTCTGCGTTCTTCTTGTTACAATTCCTGTAACAATGTTTCAGTTAAAAAGTACAAACAAGAATGTAGTCAATGCTGCAAATCTTCAGGTAGACAATGTTTACAAAGACATTGAATTCTTCCTTCAGAAACCTTTTGACATGCTTGAGACAATAGAAAATTACCTTATCAATGAAGAAGGTGATTCAAAAGAGCATATTGAAGATTTCTTCATTAAAACTAAAACAGATGATCCAATGTACACAATGCTGTACTTCATCAACAACATTCCTATGCCTCAGGGCGGTACAATCTATGCAGACAATCACTGGCTTCCACCTGAAGGATGGGATCAGTATACAAGAAGCTGGTTTACAGTTTGTACAGACAACGCAGAGCGGCACATTACAGAACCATACATCGACAACAATACAGGTGACCTTGTAATTACAGTTGCAAAAGGTATGTTTGTCGGTGGAGAATTTAAAGGTGTAATCGCGCTCGATGTAATTTGTACTAAGCTTTCTGAAAAAATATCAAACATCAAACTTTCTGACAGCGGTAAGTCATTCCTTATTCTTGAAAGCGGTATTTACGCAACAAACCTTATTAACGAAAAGATTCTTGCAGACAACTTCTATGATGATTTTGGATTCAGTGAAATAAAAACACTTATTACGGAAGACAACGCTTATATTGACCTTACAAGCGATAATTATCTTGCTGCAAGAAAAATGCCTTCAGTAACAGGATGGACATTTGTAACTGTCGGCGAAAAATCTGAATTATTCAGTGAACTTACAACCGTAATTAAATTCCTTGTAATACTGTTTATCATATGTGTAATACTTGCAGTTACAATCGGACTTGGATTCAGCGGTGCAATAGCAAGACCTCTTATCCTTATACGTAACTCAATCAATGACATTGCAAGCGGTAGTGCAGACCTTTCTCAGCGTCTTACAGTAACTTCAAAAGATGAAACTTATGATGTTGCAGAAGGATTCAATAAGTTCGTTGAAAAGCTTCAGAACATCGTAAGAGACATCAAGTCTTCTAAAGACGTACTTGTTGGTGCCGGAGAAAATCTTGAATACAGTACAGAAGATACATCAAGTTCCATTACACAGATTATTGCAAACATTGAAAGCATTCATTCACAGATTTACCAGCAGAGCAATATCGTTACAGAAACAGCCGGAGCAGTTAAGGAAATTTCTGCAAACATTGATTCTCTTGAACAATTAATAGGCAACCAGTCAAACGGTGTAATTCAGGCTTCATCTGCTGTAGAAGAAATGATTGGTAACATCAATTCTGTTTCAAGTTCAATGGAAAAAATGACAAGTTCATTCAATCTTCTTGAATCTAATGCAAAGGAAGGTACGCTTAAACAGGAAACTGTTAACGAAAGAATTCTCCAGATTGAAAACCAGTCACAGATGCTTCAGGAAGCAAACTCAGCAATTACAGCAATTGCCGCTCAGACAAACCTTCTTGCCATGAATGCTGCAATCGAAGCCGCTCATGCCGGTGAAGCAGGTAAGGGATTCTCTGTAGTTGCCGACGAAATCCGTAAGCTTTCAGAAACAGCTTCTGCTCAGTCAAAGACAATCGGCGACCAGCTTATCAACATCAAGAACTCAATTGTTGAAGTTGTTAATACCTCTAATGCTTCAAGAAAATCTTTCATGGATCTTTCTACACAGATAAGCGATACAGACCAGCTTGTACAGCAGGTACGCAACGCCATGGAAGAACAGACAGAAGGTTCAAAACAGATTCTTGAAACATTAAAGATGATGAATGACAGTACATCAGAAGTAAAACATGCTTCAAATGAAATGTCTACAAGCAACAAGACAATCCTTAACCAGATCAACAATCTTCAGGACTCAACAGTCATCATGAAGAGCAGTATGGACGAAATGGCAAAGGGTGCAAACAAAATCAACGAAACTGGTGTTGCACTCAAGGACATTTGTTCTCAGGTTGATGATTCAATCAAGAAGATTGATACTGAAATCGATAAGTTCAAGGTTTGATGATTTATTAACCTATTCTTCAAGAAGGGGCAGTTTATTGTCCCTTCTTTTTTTTTATAATTGTAATTTCTTATAATTTATAAATTTATATAAATTTTGAAAATTTCTCTTTTTCCCTTTGACGACATTTCATTTAAAATTATATAATTAAAATAATCTTAATATTAAATGGCAGGTTTCTATATGAAAAAAACTTTATTCGCAGTTCTTGCTGTAATCTCCCTATTGTTTACATCATGTCCTGATCCAAACAACTCGCAGCCGGAAGTTCCTGTTGTTCTTTCAGTTCAGGAAGCAATCAACAAGGCAGAAAATTCCATTGTTTTAAAAGCAGAATATACTCTGCAGGAAAATGTACCGCTCAAGATTTCTAAAGCAGTTAAGGTAAGCGGTGGGGACAAAGCTTTCGACATGAAGGGTGCAACCATCACTGTAGAAGCCAGTGGAGTTATCTTAACAAACCTTAAGAATATTAAGGAAATCATTGTTGCAGAAAAAATTGCAGATGGTGACTTTACGCTTTCTGGTTGTAATGTTAAAAAAATTACTGTAAATGGTGGCGGCAGTAATTCATTTCATATAGAAAACTCTGAAGTAGAAGTTCTTGATGTAAAGAAAGAAGACGTAAGAATTGTACTTGAAAAAGGTTCTACCGTAGAAACAACAAAAGTTTCTGTAAATTGTATTCTTTCTTCTGAAGATAAGGATGCAGTTTTCAAAAGCGTTACTGCAGAAGAAACTGTTACACAGGTTAAAGTTGACGGTAAGGCAAATATAGAAGCATTTGTGGCAACATCAGAAGAAACAAAAGTAACAATTGAAACAGAAGATGTAGTCATAGAAAAAGCAGCTACTGTTACCGTAGACGAAAAAGGTGTTCAGACTGTATCAGAAATTAAAATCGAAGCAGGTGAGGCTTTGAAAGAAGAAGACCTTCCTGTAATTGAAGTTCTTGAAGAAAAAGAAATCGTTAAAATTCAGGAAAAAGTCAAAGATGAAACAGATAAACCTGAAGTTCCTGAAGAACCATATGATCCTAATCCGGAAGGAAATCCTTACTATATTGAATTAGTTGAAGTCGAAGGAAAACCTGGTTTTACAGTTAAATTAAATGCACTTCCAGATGACAGTACAAACATCCAGTATTTCATTAATTGTACAGACGGCACAGAAGGTGGTTCACGAAAGCAGTTTGTAATAAAGGATGCACCTTCGGAATACTATTATCCTTTTGTTACACCAGGAAAAACATATGAAGTTTATGTAAGATTATTCAGCAAAACACAGGAAAAAACAGCAGTAAGGACTATAACTCCAAAAACAGGAAAAGGATACTTTAAACCTGCATACGTATTGAATGAAAAATATGATACACAGAAAAATATCTTTACAGCAGACATGCCGAAATTTGATTCGGATATTCCTGTAGACGGAAAATACTGGCTTAATGTTTTCATTGGTGAAGATGAAACAAAAGCTGTTTATTCAAACTATGTAGAACCTTCTACAAACGGTTATTTCAGCGTTGACCTTAACAAATACGGCGATGGTGAATTCGTTCAGCAGATGGCAGGAAATGAATGCAGATTCTCCCTTGAGTATATTTTCACATACAATAAAGAATCTTACTCAATTCAGATTCTCAAGAACGGCTGGTATAAAGTAACAGCAGAAAAAAATCCTGAAGTAAGCGGATCTTACATAACGATTTCACAGGAAGAAGGCAAACCAGGCTTAACAGTAAAGCTCAATAAAATTCCAGAGGATGCAACTTATGTACAGTACTTTATCAAATGTTATGATGCAGTAGAAATTGAAGACGATTCATATTTCGCTGTTGAAAATGCTCCTCTTGAATATTACTATCCGTTTACAACACCAGGAAACACTTATTCAGCTCAGGTACAGCTGGGCAATTCTTCACAAGGCATGACAGCAATAAAATACCTTACAGTAAAAGACGGTTTGGGATGTCTTACTCCAACAAACGATATTAATCCTGCTTATGATACAGAAACAAATGTATTTACATGCAACACACCTGAATACTCAATTTCAGAAGTTCCTGCAGACGGAAAATACAGTGTTAACGTATGCATAGGAAAAGACTGGGACGTTGCAACTGATCTTGTTTTACAGTCAAGCATTCCTGTTGAAAACGGAAAATTAATACTTGATTTTAATAAAAACGGAAATGAAAACAGAGAAAAAATGGCCGGTAAAATATGTTTCATTACAATCAGCTATGACTTTACATATAACGGTCAGTTCTATTCTGCACAGCTTTTAAAAGGCTCTTACTTTAATTTCACTCCAACAAAAGCACCAAGTACATCTATTTCTGACCACATGTCAGCCAAAGAAACAGATAACGGTATTGAAGTTACAATAAGTCTTGCAAAAGATGAAGAAATTGTTTCAAACTGGGGTACACTTGCTGAAAATACAACAGGTTTGAATACAGGTATTCATATCAATGCAAAACGCAGTTCAGAAGACACACAGACTATTGGACAGATTCTTAACGAAAAGAAGGAATACACAATTTTATTCCCGTTTGTTAAAGCCGGCAATGAATATTCATTTACACTTTCCGGAGAATATAAAAAGAACGGAACAAGCCAATGGTTTGGTGATACAATTAAAATTAAGGCTTCAAAAACAAACAAAACTTACAGTTCAGTAAATCCGCAGAACTTTAATAAGGCAGTTCCACAGATAGTTTATGATGCAAAATATGATAGATACACATTTACTACATCATATACAAAAACAGAATTTGAATCAGACTTTGGAAACAAATTAAATGACAGCATAGACATTCACCTTACATATTTCTACGGCGGAGCAAACTGGAGCAACTGTGAAGCTTTTGCATACCGCGATACTTCAATCAATAATTTCTTCTATGATGAAACATCTTCTACATATCAGAAATTTGTTGTAGATAAATTCAACGAATCTGAATCAGAAAAAATTAAAGCTGCAGAATTACGTGAAAAATACGGCAAGTATTGTCTGTCATCTTACATCAGGATCGAAACTGGAGCAGACGGATGGAAGTGGGACACACCGTCAACATGGACTACAGAAAATGCTTATGAAAAATATGACCCAAATCCAGAAGGAAATCAGTATTATATTGAGCTTTATGAATTCGACGATAAGCCTGGCTTTACAATAAAGCTTAATGATATTCCGGAAGACAGCACTGCATTACAGTACATAATTATAAGCAAAGATTCCAATTATTCTTTGTCAGAATATCAGCCGAATACTAAATCAGAATTTTATTTACCTTATGTAACCGCAGGTAATACTTACGAAGTATATGCAGACTTATTCAGTGCTAAACAGAAAAAAACAGCAGTAAGGACAATTACTCCAAAAACAGGCCATGGTGAATTAAAGCCTTCAAATGAAATTGCAGAAAAACTTGATACTGATACAAACATATTTACATGCAATATTCCTGTATATTCTGCTGACATTCCTACAAACGGAAAATACTGGCTTAACGTTTATCATCCAAACGGCAAAATCTACGGAGACTATATTACTCCAAATGGCATAATCAGTTTTGATTTGTCCAACGGTGATGCAAATATTATTAAAGACATTGCCGGTAAGGCTGTTTCATTCAGTGCAGACTATCAGTTCACTGTA
>JAZUKU010000164.1:0-5531 GCA_045643485.1 Treponema sp. | reverse complement strand
ATCTTCTTTTTCAATAAGACATATTGATGCGTTTGTCTTTGACAATTCCCTTGCAATACATGAGCCCGTAATTCCGGCACCTATGATTGCTACATCGTAATTTTTTTCAGCCATTCGCTTTCCTTATTTCTTTGCAGATTTCTTTGCGACTTTCTTGGCACAAGGCTTTTCCCAACCTTTGCACAATTCAACCGCACGCTTCCACTTACCGTACATTGCTTCCCGTTTGGAAGCTTTCATCTCCGGCGTAAAGATTCTGTCTATTTTCCATGAGTCAAGAATTTCTTCCTTAGACTTCCATACCCCAGTTGCAAGACCCGCACAGAATGCAGCTCCAAGCGCAGTAGTTTCAACATTCTTAGGACGGAAAATCGGTTTGTTTAAGATGTCAGACTGGAACTGCATGAGCGTATTGCTTACACTTGCGCCACCGTCAACCTTCATCTGCTTAATGTTTATTCCACTGTCTTCCATCATGCACACAAGCAGATCCTTAACCTGAAAACCAATTCCTTCAATCGTAGCGCGGCAAATGTGAGCCTTAGTAACACCGCGTGTTAAACCAACAATAACTCCGCGTGCATAAGGATCCCAGTAAGGAGAACCAAGTCCCGTAAAAGCCGGAACAACAATTACACCGTTTGAATCAGCAACAGTTTCCGCCTGAACGTTAACATCATTTGCACAGCAGATAATTCCAAGCTGATCACGCAGCCATTTGATTGTAGCGCCACCCATGAACACAGAACCTTCCAGTGCATACTGAACCTTTCCGTTCATACCAATTGCGATTGTAGTAACAAGCTTGTTTTTAGAAATAATCGGTTTGCTTCCAATGTTCATAAGCATAAAGCATCCCGTACCGTAAGTAGTTTTTATTTCACCTTTCTTAAAGCATCCCTGACCAAAGAGGGCAGACTGCTGGTCACCAATACAGGCAGCAATAGGAATTTCAAAACCGCATACCTTTTTGTCTGTCATACCGTAAACACAAGAAGAATCCTTAACTTCAGGAAGAATGCATTTAGGAATGTTGAGCAGCTTAAGCAAATCATCATCCCACTGGAGAGTATGAATGTTAAACAGCATCGTACGGCTTGCGTTAGTATAGTCAGTAATGTGAACCTTACCGCCAGTCAGTTTCCATACAAGCCATGAATCAATTGTTCCTGCTAAAATTTCACCTTTTTCAGCGCGCTTACGTAAACCCTTAACGTTATCAAGAATCCATTTAATTTTAGTGCCCGAAAAATATGCGTCCGGAATAAGCCCAGTCTTCTGCTGAATCATTTTGCCTTTTCCGCTGTTGATTAATTCTTCTGCCAGATCAGCAGTTCTTCTGCACTGCCACACAATTGCGTGGTAAACAGGTTTGCCCGTTTTCTTATCCCAAAGAACAACAGTCTCACGCTGATTCGTAATACCAATTGCTGCAATGTCCTTAACATTTACTTTTGACGAACGCACAACCTGCTGCATTACAGTAAGCTGACACAAAAACAATTCTTCTGCATCATGCTCAACCCAACCCGGTTTAGGAAAATACTGTGTAAATTCCTGCTGCTCACATGCAACAATTTTTGTCTTGGAATCAAAAATAATTGCGCGCGAAGATGTAGTTCCCTGGTCCAAAGCTAAAATATATTTTTTTGACGGCATACGAACTCCTTGTAAAAAGAATTTTCGGAAACAAAAATATCCTTTTTAATTATAAGCCCGTATGAGTCAATTTGCAATTTTACGGAAAACTTACTTGTTTCTATCCATCTGCTCTTTTGCAGAGTCGTAATCAACCTTGATTTTTTCCTTACTGAGAACATTTATGAATGAAGAAAAAATGCCGGAAAATTTCTGTTCAGCAAAAACAGAAGAATCAATTTTCGTAATGACCGAATAAAGACTCAGCGGAATCTTTTTGTCTTCAAAATCAAACGTCTGCCCGTTAAGCGCAAGAATATCGTTACGAATTTTTTCTGCATACTTAATGTCTTCGCTGCAAGTTATCAAGGCAAATTCATCATGGCCAAAACGGAATACAACATCGTTGTCACTGCTGCAGTCAAGCATGCGCTTCATTGTTTCGGAAAGTGCAATGTCTCCTGCTTTATAAGAAATTTCATTTATCGGAATAAGATGAACAATGTCTGCGCAGACAATGTAACAGTTTTTGCGTTCGCGTATAAAATCATACATTTCTGAAATATCAACGGCTCTTCTCATATGTTTTTCTCCTTCAATGTGATAAATGCCGGTAACCTGCGGAAACAGTTCTGGAGTAGAATCTTTTGAAGAATATTTTTTTCTGAATTCCGACGGATTACAGTTCCATACATTATTGAATGTACGTGTAAATGCTTCATGACTTGAATAACCGTACTGAACGGCAATATCAAGCAGGCTCATCTGTGGCTTCTGGATCATAAACTTTGCGGCTTTCATCATTCTGCGGCGCATTGTGTAATCGTGAACAGAATAACGTACAGACTCTTTAAACATTTTTTCAAGACTCGATTTGGAAACAAAACAAGCTTTTGCAATGTCTTCAGTCTGCATTTCGCTATCAAGGTTGTTCTCAATAAACGAAAGTGCCCTTACAAGTAAATCCATGTTTGCCATAAATAATCCTTAACCCTTCTGCAGAAGTGTATGATATGAGAATACTATAATATTCTAAACCAAGTTTGATATTTTGAGTAAGTTTATTCCATTCTGTTGAAGAAATATTCCGTTAACACTAATATGAATTCATCAGAGCATCCGGAGCAAAAATGATAATTCATATCGACAGCCTTAACACAAAAGGCGCAGACATATACGCAAATCTTACCGAGCGTGAATTGCGCAACTCTTACGAACAGCAGGGAGGCTTTTTCATAGCAGAAAGTCCAAAAGTAATTGAGCGCGCACTTGATGTTGGTTACGAACCGCAGTCATTTTTAATGGAAGAAAAACACATTACGGGAGATGCAGCTTTTTTAATTGAGCGTTGCCCGTCACTTCCAGTATATACAGCTCCACGAAATGTTCTTGAAACACTTACCGGTTATAAATTAACAAGAGGCGTACTGTGTGCATTCAAACGACGTGAACCGCAGTCACTCGAAGAAGTCTGCAGAAACGCACGCAGAATTGCTGTCCTTGAAAACACAGCTGATTCAACAAACCTTGGCGCAATATTCCGTTCAGCAGCTGCTCTTGGAATAGACGCAGTTCTTTTAACACCGCAGTGTGCAGATCCTCTTAACCGCCGTTGCCTCCGCGTAAGCATGGGAAACGTTTTCTTAGTACCATGGACAAGAATCGGTACAACCGCTGCTGACTGGCCTGAAAATGGAATGCAGAAACTTCATGATTTAGGATATAAAACATTATCAATGGCATTAAGAAATAATTCTGTAGACGTAAATGATCCGCTCTTAAAAAACGAAGACAAACTGGCAATTCTTCTTGGAACAGAAGGTGAAGGTCTTTTACCTGAGACAATTTCATTGAGCAGTTACGTAGCAAAAATCCCAATGCGTCCCGGAGTAGATTCACTTAACGTAGCCGCAGCTGCAGCAGTTATTTTCTGGGAATTATGCTCAAAATAAAAAAAAGCCTGACTCTTTAGAAAAGTCTTCCAAAGAATCAGGCTGTTTTATTTAAGATAAAAGTTTATAAGGATTTACCCTTTGCCTGAGCAGATTTTCTAACCCAGTCATATGCAGATTCATATTCGCCTTTTGAAATCTTGCCTTTTTCCAAAGTTTCCTTAAGTTTCTTTGCAAGTTCAACAAACTGTTCTGCATCTACCATTTCTTCAAAGTCTTTCTGGTTTAAACCAAATTTTGTATGCATAAAACACCTCCAGGTTGTACTTAAAAATGATTCTGAATGTTTTCCAAAACCATTTCCTTATATTTAAAGCATACTAAAGAAATTACTGTTTGGCAAATTATTTTAAAAAAATAAATTACTGGACAAATTTAAAAAAGTGTTTTTTCAAAACAGTAAATGTGCTACACTCTCACTTGTTCGGAAAACAGTTCCGGGGTTAATATGAAATTTTCTTTTAAACAGTTTATTGTTCCAGATTTTAAAAAGCGTCTTGCACTTATGCTGCCGGCCGTAATACTTATGGGTGTATTTGTTTCAATTCTTGTAGAAATAGGCTGGGGTACTGATCCTGCAAGCTTTATGAATTTGAATATTTCTAAAGCACTTGGATGGGGGCTTGGCAATACGGAAGTTCTTGTTTACGGACTCATGCTTGTTTTTACAATTGCATTCGGTGTAGAAATGATTGGTTTTGGAACTCTCGCTAACATGATCCTTATTGGTTACATCGTTGACTTGTGCAGATGGATATGGCTAAACATTGGTTTTCATGCGCTTATTGACAATGGAACATTTGGTCTTCGCCTTGTTATTTTTATAATTACGCTTTTGTGTTTTGTTCTTGTTGCTTCCGTTTACATTAACGCACAGATGGGTGTTGCTCCTTACGATGCTATGCCTCAGATTATAAGCAGATGGCTTCCCAAAGTTCCTTTTGCTGCAGTACGCATTGCTTTTGACTTATGTGCCGTTGCCATAGGAATTATTGCAAGTCGTTTTTGTGAAGACGGTATTCAGGGCTCAATCGTTGGTTCTGTTGCAATGTCATTGCTGCTTGGCCCTGTAATTACTGTTGTAGGTAAATTCATTAACGAAAAGATTTTAAAGAAATAATTTCAAATTTGTGGTCATTTTTAAAATTCAGTGCAATCTCTTATATGTACACATTTTGTGTACAAGGAGATTCACATGTCACAGTCAAACAGAAACATAAAGGATTCTGTGTTCACGGATTTGTTCAGCAACGGGGTTGAAGGTAAGAAGAATTTCTTAAGCCTGTATAATGCCATTCACGGAACAGACTTAAAATATGAAGAAACAGTTATTGAAAACAAAACAATTCCGCAGACGGTCTACAAGACTTTGCGCAATGACGTAAGCATGCTGATTAACAACAAGCTTATTGTAATGATTGAACATCAGTCTACAATAAACGAAAACATGCCGTTCCGCCTTCTTGAGTATGTAACGCGCATTTACGAAGGAATAGTTCCTGCAAAGGCAAAATACTTAAAGAAAAGAATTCCAATTCCTACACCGGAGTTTTATGTATTTTACAACGGTACGGAAAAATACCCCGATGAAAAAACACTCAGGCTTTCTGATTCATTCTATCCGTTTTATAATGCAGGAGATTTTTTTCCTCAGCTTGAATTGACTGTACGCGTAATAAACATTGGACCCGGGCAGACTTTGAAATTCCAGAACGGCTGTGATATACTAAAACAGTACTGTGAGTTTATAGAAATAGTCCGCGAACATGCAGTACGTGATGACCCTGAATCTTACGAACTGGCAATAAAGGAAGCAATCAGACGGGGAATCCTTTCAGAATACCTTAGAAGAAACTCTACGGAGGTAATTAATATGTTCATAGTTGATTACGATTACGATACAGATATGGCAGTTCAAAGGGAAGAAGCCCGTGAAGAAGG
>JAZUKU010000163.1:0-13410 GCA_045643485.1 Treponema sp. | reverse complement strand
CCCCTTATGTGAGTCTGCCTGTCAGGAAATCCAAGATCCATTCCTGCAATAAAAATATTTTTTGTTCCGCAGAACCGTGCAAAATCCCATGCTGTAGTTGTTACGCTTCCTCCTGCTTCAAGCTTTCCTTTTGAGCCAAGAATTTTTTCAAAGTATTGGCCAAGAGGAAACATTGATGAGCAGAGTATTTTCTGCTTACAGTTGAATCTGAATACGGAAGGGTAGACTGCGCTTTCCGTAATGAGTATTGATGAAGGTGAAGAAAGAAATTCAAGATGCATGAAACATGCGTACTGCGGGTCAACAAGAATGATGAAATCTGGTTCAACACCGTATCTAAGGCATGCATGAAGGGCTGTGTCTACGCAGACAAGAATGCTCCTTTTTTTTATTTCCCTAAGATGTGGAAGAATGTTTTGTAAACTTGGACCTGCTGCAAGTACTACGAAAGGTAATTCTGTAGATGATTCATACTTTGAAACACCGTCAAGTTCGCCTATATAGTGAAGGTTTCTGCAGCTGTTACGCATCCACAGTTTTGAAAAACGTTCGAGCGTATTTAAATTTATTTCATGCTTTTTCTCGTGTTTTTTCAGTTTTTCGGAAACAGTTGCATAATATTCATTGCAGTGTGCCGTCTGGGATGGAACGCTGAATGTTATGCATTCTTCCATATTGTAATGTTCAATGAATGCAACTGTATCTTCTGCAGACGCGCCGATCAAAAAGACAATTTCCTTATGAGAAAAAACTTTTGTCCAGTCAAGCTGTGTAAATGCTTCGAGTATATGAAAGGCATCTGGTTCTACAATAACAAGTGATGTCTCCGGAAATTTTTCTGCAAACAAAACTGGTGCATAGCCTAGACCGCATGAATAAAAAACTGCAGTAGAATATTTTGCCTTGTCAAACTGTGAACAAAGCTGTTCTGCTTCTCGCTGCGGATTGTACTTTGAGTGGAGCGGTACGTTGTTTTCAAAAGCGGTCGGCTGACCATTCTTTGCCTGTTCTATTCTGTAAACTGTATTTCCGTTTTCAAAGTCCTTTTCAAAAGCTTCTGTCTGTGGCAGAAGAATTTGTGCCAGCTGGGGAAATCTGTTTTTAAAAGCTGTTATGTTGTTATTCCAGATAGAGTTCAATTGTCATGTTCTCCGTAAGTGGAGTGCCTGGTGCTGGATTCTGGCTTGTAACCCAACCTTCACCCTTGATGCTGAAGTGTATGTTTGTGTATTCAAGCAACGGAAGAAGATCCCTCTTTGGATAACCGGTAAAATCTGGAACAATTTCTGAAAGCTGGATTGGTGCATTTGAACTTATTGAAATACGTCCGCTGTGTGAAAGACTTGCAGCTCCAGCTCTGTTCATTCCAAGATGATCGATTATTTCATCAGCAGCCTGGGCAATTACTGGTGCAACAATACGTCCTGCATAAGTTTCACCCTTGGCTTTTTCTATAACGATATAAAGGATTATCTGCGGATCTTCTACAGGGAAAATAGCCATACAGTTGGAAAGAAAGTCTGTTTCGCTGTAGGATCTTGTATTAGGGTCAGCCATCTGGGCAGTACCTGTCTTTACACCAATTGAAATGTCAGAAAGGGAAGCCCTGCTTCCTGTACCGCTCTGTGCTGTTGTTTCCATGCAGCTTAAAACGTAATCAGCTGTAGCTGCTTTTATTACCCTGTCCTTGTATTCAGGTTCATGCTGATATTCTACGTTACCGTCAATATCTGTAATTCTCTGGATGACAGTAGGCTTTACCGGAATGCCTTTGTTTGCAATGGCACTTGCTGCCTGGACCATCTGCAAAGCACTTACAGTAATTTCCTGACCGATTGCAATTGTAGGCTTTGAGCGTGCTGACCATGAAGAACTGTCCATGTCCTTAACAAGACCTTCTGCTTCAAGAGGAAGAGTAATTCCTGTTTTTTCACCGAAACCAAATGAACGTATCCTGTTGAGGAAAGCATCTGTCTTCATAAGGTCACTCATTTGTGCAAGTGCATCGTTGCATGAATATTTCAATGCCTCTCGTGCTGTAACATAGCCGTGGTGGTCAAGACATGTAATCTTTATTCGTTCACCGGAATTTGTCTTTTTTTCATAAACTCCGTCACAAAGGAATTCTGTGTCTCTTGTAAATGCTCCGGAATCAATTAATGAAGCTACCGTAAAGATTTTGAAAACACTTCCAGGTTCGTAAGCATCTGCCGCAAGACGGTCTTTCTTTTCTTCTTCAGAACCTTCAAAATACTTATTGAGGTTTACTGAAGGCAGCTTTATGTAGGAAAGTATTTCGCCAGTCTTTGCTTCTGCAGCAATCATCATGAGTGTTTCTGCCTGTGTTGTTTCCATAGCATTCTTTGCAATCTTTTCAAGCTTATACTGAAGGTTTGCATCTATGGTAAGGTAAATGTTCTTTCCGTGAACAGAAGTTTTTGTGTCAGAAGTAACGGTTGGAGAAAGAATGCGCTGTTCGGAATATTCAATTCCGCCTAAACCGGAACCTTCATCTCCCATGTAGCCTATAAGATGGCATGCAAGGTCATTTTCCGGATAAACACGTCCAGGTATTCTGTCAAACCTTACGAAATTGTATCTGTTCCTGTCTGTAATTTCCTTGAGCAGAAGGTACTGTTCTTCCGTAATCTTTTTCTTGATGTAAGTAAAGCTGCTGTTTGATGCACTTCTTATCTTAACTGCAATTTCTGATGGAAGCATTTCAAGAACATCTGCAACAGTTTCTGCAAAAGCATCTATTTTATCTTCTTCAATGGCAGAAGGTGAAATACCGACATGATAGAAGTTTGTCTGTACTGCAAGGGGTTTTCCGTTGCGGTCAACAATTGAACCTCTTTCTACAGAAGGTACAGGAGGAACAATCTGCTGTTGTGGTGTAAATGCAAGCTTTCCGAATTTGTAAATCAAGATACCCGTTACAAGAATAGTCGGAATTATTACGGCCCAGAGACGTTTTTTGCTGAAAAAAGTGTTTACCTGCATATTACTTTGCCTAATATGTTTTCTTCTGGGATAAAACCGTATGTTCTGGAATCTATTGATTCTGAATAATTGTCACCGACTGCAAGAATCATACCCTGTGGTACACAATGGCTTTCCTTCATCCTGTGATACTGCAGTTCAGTTAATGGTATATTTTTATCCCCTATAATGAGATTATACCCCGAACTGTATGAATATTCTAGTGCAGTTTCGCCTGTCGCAACGCATCTTTTTATAACTATTTTATTGTCATACATATAAATAATTACGTCACCGGGCTTAGGAGAGGCCCACTTTATGCAGAGTCTGTCTCCAAAGGGTACATTTAATCCGTATGCAAGCTTGTTTACGAGTATTCTGTCTTCATTATGAAACTGAGGTTCCATTGAAGAGCCGTAAATATGCAGTACATCGATGACAAAAAACTTAAGGAAAAAGCCCAGTAGTATGCCAATTGCAATATATTTGCAAACTGAAAGAAAAGAACTTTCTTTTTTCATATCGATTTTTATTCTAATATTGAAAAGTTTTTATGTCGATATAAGGAATATGGAAATTTTCAGTTATTCAGAAAATACCCTGACCACGGGGAGAATGCCGTCTTCGGGGAATTTTAAAAGTGTTCTTCTCAAATCCTTACGCGGGAATAACCGTACACGGACAGCAGCTATTCCTTTATCACGAAGACAATATCCTGTTTCTCTTGATTTCAAGGTACTGCTTGCTTCTGCAAAAAGGCTGCTTAAATACTTTTTAGATTATTTATGGCTTGTTCCTTGTACAGCTGTTGTTGTTCTCATTCCGTTTGCGGCTGTAAATGTCATTGATTATCTGGACAGTTCTGTTTCAGTGGTTAAGTTTGACAGTATGAATACAATAACTGATGAACTTCTTCTTGGTGACCTTACGAACCTTGCGTTAAAGACTGAAGCTTATTATGCAGCTTTTGAAAATATTGATATAGAAGGACTTGAATCTGTTTCATTTAAGGATCCGGTCGTTTTCCAGAATTATAAAGTACGAGCCGGAGACACAATTGATTCAATTGGAAGAAAATTCGGGTTACGCAATTTTTCAACACTTATTACAGTAAACAATATTTCAAATGTGCGTGTCCTTCGTGCAGGACAGGTACTCCGTATTCCTTCAATGGACGGAATGATTCATACAGTAAGCAAAGGAGAATCAATAAATTCAATCGCATCAAAATACAATATTCCTTTAAGTGATTTAATTGATGTAAACGACATTGATTCAGAAGTAATTTCTGCCGGTCAGGAACTGTTCATACCGGGTGCTGCTCTTGATAAGTTTACGCTCCTTAAGGCAATGGGTGAACTTTTCCTTAGTCCTATTAAGCGCAGTTACAGATTAACTTCACCTTATGCAATGAGGAATAATCCTGTAACTGGTGTTTATTCTCATCATACCGGTATTGATATGGCATGTCCTACAGGAACACCAATTTATTCTGCACTTTCCGGAACAGTCGTATTTACCGGAACTTCAAATGTTTACGGACATTATGTAATCGTTAAGCATCACGACGGATATCAGACGTTGTATGCACATATGAGTAAGATACTTTCAAAGAAAGGGCAGTATGTTGACCAGAATACAAAGCTTGGACTTGTCGGTTCAACAGGTCAGTCAACAGGCCCTCATCTGCATTTTTCAGTTTACAAAAATGGTAAGCTGATGGATCCGATGACTGTATTAAAAAAATAGGTTAGGGGAATAAAATGAATAGAGTACATATTTGCGAAAGCTGCGGAAGAACAATTAACATTGAATACCTTTACTGCCCATGGTGCGGTGAATCACGTCTTGATCCTGAAGACAAGGAATCAATGAATGCTGTTGTTAAGCGTTTGATTGAAATTCAGAATGAAGACAAGGAAAAACAGCTTGAAGCTATGAAAAACAAGCTTGATGCTCTTGATAAGGAACTTTCGAATCTTGCATTAAGTGTGGAGATGCATAGATGAAAAAAAACAGTAAGCATTTACTGAAAATAATAATTGCTGCATTTTTTCTTGGAATGCAGTTTCCTCTTTCTGCAGAAGTAAGTTTCAGCGGGCTTGATTTAAATTACGAAGACAGGCTTCTCTTTACGGCCTATCAGAATATTCCGGGAACATATCCTTATACAAGCCTTCTTTTAGCTGAACTTGGAAAAACATCTGCAAAAGGAATACCGCAAATGCTTACATGTTTTCCAGAAAAACTCGAACTGCTGAATGAAAACAATAACCTTCAGATACGTAACCGTTATGGAAGGGCATTATACAATGAAGAATCAAATACTTTGGTATGGACTTCTACAGCAGACAGAATACCTGTTGAATATACACACATGGGCCCTCAGGCAGTAAGTCCTGACGGCAAATGGCTATGTTATGTAAAGAGAACACGAAATTCACAGGGCCAGCTTATCCTGCAGAATACATCTACAACAGAAGAAAAAGTTCTTGTTGAAACAGTTTCATTCAGTTATGACAAGGTTGATGTAAAATGGTCGCCTGACAGCAACGCCGTTCTTTATGAAAAAGAAGGTTATGTTTATTTCTTTACACCTTCACTAAATGCAATGAATATAAAACTGCCTGATGAATACTGCAGGATTGGAAAGGGTACAATAGGTAACGTAAACTGGACTGAAGAAAAATCACTTATCTATATAGACGGTGATATTGTATATAAAATATACGAAAACGAACTGTATACGCGCGGCCTTTATTCAAATATGATTGGAAGCGGAAAAATTATTGGTCATCTTCCATCTTCTTTCAATTCACTTCAGGATAAATTCTGGTGTGACAGTTTTTGCAGACAGTTAATTGTCATCAGCGGAAATAAAGTAATAAGTACATATATTCTTCCTGTAAAAAGCTCTGACAGTTTTACAATAAAGAATGTATTTCCTCTTGCAGATCTTGAAGGCAATCTTCTTGATTATGAGATTTACTGGACTGATGAATTAAAACCAATTCTCTGGGCTGACATCCTTATGTTTGAGTCCGGAATAAAGGCAAGTTCAGTTTATACGCTTGATGAAAAAATGAAGCTTATCCTTACTGTAAAGGGTTCCCTTTCTCCTGAACTTTCTCCTGACAAAAGGCACCTTGCATTTACAGGTGGAAACAGTCTTTATGTCTATGATACAAATACATGGAATCAGACCGCAAAATATACTGGCGAAAAAATAATTTCATTCGTATGGAAAGACAAACAGAATCTTTATGTAGGTGGAAATCAGACTATATTTGTGTGGGGCTTTGATGCAAAGTCTGTAGCTACTGCTTCACTTAAGGGAATTGAAAATATTCCTTCTGAGGGATATTCAAAATTCCTGCTTCTTTCGTCTGTTTCTACTGCTTTCTGGAACGGCAGCAAGATTATTGCATATCCTTCCCAGGGTGCCAAATGCTATTCCTATATACCGGTAAGCAATGTATGGGTTCAGGAAGAAAAGCCGGTAACAATTCCTTCTGAACTGAATCTTCAGAATAAACAGCACAGGGTTTTTGTTGATAAGGTAAGCAATAAACTTTATGCAAACGGAATACTTGTAAGGTCTATTTCTGGACCGGCAGTTACTTACGATTTATATGAAGATACAGCAGTAAAAAAGCCTTCTGTAAAAAAAGCTGCAATTGTAATTGATGCAATGGATAATGCTGAAGGAATCGCTTACATTCTTTCTGCACTTGATGAATACGGCGTTAAGGCCACATTTTTCCTTAACGGAGAATTCATGAGAAGGTATCCGGAAGAAACAAAACAGATTGCTTCGAAAGGATATGAATGCGGTTCACTTTTCTTTACTACAGGTGATTTAACTTCAGATAACATCGTCCTCAATGAAGATTTTGTCCTGAGGGGACTTGCACGTAATGAGGATGAATTCAACAGCATTACAGGAAAGGAACTTTCGCTTCTCTGGCATGCTCCATATTATCATCAGACTGAACTTATTAAGAATGCCGGAAACAAAGCCGGTTACAAATACGTAAAGGCATCAACAGGCTATTCAGATACAGTAACTTTGGAAAAGGAAGCAGAAAATCCGTTCTACCTTTACCTTGATGCAAGCCAGCTTATTGATGCAATTGTTGACTCTCTTGAAGACAGAATGATAATTCCTGTTACAGCCGGAAAAGTACGTGGTACAAGACAGGATTATCTTTATGAAAAAATGGATATCCTTATTGCTTCAATACTTAACCGCGGTTACGAAATTGTAGACGTAAGGTCAGTTATTGACTGATAAAAGCAAATCAATTCCTTTACCAAAAAGCCTTTCTAAAAGAGAGGCTTTTTTTATTTCCCTGTCAGCTGCAAGTGGAATTGTCCTGAGAATATTTGAACCTATTGAATAAATAATCTGTCCGTACTGTGTGCCGCATTCTGTCTGAGCGTAAATGCTCTGAGGCAGTTTTACTGTAACCTGTACTGCTTCTGCTGACTGCTGCGGACTGTTTCCTGAAATATACGGTACTGTAAGCGTTTCATCTTCTGCAGGAATAAGCCTTACGTATTTCTGTGATCCGCCGGGAACAGGTACTGTAAATTCATGAGAGCCTTTTTCAGTTCTGTAATCGGCAAACGAAGAAAATGCATATTCCATAAGTGTTGTTCCGTCCTGTGTACGGTATATGTTTCCTTCTTTTGAGCCTCTTCCCGGACCTTTCATTGTTATCGAAAGAAAACGTACTCCATTACGTTCTGCCGTTAAGGCAAGATTATAACCGCTTTCGTAGATGAATCCTGTCTTTAAGCCGTCGCATCCTTCAAGATGTCCTAGAAGCTTGTTTGTGTTGTACTGTATGATTGTCTGTGAATCAGCCCTGCTTTTCTGGTATGAAGGAAGGTTCTTTTCGAGAGGGTAGCGTAATACTTTCTGTGAATGATAAAGCTTTATTGTTTCCGGAAACCTGTTGAGGTAAACGCGGCAGAATGTTACGAATTCCCTTGCTGTTGTATGGTTCAGTTCACTGTAACCGCTTGATTCAACAAAATGAGTGTGTGTAAGACCAAGTCCTTCAACGACACTGTTCATTCTTGCAACAAAACTTTCCATGTTTCCTGCAACATAATTTGCTACTGCAATTGATGCATCGTTACCGCTTGCAATTGCCAGTCCAAGAAGAAGTTCCCTTAACGTAACAATCTGTCCTTCTGCAAGGAACATGAGTGAAGCGTCATGAGGCATGTTGATTCCCCAGCATTCTTTTGGAAGAGGGACAATGTCATCAAGTGTTACTTCACCGTTTTCTACAGCTTCGTAAACAACATACATCTCAACAAGCTTTGTCATGGAAGCAGGTGGTATTTCTTCATCTGCGTTTTTTTCAAACAGTATGCTGCCTGTTGCTGTATCAATAAGGATTGCGCTTTCTGCATTTATATTGAGTTCTGCAGGAACTACATTGTATGGAAGGTTACCTGTAATCTGTTTTCTTGACGGATACTTTTCATCAAGTGTTTTTTCAAGAATAAGTGTCTGATTTTCAGTAAGAGGTGCAGTATTTTCCGGATGATAAAAGCTTTCCGTATAAATCAAAGCGTAAAAAAATAAAGATAGATAAATGACTATGCCCGGTGCTGAACAGATAAAGGCAAGTCTGTTCGGTTTATTGTGTTTCATTGATTTTTCCTGAATTAGATTTTTGAGCAGGTATTCCTTAAATACAAATCTGCAAGAGTAATTGCAGTCATTGATTCTATAACCGGAACAATTCTTGGACAAAGGCACACGTCGTGCCTTCCTTCAATCAATATGCTGCAGTTATTAAAAGATGAATCTACTGTATTCTGTTCTATGAAAATACTTGGTACAGGTTTTACTGCTGCACGGAAAACAATGTCATCTCCGCGTGTAATGCCTCCAAGTATTCCGCCTGCATTGTTTGTATCAAATACCGGTTTGCCTGAAGAAGAATCTTTGTGCATGGAATCATTTGAGTCAGAACCAGTCATATCGCAGATGTCAAATCCGCTGCCAAATTCTATTCCCTTAACGGCGCCAATAGAAAGAATTGCCTGTGCAATAAGTGCATCTGCTTTGTCAAAAACAGGTTCTCCCAATCCTGAAGGAACTCCTTTTACGATACATTCTATAACTCCGCCTGTACTGTTGCCGTTCTTTCTTATTTTGTCAATTTCCTTAAGCATAATGGCTGCTGTTTCATTATCCGGTGCGCGCATAAGATTCTGATTAATTTCTTCAAGATTGACTTTTGAACAGGTTATGCCTGCAGCTTTTTTAGTATAGGCTGTTACTTCAATTCCCTTTGATTTCAGGAACATTTTTGCTACAGCGCCTGCAGCTGTTCTTGCAGCAGTTTCCCTTCCGCTGGAACGGCCGCCGCCGCGGTAATCACGAATGCCGTATTTCTGTGCATAAGTAAAGTCTGCGTGTCCAGGACGGAATTTATCCTTGATGTTGGAATAATCAGATGAATGCTGGTTTTCGTTGTAAATTACTATTGCAATAGGTGTGCCTGTAGTTTTTCCTTCGAATACACCGCTTAATATCATTGCACAGTCACTTTCTTTTCTTGAAGTAGATGCGGAATTTCCTGAATCCGGCTTTCTTCTGTCCAGCTCATGCTGTAAAAAATCAGCATCAAAATACATGCCTGCCGGACATCCGTCAATAATGCAGCCTAATGCTTCTCCGTGACTTTCCCCAAAAGTCGTTACTTTGAATAATGTGCCAAAACTGTTTCCACCCATAAAACACCTGCTTTTTCAAAATATAAAAAGATTATATCAGATTATCGTACTTTGTTCATCAGTTCTACTCTTGAATGAACGCCAAGCTTTTTGAAAATCTTTTTGTTGTGTGTGGCTACAGTTGCAGCAGAAATAAAGAGTTCTTCTGAAATCTGCTTGTCTGTCTTGCCTTCTGAAATAAGAAGTGCTATCTGACGTTCTCTTGAAGAAAGAAGTGCGTCTTCAAAAAGTGAAGTCTGAGATGCTGTAAGAGTTATCGTTCTGTTTGGTGAACCAAGATTCTGCTGGACTTTTGACCGTTTCTGCGAAGTTTTCTTTTCGACGGTAACAATCTGTTCGTCAGAATGACTGTATACGGCATGACTGATCCTTGAAACAGTTTCCCTGTAATACATTTCCTTCAGGTTAAGCGTAGAATAAATTGTAAAGAATAATTCCTGTATGTCAAAAGGCTTTGTTATGCAGTTAACGGCTCCTTTTGACATAAGCATGTTCTTCCTGTCACTTTCATAATGTGGAAGAAGGAATATAAAAGGTATTGTGTTAAGATTTTCTTCAATTGAACATTTTCTTAAAAGCTCGTCACCTTCCATTACCGGATTATGAAGATCTGTAATGATCAAATCAGGAAGGGAAGTGTTCTTTAGTGAAATCAAAAGGTTCCATGCTTCAAGACCATTTGTTGAATGAAGGATGGTGCATTTTTTAGAAAGAACAACACTTATCTGTTCAAGTATCTTGAGGTTTTCTTCAATTATTAAAATAACAGGAGTATGGCCTGCAATAGTAAAGTTGTCGGAACTAATGTTGATGAGATTACCGATATTGTATTCGCTGGCCTCAATGAAAGAACTGTCAGCCTGTTCCTGTCTTAATGATGACCTTAATGTTTCTTCGGCTTTTTTATGTTTGATTTTTATTGTAAGAATAAGTTTATCAGCCTCTGCGGTTGTTTCAAATGTTCCTTTTAACAGCTTTATTCCTTCGTTGAAAAGTTTGTATTTATAGTCAGTTGAAAGTATTATGTTTTTACGGAGTTCTTCAGGAGATTTGCTGTCAATTGCAACTTTGTATGTTAATGTCTGTCGTACATCGTCAAGTGAAATTGCTATGTTTGTGTAACGAGGAGAATATTCAATAATGAAAATCAGATATTCAGTAAACAGGAACATAAGAAGATCCCTGTTTGTGATAATTGTAAAATCATCCTGCATGTTTGCCTTTACTGAAATGTGATTGCCCCTTAATTTTGCAAGTGAATCTGTTGCCTTCTTGCATGAAATGAAAAATGGGAGAAGCTGTATGACATCTTTCTGTTCAATGTCCTTGTTTGAAATAAGCCTGTTTATCCTGAGAATCATCTCAATGTAGGAAGATGTCCGCTGTATTTTTGAAAGGTTTCCTTTTGTTTCTGCAGTATCAGTTTCATTAATTAACTTAATGGTATTTGTTATTATGGAATGATTTTCTTCAATTTCCGAAAAAAGTTTTTGATATTGTTCAATCAATTCATTCTGTCTGCCTGATTTTTTGTAAGCAATTGAATTTCTTGCTACAAGTATTTTGTTGTAACGTCTGGCTCTTCCTATAAGGGTAGAGAATACAGGGAAAAGAAGCATTCCGTTTATGAAATCGTATGAGCAGTAGAAGTCATTGCAGACCAGGTTAAATAATGAAAATGAAGTTGATTTTCTTATGAGGTGCATTGAAAGTCTGAATGCACAAATTATGATAAGAAATGTCCATGTTACAAGAAGTCGTCCACCTGAATGTTTTATTGAGACATTGTTTACGTATATAAATGAAAGAAGAATAAGCAGTACAATAAAGACTGTTGAAATGAAAATATAAAAATTGGTATAAGGTTTATTTATAAATACAAGAACTAAAAGTGAACTTGAAGTGACAAGATTAGCTAAAGGAATGCAAAACTTGAATTTTACGGAACTGGAATATTCTTCTACAAGTTGACCTACTGCTTTTGCAAAAAACATGAGGCTTGATCCCCCAAGGAAGAAAATAAGCCATGTACTTGTACGAGGGTAGTAGAATGAATTCCAGAAGTAACATGTACTTATACCGCGGAGGTCAAGAGTTGCAAACAGCAGCAGAAATGATGAAATGGAAATGAAAGAATAAGTCTTGTCTTTGTAAACAATTCCATAAAGCAAAAGAATTATTGCAGAAAGAAGGAATACTCCGGAAAGAGAAAAGCAAACTACTGAATCAATGGAATATTTGTAAAGGAAATAATTCTGTGTCAGAAGCTTAACTTTAAGTGGAATTGGTATTGGAGTAACAAGCTTGACCCTCAGGTGAATTGAATTGACCTGCTCATGAAAATCATTAAGGTAAACAGGTATGGAAGGAATCCATGCGGGAATGGACATTTCTGCTCGTTTGTATATTCTTCCTGTTTTTCCATAGAAATACCAGCTGCCGTTATCTTCCCGGAAAACTTCTGCAAAAAGAAATGGTTCTATTCCAAATTCAAGTATGTAATCTATTCCGTAAGAGTCTGATATGTTTTCAGATACAATATCAATCCATGTAACACCATCGTAAGAAGAAAGGTAACCGTCTTTTGGAAAAGGTTTTAAAAGCTGTGAAGGAAGAAGCCTGCATTCAAGATTTCCGGATGCATCATTTAAATATTTTACAGTAACTGGCAGTTCTGAAAAACTTGCATTTTTACTTGTCGGATTTGACATTCTGGCTATCTGCTGTTCAGAATAACTGCCTGGTTTCTGTCTGAAAAAGAAAAAAATTAATATAAAAGTGAAAAAGACGGAAAAAAGTATTGCAATAATTTTTTGGAAAAGCCGTATGAAGTTTTCATCGTGAATGTTCATTTCTGATTTTGGCTTATTTTTTTGTTTTCTATTCATAAATGCATTTTATCATTAATTAACCGTTTAATAAAGGAATTTTTACACCAAATATGGTATGGATATACCATATTTATGGTATGGTAGTACAGTTGCGTATAGTACCATGTTACTATATATTACTGATAAATAAAAATGTATTACGAAATGATTTCGTAACTATTCGGAGATAGAGAGAATATAGATCTCACATTTTTATTTAAAATTCGTTGTTGTGAAAGCGGCATTTTTGGGAAACCAGGAATGTCGTTTTTTTTTGCATGGTCATAAAAAGTATAAAAGTGTAACTTTATTTATTTTTTCTATAGAATTTATTGATATTTATGCATAAATATGCAATAATACCGAAAATAAATTTTTAATAGGATAATGCTATGACTAAATTCCGTGGTGCTTTTACAGCAATGATTACACCAATGCTCGCAGATGGTGCAGTTGACTATGATGGCTTCAGAAAGAATGTCAAGTTTCAGCTTGAACAGGGAATCGATGGTTTAGTTCCTCTTGGTACTAGCGGCGAAACTCCGACTCTGGATGAAAAACCAGGTTCTGAAGAAGACAAGATTATTGAAATTGTTATGGAGGAAGTCAAAGCATTTGAAAAATCTACAGGTAAAAAAGTACCTGTAATTCTTGGTGCCGGTTCCAACAATACTAAAGACGCAGTAATGTACTGTGAACGTGCAAAGAAAGCCGGTGCTGATGCTGCTCTTGTTGTTACTCCTTATTACAACAAACCGTCAAAGGAAGGAATTTACCGCCACTTTGAAGCAGTATC
>JAZUKU010000162.1:0-2649 GCA_045643485.1 Treponema sp. | reverse complement strand
TGATAAGCCGGTTATTGACATTGTAGAAACTGGCAAGAACATAAGAAACTTAAGAATAAAGAGCGGTATTTCTGTCCGCACTTTACAGACCATATTCAGTTTTACTTATCCCCAGGCAATTTACAACTGGGAGCACGGAGTTGATATCCCTAAAATAGACAACCTTCTTGTACTGGCACAGCTTTTTGATGTGCGTGTAGAAGATTTGATTGTTACAAAAACAGTAGAAGTTGAAGTAGACACAAACGATTATGCAGAACTCAAGAAGTATGCTTAATTGACTGTCTGACATGAATGATACGGAGAGGGTAAAAAAAAGCCCCTGCGGTTACCGGAGAAATCTTCGAAAACCGCAGGGGCTTTTGCTTTAAGCAATAAATCTGTTTAGCAGATTACGACTGAATTGTCTGTGTGGCTGAAAGGTGCCGGAATGTATTTGTCAGCAGCCCAGTCGTTTTCCCAATGCTTTCCGTCTAAAAGATAGCGGAACTGGTATTCTTTTCCTGCTTCGAGCGGAATCTTTACGGAGAAAGTACCGTCCTTTCCTTTCTTAAGAGGGGTTTCTGTACTGCTCCAGCTGTTGAAATCGCCTGCAATAGTAACATGTTCTGCTCCATGTGCAGCTTCCTGAGTTACAGTGAATGTAACATTACATGTTTTTTTGTCCTTAGAATAAGTCTTTTTTAAAGCCATACTACAACTCCTTAAATAAATCAGTATAAAACTCTGAACTTTTGACTTTATATATTAATATTACTGCATTTCTATTAATTAGTACATAAAATTTACAAAAAAAATTCCGAAAAGTGTCATTTTTACTAATTTAAGAATGTTTTAATGGAAAGAAACGGCGTTTTTTCTTATCAATCGCATCAATATTCAGATTTTTGATGATGTTTATTAAGAAAAAACGCTTTTTAAACGAATCAGTTTGCCGGTGTGTAAACTGTATTGTTGCTTGTAATGAGCTTTGTTCCGAATGTTACGCCTTTTGCTTCTTTTGTCGTAAAGTACACTGTTGCTTCTGCAAAATATGTTTCCTTTGCGCAAAGTGCTTTGTCCAGATCTTCTGCTGTTGTGCCAAAGTCTGCTGCGTTTGCCATAAGGTCGTAACCGTCGGCAAATTTCGTAATGTCATCCGGGCTTACTGTAATTGTTGCTGATGGAAGTAATTTTGTTCCGTCTTCCTTGTCTGCTTTATTTCCGCTGAATATCTGTACGCGGAACATTGCGTCTTTTGGAAGTTCTGATTCGAATACTGAAAGAACTGCTTCTTTTGTGGAATCAAGCTTTACGATGCGCTGGCTTCCGTCTGCAATAAGGTATATTTTTGCTTTATTGTATTCTTCTGTGTATTTTACAGGAGACTGGTCTTCTTCAATAATTGTAATTTCTTCCGGGGCTGCTGGAGTAGAACCGCATGATGTGAATGCGTTTAATAAAAATAGTGCTGCGGCTGCTGAAATCAAGAGCTTTAATGGTAACGTGAATGTTTTTTTCATTTTATAACCTCAGTTTCTGTAAAGTTATTTGTGTAAATACATAAGTCGGCTCAGAATATCCACATTTTAACATAACAATGATTGTTTCTCAATGCAGAACAAATGAATATTCATTCAATAAATACTGAATTTTTATTAAAACTGATTGTATAAATATGCAAAAATCTATATAATACGGCTCTAGTATGATGAAAACAGGTGAAAAGGCTGACATTTTATTGAAATGCGTTTCGCTGGGTGCATTAGAGTTAATGGCTCCCATTGCTCATACTATTTCTGTTTGTAAATTCGAAGGCTGAATTCTTTTCTGAATTCAGCTTTTTTTCTTTAAACGGGTTTTTATTAGGAGTTAGGTATATGAAAAGAGAAGACATCAATACGATGCGTACCGCATCGTATATATTAGGATTGAAGGAGTTTTTATGAAACGTACAGATATAAACAAAGTTATGATAATAGGTTCGGGTCCAATTGTTATTGGTCAGGCTTGTGAATTCGACTATTCTGGTACTCAGGCTTGTAAGGCTTTACGCGAACAGGGATACAAAATTGTTCTGGTTAACTCAAATCCAGCTACAATCATGACAGACCCTGTTATGGCAGATGCAACTTATATTGAACCTTTGAACGTTGAACGTTTAAGTCAGATTATTGAAAAGGAACGTCCTGATGCTCTTCTTCCAAACCTTGGCGGTCAGACTGGTTTGAACAGCGCCATGGAATTGAACAAGGCAGGTGTTCTTGATAAATACGGTGTAAAGGTAATTGGTGTTGACCTCGACGCAATTGAACGTGGTGAAGACCGTGAAATCTTTAAGGAAACAATGAGGGAACTTGGCATTGAATGTGCTAAGTCTGGAATCTGCCACACAATCGAAGGCGCAGAAGAAATTGCTAAGGAAATTGGATTCCCTCTCGTAGTAAGACCTGCTTATACAATGGGCGGTCAGGGTGGCGGTTTCTGCTACAATATTGAAGAATTGCGCACAATCGTTGCTAACGGTTTGGATTTGTCTATGACTCATCAGTGTTTGATTGAAGAGTCTATTCTTGGTTGGGAAGAACTTGAAGTTGAAGTTGTTCGCGACAAAAAGAATCAGATGATTGCAATCTGTTTTATTGAAAACATTGATGCTGTTGGTGTTCA
>JAZUKU010000161.1:0-7634 GCA_045643485.1 Treponema sp. | reverse complement strand
GTGATATTAAAAAAGTTGCAGAAGGAAAGGAATTCCTTATCTTAGGTTCACCTTCTCTTTATCTTGCAAGTACAATCAAAAAGTTTGCAGACGTTCCTAACATTGCAGACGGTTCTACAATAATCGGGGCCTTGACAAAAGGTTTTGTTCCTTGTGATTCGGGAATGCCTAAACTCGTACTTGAAACAATGGAAAGTGCACTTCCTGAATGTTACAAAGACTGTACTGTTTACGTAGCAGGTCCAAGCCACGCAGAAGAAGTTGCACTCGGAAAAATAACTGGCCTTATTTCAGCAAGCAACCATCACAGAAATGCCGTACGCATGAGGGATTTGCTCCGCTCTTCAGAAGGAATAATGGCTTACGCAAGCTTTGACCCTATTGGCGTTCAGATTTGCGCTGCTGCTAAAAACGTTGTTGCTGCTGTATACGGTATGCTCGATGCAATGGCAGAAACAAGTCCTTTGTTCGGCGACAATACAGAAAGTCTTCTTATGGCTGCAGGCTTAAGTGAAATTACAAAGCTTGGAATGGCAATGGGTGCATCTTATGCGCAGACATTTACTTCGATAAGCGGCGTAGGTGACCTTGACGTTACATGTAAGTCAAAATACGGACGCAACAGGAAATTCGGTCAGGATGTAATCAAGACAGACATGCTCAGTCAGTTCAAGAATCTTGATGACCTTATTGCAAACGTAAATAAAATAGGCTACCTGCCTGAAGGTGCAATTGCATGCAAATACATTCATCAGATTTCAGAAAGCAAAAACCTTAAGCTTCCTATCTGCGACGCATTGTATAAAGTTCTTAACAAGGAACTTACTCCGGACGAATGCCTTAAGGAATTAATCAACCGCGATACAATGAAAAAATCGGGTGTACTGTAATATTTCTGCAGTCCGCCTGCTGTTTTGCAAAAGCGTGCCTCTGGTACCGTCAAAAAAAAATAATTTTGGGGAATAAATAAAATGCTTGAAAAACTTACAAATACTTTTGGAAACATTGTCCGTACATTAAGCGGAAAATCTACAATCACGGAAAAGAACATTGAAGAAACAGTTGACCAGATCAAGATGGCTCTTCTTGAAGCCGATGTTAACCTTCGTGTTGTACGCCGCTTTGTAAACAGCACAATCGAAGAAGCAAAAGGTGAAAAGGTTTTAAAAGCAGTTGACCCGGGACAGCAGTTTGTAAAAATAATTCACGACAAAATTGTTTCCATGCTTGGAGACGAAAAGAAAGACCTTGAGTTAAAGGGACCTGATACACAGTCAGTTATTTTGATGCTCGGTCTTCAGGGTGCCGGTAAAACTACTGCTGCACACAAAATGGCATTCCGTCTGCAGAAAAACGGACGCAAGGTATTGATGGCTGCATGTGACTTGATTCGTCCTGCTGCCATTGAACAGTTGAGCGTTCTCGGCGAAAAAATCGGCGTTCCTGTTTACAAGGAGACTGGAACAAAAGATGCTGTCTCTGTTGCAAAGAATGCACTTTCTTACGCAAAGAAAAACGGCTTTGACACAGTAATCATCGATACGGCAGGTCGTCTGCAGATTGATGAAGAAATGATGAAGGAGCTTGTAAACATAAAGGCTGCTGTTAATCCTGTAGAAACAGTTCTTGTTGCAGATGCAATGACTGGTCAGAATGCAGTTGACATAGCAAAGTCTTTTGACGAACAGCTTGGACTTACAGGCGTTATTTTAACTAAGTTCGACTCAGATGCACGTGGTGGTGCTGCCCTTTCGTTAAAGACAATTACCGGTAAGCCAATCCTTTTCATTGGTACAGGTGAAAAAACAGAAGACTTCGAGCAGTTCCATCCGGACAGAATTGCAAGCCGTATTCTTGGTATGGGTGATATTGTTTCGCTCGTAGAAAAGGCTCAGGAACAGACAACTCTTGAAGAAGTTCAGAAAATGCAGGCTAAGATGAGCCGCAATGAGTTTACTTTACAGGACATGCTTGAACAGATGGAATCAATGAACAAAATGGGAAGCATTCAGTCCATGCTCGACATGATTCCGGGCTTAGCAGGACAGATTTCAGAAGACCAGATTGATACTGAAAACATAAAGCATCAGAAGGCAATCATACAGAGTATGACTATGAAGGAAAGAATGAATCACCTTATCATAGGACCTTCACGCAGAAAGCGCATTGCAAAAGGAAGCGGCACTTCTGTTCAGGAAGTAAACAAATTGATCAAGCAGTTTGAAAAAACAAAGCTTACAATGAAAAAGATGAGCCGTAACCGCGGTGCCCAGGCTAAAATGATGAACCAGATGATGGGAGGCATGGGCGGTATGGGAGGCGGTATGCCAAACATTCCGGGCGGTCTGGACCTGAGCAAGCTTGGCGGCAAATTCCCTGGCGGTTTCAAGTTCTAGGCCAGTACATTAACTTTAAAAACAGAAAAGCAGTCTGCAAAACAGGCTGCTTTTTTTTTATCTGGAAATGATTCTTTATTTAACAATAATGAAATTTGCTTCGCGCCCGTCCTGTGTATAGCAGCGGTTTGAATTTGTCCTGTCGACAATAGACTTCATACCGTTGTAGAAGGCGTACTCGTATTTACCCGGAGGCAGCGGTAACTCAAACTGGTATATTCCCGGCGAAACTTCCTGCAGTTCGTAAATCCAGCTGTCCCAGTTCGTAAAGCTTCCGGCAAGGCGTATCTGCTGACCGGATTTTCCTTCGTAGACAAAGCGTACTATTCCAGAAGAAGGCTGTTCGGTTACAGGAGGAATGTATCTGAATGCATCAACTTTGCTTAGCTTAAGCCCGCTTTTTTCATTATGCACTACGTTGGGATTAAGCGGATCTGTTGTCCACAGTCCGTCGACAACAAGCCTGTATTCTACACTCTGAACGTCTTTTGGAAGGTCGAGTATGTAAAAGTAAAACGATTTTTGCGTTTCGTATTCAGCGTCTTTTATTTTTCTTAACTGGAAAGAATGGATTGTACGGAAATTTTCAAAGTCAAAGGCAATGCCTACATGGCGGGCGTTATCTTCTGCCGTAAAGATTATCCTGTTGTTTTTAACGACAGGCGCACCTACGTCATCGATTGTGGTAACAAGATTCGTGTATTCGTTTTTTATACCGCCGTCGTCTACTTCAACGGGGTCGGCTTTTCCAAATGCCTTTGCATACGCACTCGTACAGAACAATGCCGTACTTAGCAGAATTACTGAGAAAATTCGTCTTTCCATACATCAACTATCGGCATCGGAAACAGAAAGTTAACCCTTATTTTTTTAACTTTTATTCTTATATAACACTTAACTCAAGCCCGTAAAACACCGATAGATAACTTGTAAAGACATCTTTAAGAGGGGTATAATAAAAAAGCATGCCAGGTTTACAACAGCTCAAACAGTTTAATCAGGATATTCTCAATCTAGGTGATGAAGTTACAATCCGTGCTTCCCGCGGAGAAAAACCTTCTTCAAAACCTATTCCTACAGACGTAGAAGACAGAAATGATACCGAAGACTTTGTTCTTGGTTTACCGGAAATTTCTGAAGACGAACTTGCTCAGGCTGATGCAGCTGCTGCAGAAAAAGCAAAGGAAGCAAATGACTTTTCTGACATTACAGGCGACAAGGAAGAAAAAGCTTCTGCAAAAAAAGATACCCCTGCAAAAGCAAATGTACCTGACGTTTCAGACCTGTTGAGTTCAGTTGGCGGAGATGACGCTGACTTTGGTGACATAGACTTAAGCGAATTTGAAGAACCGGAAAAGCCAAAGGAGCCTCCTAAGCCAAAAGAAGTTGCAATCGAAGACATGGATCTTGATGCACTTTTAGCTCCTACAAGCAAAAAAGCCCCGGAACCGGAACCAATTCCGGAACCTATTCCTGTTGCACCACAACCGGCTCCAGTTAAACAGGCTGCACCAAAACCAGCTGAACCGGAGCCTGAAAAATCATATCTTGATGAACTTCCTCCGGAACTGCAGGCAATTATGGGCGGCGGTTCAAAGAAACAGGAAGAACCTAAAAAAGACCCGACAGAAGCTTCTCTTGCTGACTTAGGAATAGATCTTTCTTCTCCTTCACCGTCACCAGCTTCAAGTGCAAGTACTATTCCTGACTTACCTGATTTTGGAGCAATGGATTTTGCATCACCGGCAGAACCAGTTTCTTCTGCACCAGACGCAATTCCAGACATTGAAAATTTAAGTCCGCTCGATTCAGCAATACCTGATATTCCAGAAATGCCTTCTGCAGAAATACCTGCAGCTGAAATTCCTGCAGCAGATTCTTTTGACAATCTGACTTCTTTCGATGAAATACCGGAAGTACCTGCAGATTCATTTGCAGCACCGGAAAACATACCGTCTTTTGATGATATACCTTCTGCAGGAGAAACAGCATCTGCTGAACAGTTCCCGGCTTTTGAAGACGTACCTTCTTTTGATGACATTCCTGATGCAAATTCTGACGGAGCAAATACACTTGCAGAACTTAATGCCCTTCCTTCATTTGATGAACCGGAAAACATGGAGTCAATTCCGTCATTTGACAACTTCCCTACAGGCAAGAAAACAACTGCAGTTCCAACAATGGATTCATTTGGCGACACAACAGAAGTTGGCCTTGATTCATTCGGTGTAGACGAAGACAGTCTTCCAAACACAAATATTACAGCTCCTGACTTCAGTATTCAGGAAGAATCTGCTGACATACCGATGGAAGATTCAGTTCCAGACTTTAGCACAGATTCAGGAATGGATTTTGGAACAGATTCAGGCATAGACTTTGGTACTGATGCCGGAACTGGTGCTGACTTTGGTGCAGACTTTGATTCAATGGGAAGCACAGATGTTGACTTTACAAGCGACATTCCTTCTGAAGATACAGGCTTTGATGAAAATTCTCCTGCTGAATCATTTGATACTTCTGCCATCGATGGCATGGACTTTTCAAACAATCCTGACACTGGCGGCGAAAGTGATTTTTCTTTAGGCGGTTTTGGTGACGACGGTGACGTATTCAATATTCCAGGCTTCTCTGATACAGCAACTGCTGCACTTAACAAAAACAAGCCTCAGGTTTCAACACCGGACTTCAGCGGCGCAAAAATGGCTGATGCCGGTAAACCAAAGAATACATTTACTGACGCAGAATATGAAAAGTTCAACAAAAATCTTGCAGAATATCCGTTAAACGTAAGGATTGCACTTGAAGATTTAGTTGTTAAGAATGAATTTACAGATGATGCTGTATTTGAAATACTTGAGAAAGTATTGAAGAAAGTTCCAGCAAGACAGCTTGCTTCTGAACTCGAAAAGATGCTCGACATTTCAATTGATGTTCCACGCGATTACGAACGCCGTACAGCAGAAGAATACGAAGCTTACAAAAAATCACTTGAATATCAGCTCAAGAATAAAATCATTCCGGGAGCAATTATTTCTGCCGGAGCTGCAATTCTTGTATTCTGTCTTTACGTAATTATTTCTACACTCATCGTAAAGCCTGCAACAGCTACACACTATTACAAGAAAGGCTGGGCTTGTCTTGAACGCGAAGAATATCCTCAGTCAGAAATGGAATTCAATACAGCACTTACATATAAGCCTATGAAGAAATGGTTCTTCAAATATGCTGAAGGTTACCGCTCTCACAAACAGTATGAACGTTCTGTCGTAATGTACCGCGCAGTTCTGCAGAGATTCAATCATGACAAACAGGCTGGTCTTAACTGGGCAAGCATGGAACTTAACGACCGCTACAATTATACAGAAGTTGAGCGCATCTTAAAGCGTGAAGTCCTTGACTACTATATAAATGATGCAGACGCACTTCTTCTGCTTGGCGATAATTATCTTGAATGGGCAACTGAAAAGGATCCTGAAAAATTTGATTCTGCAATGGAACAGTATCAGATTCTCATGCAGCTTTACGGCGAAGACAAACAGGATCTCTATCTTTCAAGAATGATGCGCTACTACATCCGCAAAGATGATTTAAGACAGGTTCTTCAGTATAAGGAATATTTCTTCCCGCGCAAGAAGGCTCTTGATTCAAAAGACTTAACTGAATTAAGCGGTTACCTTTTTGACAAGCGCTACGGAAAACTTTCTCAGTCGGAAGAACCGTTGAGAATTCTTATTGAAGACGTAAGAACTTTACTGGAACGCGCTGTTAAGGCAGACATGAACAATCCGGTTGCAATCTACAACTTTGGCCGCTACTTTGTTGAAACAGCAAACTATCCTTCGGCACTCAACCTGCTTACAAACGCAAAAGATATTTTCGAAGCACAGGAAGTACGAAATAAGCGCGATACATACAAGTACATAAACACACACCGTCTTATTGGTGAACTATATCTTGATGCAAAGAAACGCATTCAGGCAGAAGAATCTTTCGTAAGCGGAATCAATCTTTTTGAAGCAGAAAACGAATCAAGCGGTTTTGAAAGCGATGAAAACATTGGCAAAATGTATTGTGACCTTGCTGACATAAACTACTTCCTTGCCGGCAACATGGACTTTGCAAAGACAAATTACATTAAGGCAATCAACAACAAGTACGACAATGCTTCAATCCGTTACAGGGTTGGTTACATTCAGTATATTGATAAGGAATACTCAGAAGCATTAGGTTCATTCATCCGTGCAGCAGATACAAAGAGCGATGACACACACCTTCTCCTTGCTTTGGCTAATACATTAAGCTTGCGCAACGACAATTATGCAGCACAGGGTTATTACGAAAAGCTCATCAATTCTCTTAACAGGGAACGTGCACTTCATGATGTACTTCTTCCTCAGGTTCGCGAAGATCAGGCCGATATCGTAGAAACTTACCTTAAGGCAACAAACAATCTTGGCGTAACACAGAGCCGCATTGCTTATGCAACCGGTAACAGCAAGCTTAACGCAGAAGCAATCGTTAACCTTACGGAAAGCATGAGGGCATGGGATGCTCTTACACGCAATCAGATTTCAATGGAAAGACTTGAGGGTTCAAATCTTCCTCAGCAGAACATACTTTATATTTCTCATCCTTCATCAACATACTCTCCTGAAATTTTCACTGCCATTTCACGCACATTAACTGGAGAAAAAGGCCTTGAAGAATAATTGTCATAAACAGAACGGTATTCTGTATAAAAAATACATGAATGCCGTTGCAAAGGAATTATTCCGAAAATCGATTCATCTTTGTACGGCATTTGTTCCAATTGCAATGAAATACCTCTACTGGCCTGTCCTTATTGCACTTTCTTTAGTAATAATCATTTATGTATTTGCTGAAATTTCACGAATCAACGGGAAACCTGTTCCTGTTATTTCAACAATCACTGCTACTGCAGCCCGTACCAGAGACGGTGACAGGTTTGTAAAAGGACCAGTTACTCTTGCATGCGGAGTACTTATTACTTCGCTTATCTGGAAATATGAATGTGCGTCGATAGGAATATATGCACTTGCTTTTGGAGACGGGCTTGCAAGCCTTATAGGAAAATTTTTTGGCAGAATTACAATACCCGGAACTCACGGAAAAACGGCAGAAGGAAGCCTTACATGCTTTCTTGCAATTTTCGTTTCATGTTTTGCCGTAAGCAAAAATGCATTTGTTGCATTGATAATTGCTTTCTGCGGTATGATT
>JAZUKU010000160.1:0-21549 GCA_045643485.1 Treponema sp. | reverse complement strand
AAAGTAAATGTAAAAAACCGGCAGGAATTAATGGAACAATACGGCTCATAAAAAAAAGGCTGTTCTAATGAACAACCTTTCTGTCATTTGCACTAAAATACTACTTTAATCTATTTTTTAGAGGCAGGCATTTTTTCCTGTGCCGCTTTAATATCAGCCTCTGTAGCTTTTACCCAATACTGGAAAACCTGAATTGGACCTACAGTACCAGCCATTGCCAATGTTTCAGTTTTAGCAGTATAGTTTCTGTTTTTCTGCCCTGGTTCAAGATACTTGATTACACAGCCATAAAATTTACCATCTCCAGGATTTACAATATTACCTTTTGACCAGTTACCAACTGAATCTTTTTTCATATTGAAAATCCAAGGTGTTCCTACAGTTGGCATCTGATTTACTTTACCGGCAACTGGAAAGTTCTTGTAACTTTCTTTACAAGCAGTTGCAATTACATCCTGAGGTTTATCCACTGTAGCTGCAATAGTACCGAACAACATATCATCCTGTTCATAAATCTTCCAGATTGCAGTTACTTCCCCTGTTTTATCGTCAATACTCTTCCAGATTCCACAAGCAGGATCATCTGCAAAACAATAAACAGCAGCCATCAATGCCACCATAACAAACGCAAATAATTTTTTCATATTTGCCTCCTATAAAAGTGTAAAAAAAAAATGTGTCCGTCATTTAGACAGGACACATTTTTTATATCATTCATTATATAACAAAAAGTAATTTTCTTCTACTTTGTAGCCAAAATAGCAATACCTGGCAATGTTTTTCCTTCGAGGAATTCCAAAGAAGCTCCACCACCTGTTGAAACGTGGCTCATTTTGTCTGCCAAGTTGAACTTGTTAACAGCAGCAACAGAGTCACCACCACCAACTACAGTCATAGCACCTTTACCAGTAGCTTCTGCTACGAGGCGAGCAACTGATTCTGTACCTTTTGCGAAGTTTTCGAATTCGAATACTCCAACTGGTCCGTTCCAAACGATTGATTTAGAAGCCAAGATTGCATCTTTGTAAAGAGCAACTGTTTTTGGACCAACACCAAGACCCATAAGGTCAGCTGGCAAGTCAACTGCATCTACTGCAACTGGATCTTTATCAGCGAATTCTGCAGCACCTACGTGGTCAACTGGAAGAAGGATTTTAACACCTTTTTCTGCAGCTTTAGCCAAAAGGTCTTTTGCTGTATCGATGAAGTCATCTTCAACAAGTGAACGACCAACTTCGTGTCCCTGTGCTTTAAGGAATGTATAAGCCATACCACCACCAACGATGAGTGTTGAAGCATTCTTCATAAGGCTTTCAAGAACAGCAATCTTTGATGAAACTTTTGCACCACCGATGATAGCTGTCATTGGTTTTTCTGGGTTTGTTACCATTGGCTGAATGTACTTAACTTCTTTTTCCATTAAGAAGCCGCCAACTGATTCAACTGGCATAAACTTAGCAATTGAAGCTGTAGAAGCCTGATCGCGGTGAGCTGTACCGAATGCATCGTTTACAAAGATGTCACCGTATGCAGCAAGTTCTTTTGCCATAACATCGCGTTCTGCTGCATCCTTAGATGTTTCTTCCTTGTGGAAGCGAACGTTTTCGAGCATAGCAACTGCACCTTCTGGAAGAGCGTCGATAGCTGCTTTCTGACCGAGTGCATCTGGAAGGAATGTAACTTCCTTGCCGAGTTTTTCTGCAAAGTATTTTACAACTGGAGCCATGCGGTTCTTTCCGTTGATGAACTTTTCTGCATCAGCGTCTGTCCATGTCTTGCCGGCTTTTTCTGCTTTTTCCTGAGCTTTTTTAACATCCTTTTTTGGATCGCCAAGGTGGCTCATGAGAACTAAAGAGCGTGGGCTCTGTTCAAGGATGTATTTGATTGTTGGGAGTGCAGCCATGATACGTGTGTCATCCTGTACTACTCCATCCTTCATTGGTACGTTGAAGTCAACGCGCATGATGATGCGTTTACCTTTCAAATCAACGTCTTTTACTGTCTTGATCATTTTGGAATCTCCTCTATATTTCGGGTACCAATAAAGGCACCAATAAAATCTTACTTAAAATATACTGATTTTATTGCATAAATTCAACGATTACCGCGGGGACAGACCCCTTTTGCACGCTTTTGCCCTTCATTTTGCCGATAAATTTGAATTTTATGGCATGCCGTTATATACTACTATCATAAGGAGAGACTTTTTATGGCAAAAAACAATTTCTTTGCAAAACTTGGTTATTTATTTAAGAAAAACTTCGTAATGTCATATGAGTACAATAGAATCATTACGGAACACAATATTAACCGACTGCTTATTGTCTGCCCTATTCTTGCTTTTTTTGGATTTGCAAATTTCTTCGTAACAGTTTTTACACAGATGGACATCCTTTATTCTCATTTCCATAACCTGCTGTATTACGGAAGCATTTTCATTTCAAACTTCATCTGTTATTTCTGGATACGTATCTTAAAGAACAATCCTTCTCTTGGAGGACGTGCAAGAAATATTCCTACATATGTTGTCTGCGTTATACTTTTGCTGCTGAACCTTTACGACATTTATTCTACACCGGATAACATCAACTGTATTCTTGTATTTGTTGCAATTTCCATGGGCGCAACAGTTCTTGTTGACTTAAAGCCTATTGTTTACTGTCCGCTTATTCTTGTTTCAACAATTGCTACGATAAATAAATTCTATACTTCAGGCGATGCATACACAGTTCATTACCTTAACATTATCCTTATTGGACTGATTCTTGGAATAATCAATCTTCTCTTATGGAGATCAAAAAAGATTGAACTTCGTGAAAAAATGGAATCTGAACAGAGGGAAAAGATTCTGTTTGATGAAATTGAACTTGCTTCCCAGGTACAGTCAAGCTTCCTCTCTGCAGAAGTTCCTCCTTCAGACAGCTGGAACGTAGGCTTTTACACACAGGCATCAGAAGGCGTTTCGGGAGACCTTTACGACTTTTACAAGAAAGACGATTTGCTTAACGGAATCGGTATCTTTGACATTTCAGGACACGGTCTTTCTGCAGGACTTATTACAATGCTTGCCAAGAACATAATTCAGCAGGATGTAACTTCTTCACCTGACTCAAATCTCGAAGATATTCTTATGAGCATAAACGACAAATTCATCGAATGCAAAGGCCCTATTGAAAATTATCTTACGGGAATTCTTCTTCGCATCAAGAACAGCCGCGAACTTGAATTTGTAAGTGCCGGTCATCCGCTTCCAATTGTCTATTCTCATAAAACAAATACTTCTGACTTCTTTACAAACAGTCTTGAAGAAAGATACGGCGTTATTGGTCTTTCAGATTATCCTGTAAAATATGTTACTGAAAAACTTGAGTTTGAATCAAATGATGAAATAATTCTTTACACAGACGGAATTACGGAATGCATTAATGAGAACGGTGAAAACTTTGGCAAGGGACGCCTTCTTGAATCAGTACAGGCTCACATAAATGAACCGGTTGAAGAACAGGTAAAGTCTATTGTAAAGGACCTTACAAATTTTGTTCAGGGCGAAGCCTTGACTGATGACATTACATTTGTAATTCTTAAAAAGAAATAATTCCTTATTTTAATTTCTGCTGTTTCATCCATGTCTTCATGACAAATGAAACCGGCAGGAATTTAACAAGACGCACCTGAGCTCTTGCAATAAAGCCTGGAATGCAAAGTTCCTTTTTCTTACGCAGATCTTTCCATGTTTTGTTGACAATCTGGTCTACTGTATACATTGCCACGTATTTCTTTACTACAGGTTCCTTTGTGTTATCAATTGCCCTGTTGAAGAATTCTGATTTTGTCCAGTAAGGGCAGACTGTCAGCACCTGTATGCCAAAGCGCTTTAATTCCTTTGCAAGTGCGCGGCTGAATGACTGAACGTATGCTTTTGTTGCGCTGTATACGTTCATGTAAGGAGTCGGCTGGAATGATGCAAGTGATGAAATGTTTACGATGCATGCACCTTTTTTCATATACGGAATTGTTATGCGGCACAATGATGTAAGTGCAGAGCAGTTTAAATTTATCATGTTAAGGTATACGTCATATTCATAATCATTTACGTGTCCGAATTTTCCGTAACCGCTGCAGTTCATGAGCATTGTTACTGAAAATTCATTGTCTGCAGCTTTTTCTTCTTCAAGGCTTTTCTGGAATACGGCGTAACTTTCTTTTTCTGAAAGGTCGAGTGATATTGTCTTTACGGGAAAATCAAGTTCTTTCTTAAGTTCTTCAAGACGGTCAGTTCTTCTTGCTATAACCCACAGTTCATCAAATTCGATGTTATCTTTAATTGTCTTTGCGTACTGGCGTCCCATTCCACTCGAGGCGCCTGTTATTATTGCGATGCGTTTCATTCGTATATTGTAACCTGAAATGATACTAATCCGCAACCATAATTACCCGGACGTACTTCGTCCGCCGGGTAACACACTATAATCACGACGCTGCTCTACATCGCGTGTCAAATCAATTTCAAGGTGACAGTTCTTTCGAACTGCACCTTAAATCACAGGCCGGCTGCCGTTCGACAGCCGGTTTTTGTTTGGGGGTTAAGTAATTAATTGTTCTTACCCACGGCTGTAGCAAGTGCGTACAGCCGTGCGGGAGGTTTTTCGAAGAAACAACCGACCAGTTCAATATGAAAGAACAATCAAATATTTCTTATTTTAAAACAAAAAAGGCACCTGGATACCCAAGTGCCTTCATATTAACTAAAAACTAATTAGCAGTTTTACGACACTTCGTGTCGTTTGCGTAATTTGAAATTATTATCTAGTGCGCATTCTGCGCACTTGGCATCAGAGAAGTATTTAATTGTTCTAACCCACGGCTGTAGCAGGTGCGTACAGCCGTGCGGGAGGTGTGCCGAAGAAACACCGACCAGTTCAATATGAAAGAACTATTAAATACTTCTTGATTTAAAACAAAAAAAGCACCTGCTATGAAACAGGTGCTTTTACCTAGAAATTACTTAATTAGCAATTTTCTGAGAAGTATTTAATAGTTCTAACCCACGGCTATAGCAAGTGCGTACAGCCGTGCGGGAGGTGTGCCGAAGAAACACCGACCAGTTCAATATGAAAGAACAATTAAGTACTTCTTGTTTAAAAAAGAAAACGCCCGGTTTATTACACCGAGCGTTGTATTAGCAATTAATACTTATATTAGCAGTTTTCGCTGAAGTACTTAATTGTTCTAACCATCTGTGATGTGTAGCTGTTTTCATTGTCGTACCAAGAAACAACTTCTACTTCATAGAGGTCATCATCAATCTTAGAAACCATTGTCTGTGTTGCATCGAAGAGTGAACCGAAGCGCATACCGATGATGTCTGAAGATACGATCTGTTCTTCATTGTAACCGAATGATTCTGTTGCAGCAGCTTTCATTGCAGCATTGATAGCTTCCTTAGTAATGTCCTTACCCTTTACAACTGCGAATAACATTGTTGTTGAGCCAGTTGGTGTTGGAACACGCTGAGCTGAACCAATGAGTTTTCCGTTTAATTCAGGAATTACAAGACCGATAGCCTTTGCAGCACCTGTTGAGTTAGGAACGATGTTAGCAGCACCAGCACGAGCGCGGCGGAGGTCACCCTTGCGGTGTGGGCCGTCGAGGATCATCTGGTCACCAGTGTATGCATGGATTGTAGACATGATACCTGACTGGATTGGAGCGAAATCGTTAAGAGCTTTTGCCATTGGTGCGAGACAGTTTGTTGTACAAGAAGCTGCAGAAATGATATTGTCTTCTTTTGTTAATGTTGTGTGGTTTACATTGTAAACGATTGTTGGAAGATCGTTTCCAGCTGGAGCTGAAATAACTACTTTGCGTGCACCAGCATCAATGTGCTGCTGAGCAAGTTCTTTCTTGCAGTAGAAACCTGTACATTCGAGAACAACGTCAACTTTGAGTTCACCCCAAGGACAGTTCTTAGCTTCTTTTTCTGCATAGATCTTGAGTGTTTTTCCATCAACTGTGATTGTACCAGCATCATCATCAGCTGTTACAGTGTGGAGGTTTTCACCGATTCTACCACAGTAACCACCCTGTGCTGTATCATATTTAAGAAGGTGAGCGAGCATAGAAGGTTTTGTAAGATCGTTGATAGCAACAATTTCATAACCGTCAGCAGCAAACATCTGACGGAAAGCGAGACGACCAATACGGCCGAAACCATTAATAGCAACTTTAACCATAATAGTTATTACTCCTGTAAATCAAAAAGTTTATTACTGATAATTTACTGAATTTACAGTATTTGTTCAACAAATTTAGAAAAATAATTCTTTTCTATACAGTAAAATGCAAATTCCTGGCGTTTTTTACGGTTTAGTGTGAAATTATTAACAGATTTTCAGACAAAAAAAGGCTGCCTTAAAAGACAGCCCTTATTATCTGCAGATTCATTTTTTGGCTTTTGTTGTCTTCTTTACGGAAGTTTTCTTTGCAGCAGGCTTCTTTGTGTCAGCTGCAGCTGTTTTTTTAGCACGAGGCTTCTTAGGCTTTTCTTCTTTTGGAGTTTCAGCTGAATCAACTGCGGCTGGAGCTGGAAGTTCTTCCTTTTTAGCACCGGCTTCTGCTTCGAGCTTAGCGCAATGGTCTTCTGCCTTTATGATTTCATAGAATTCCTTGCCTTCCATTGTTTCAATTTCAAGCAGGCGCTTTGCAATATATTCAAGAAGAGTCTTGTGCTTAGAAAGAGTTGCAAGTACATATTCGTAACGCTCATCCATTAAGCGTGCAATTTCTTCATCAATATACTTCTGGGTATCTTCACTGAATTCGCGTACAAGCTCCGGTTCCTGAGGACCGTTGTAACCTCTTCCGCCCTTACCCAAAGTCATGTTCTTGAAGCGGTCAGACATACCGTATTCAGTAATCATACTCTTGATGATTTCTGTTGCGCGTGAAATGTCGTTTGCAGCACCAGTAGAAATTTCGCCGAGCATAATCTGTTCTGCAGCACGTCCGCCAAGAAGGCTGTCTATTTCGTTAATCATGTCACGGCGTGTCATAAAGTTGCGCTCTTCCCTTTCGCGGTACTGCGTAAATCCGCCTACACCGTGTGAGCGTGGAATAACAGTTATTTTGTTAACAGGAGGATAGTCCGGAGTAAATGCTCCCATAAGTGCATGTCCTGTTTCGTGGAAGGCAACAAGTGCACGTTCCTTTTCGTTTTCGCGCTTTGTCTTTTTCTTTAAGCCGATGCTTACCTTATCAATTGCTTCGTTAAAGTCTTCCATCGTTACTTTCTTGCGTCCGTTTCTAACTGCAAGAAGTGCGGCTTCGTTAACAACGTTTGCAAGATCAGCTCCTGCAAAACCGCTTGTTCCGTGTGCAATTGAATCAAAGTCTACGTCGTCTTCAAGCTTAACGTTCTTTGCGTGAATGCGTAATATTTCTTCTCGTCCCTTAACGTCAGGGCGTTCAACCGGTACCTGTCTGTCAAAGCGACCTGGTCTGAGCAAAGCCGGATCGAGTATGTCTGCACGGTTAGTAGCTGCAAGTACGATGAGGCCTTTTTCGTTATCGAAACCGTCCATTTCTACGAGCAGCTGGTTGAGTGTCTGTTCGCGTTCATCGTTTCCGCCTAAATTATTCATACGGCTCTTACCGATTGCATCAAGTTCATCAATAAAGATAATACAAGGAGCTTTTTCCCTTGCTGTACGGAACAAATCGCGTACACGAGAAGCACCAACTCCGACAAACATTTCTACGAAATCAGAACCGCTGATACGGAAGAACGGAACTCCTGCTTCACCTGCGACTGCACGAGCAAGAAGAGTTTTACCTGTTCCAGGAGGTCCAACTAAAAGTACACCCTTTGGAATCTTACCGCCAATGTCTGTATATTTTTTTGGTTCCTTAAGAAAATCTACTACTTCAACAAGTTCTTCCTTTGCTTCTTCAACACCGGCTACATCAGAAAAGCGGGTCTTTACCTTGCCTTCATCAACTGCCTTTGCACGACCACCGCCGTTACCAAAGAGAGAACCCATTCCTCCCATACCGCCGCCGCCCATCTTTCTGAAAAGAAGGAAATATAAAAGCGTAATGAATCCAAACGGAATGATAATATTGACTAAAAGCCATGGAAGAATGCTGTTTGACTTTTCTACAAATTTATAAGCAACACCGCGTGAATCAAGAAGCTCAAGGAAACTTTCAGTAAGGACAGCTGTTGTCCTGTACTCACCTGCTATTTCCTGTTCCGGCTTGAAATAAGAAAATATTCCGGGTGCAGCAGGCTGTGAATAATTGATTGCATTGATGCTTTTTCCAATAAACAGATTATCACTTATTTCAACACGGACAATAGTTCCGTTTTCAATAAGTTTTTTGAATTCAGAATAATCTATCAGTCCCTGAGATTTATTTGATCCGAGAAGATTAAAAACAACAAGAATAACTGCGATTATCAGTAAAAATCCCAGAAAATGAAATTTTTTCTTAGGATTCTTGCCTTTGTGATCTTTCTTGTCATCATCATTATCTATAGAAAGCTTAAAGAAATCGTAAGGATCATTGCTTTTGTTTTCGTTGTCATTTTTTTTGTTTTCTTCACTCATAATCTATAATATAAGGAAAAAAACGCCTTATGTCGATAAATTTCTAATTATTTTGTTTCAGATTCCGATATTTGATGTAGAAATGTACCCTTATACAGTTTAAAAGGGTGTATTTTGTTTATTTTACCACTTATTTATATAGAGGAAACATGACAGGATATTCAAACGGCTACAATGCATACAAAAAAGCAAGTGTTACAACAGCAAGTCAGGGCAAACTGGTAGTTATGCTTTATGAAGCTGCAGTAAGCAAACTGGAATATGCCCGCGATTTAATAGATGATGACGGCAAGATTGTACCTTCTCAGATTGAAAACTTTGGAAACGCAATGCAGAAAGTTGAAGACATAATTATGGAGCTTCAGGTAAGTCTTGATATGGATAACGGCGGTGAAATTGCAAAGAACCTTATGGCCCTTTACGTATACTTCAACAAGGAACTTGTTAGCGCAACAATTTCACATGACAAGAAAAAGATTTCATTCATTCTGGATATGCTCAGTCAGCTTCACGATTCGTGGGTAACTGCTGCAAACAGTAACGCAAATGCAGGAAAGAATTCAGCAGAAGACAGGCCTGCACTTAACATAATGGGATGAGTAATACCGGTAACGGGAGGTTAATATGGAAGCAAAACTTAGCAAGGAAGAACTTGACGAAAGAGTTGCAATCTTAAAGAGATTCCGCAGTCTTCTTGAACAGCAGAGGAATAAATTCAGGGAATACCTTACAGTTCTTGAAAAGCAGGAAAGCAATATCTGTGCAGAAGATGCTGATCCTGAAGCATTAATGGCTCACAGTGAACTTGAAGCACAGATTGTAGCAGGAATAAGTTCCCTCCAGAAAGTAATTGTTCCTATGCAGAACCTCTACTCTTCTTCCAAAGCAGCTTCTTACAATCCTGCAGACGCCGTACCTGTTGAGCTTTTGCAGAAAGACTTAAGCGACTTACAGTCAAAAGTTCTTGCTCAGAACGAAAAGAACCGCGAACTTTTACGCACACGCATTTCTGACATAAAGCAGCAGATGACGAACATGAAGAATCCTTACCGCAACATCAAGTCTGTTTACGCTAAGCAGGGTTCAAATACTTACGGTAACATCATCCATATTGATGCTTAACGTTATTACTAACGTACATCAGTAATGTAAAAGAAGGCGTTTTTGTTACAGGGATTTTTTCCTGTCAACAGGACGCCTTTTTTATTTGGAAATACGTTTTTCTTCCGGCAAATACAGCAATACTTCACCACTGCTTCAGGCTCCACTCCATAAGTTGATTTTTGCCCCAACAAATAATAAACTTAATTATATGGCAGACACTAATCAGAATGAATTATTCAACGACAATACAGTTTATATTCTTGATTCCTACGGATTGATTTACCGCGCATACTTTGCACTGTTTTCACATCCGCTTACAAATACAAAAGGCGAAAACATAAGCGCACTCGTCATTTTCTTCAAGAATTTCCTTTCATTGCTCAGCAAATACAAGCCGCGCTATGTTGCAGCTGCATTTGATTCACGCACGCCGACATTCCGCCACATGATGTACAAGGAATACAAGGCTACCCGCCAGAAGACTCCAGATGACCTTCACGCACAGGTTCCGTGGATTGAAAACGTTCTTAACGCACTTGGCATTCCTGTTTTAAGAGTTGACGGTTTTGAAGCAGATGACGTAATTGCAACGTTTGCCAGAAAGTGTGAAGAAAAGAAAATTAACTGCCGCATCTTAAGCGGAGACAAGGACCTTATGCAGCTTGTAACGGACACTTGTTTTATGATGAAACCGGACAAGTCAAGCGGCGGTTGGGAAACATGCAATGCAGACGGTGTTCTTGCTGAATGGGGTGTTCCTCCTGAAAAGATGCTTGATATGCTTTCGTTAACTGGTGATGCTGCAGACAACGTTCCGGGAGTAAAAGGCGTTGGAGACAAGACTGCTGTAAAACTTCTGACACAGTACGGAACTCTTGAAGGCATTTACGAACACGCTGATGAAATCAAAGGCGCTCTTGGTGACAAAATACGCAATGACAGGGAAAATGCTTTCTTTTCAAAAAAACTTATCGAACTTCGCTACGATGTTCCTGTTGAATTTAAATTTGATGATTGTACTACATGCAACCTGAATTTTGCAGAAGGTGCTAAACTTCTTAAGGAATACGGTGCATTTGCAATTGCAAAACAGTTTGCGTCACTCGCAGTAGAAAACGGCGGTTCGGGAAATGCATGCAGTCTTTCAGATACAGATGACGGTCAGGCAGACAACGCAACAGCTTCCGCAGACACAGCTGCTGTCAGCAAACAGAACGATGATTTTTCTCCATCGCAGGTAAAGAAAAACAAAGGCCTGTACAGGGCATGCACAAACGCTGTAGAACTTGAAGCTTTTGTTGACTCAATACTTTCTTCAGGTGACAAAACTGTTGCATTCGATACGGAAACAGACGGTCTTAACACACATACTGCAAATCTTGTGGGATTCAGTCTTTGCTGCAAAACAGGTGAAGCAATTTACGTACCAGTAATTTTACCGGGCGGAATGTTTGCACCGGAATGCATTGAAAAAAAGAAGAGCATTGCTCAGCTTGAACGCCTTTTCTGCTGCAGCGACGTAACTGTCGTAATGCACAACGGCAAATTCGACCTTGAAGTAATTCACACTAACGGCATTACCGGAAAAATCTGCTGTAAAATATTTGACACAATGATAGCAGCATGGCTTTTAAATCCGGAAGCTCTTGGCAAATCTCCGTACAGTCTTGAATATTTAGGCGAAACAAAATTAGGCTTAGCCGGAATTGAATACAATGACATTGTTGAAAAAGGTCAGACGTTTGCAGATGTTCCTCTTGAAAAAGCTTACGAATATGGTGCAGAAGATTCAGACTTTACGTGGCAGCTTTACCTTAAGTTCAAGCAGCAGATTGAAGACGAAAACCTTCACGAACTTTTCTACAGCATGGAAATGAAGGTTCTTCCAATCTTAACGCAGATGGAAATTACAGGCATTCATCTTGATAAAAACGCACTTGCAGAATATCAGGTTGAACTTAGCAAAGAAATTAAAGACAAGGAACAAGAAATATATGACGAAGTTGGACACGAGTTCAACATAGCTTCGACAAAACAGCTTCAGCAGGTATTGTTTGAAGAAAGAAAGCTTACTCCGGGAAAGAAGACAAAGACAGGTTACTCAACAGACACTGCAGTCCTTGAAGAACTTGCAATATGGGATCCTGTTCCTAAGAAGATACTTGAATACCGTTCATACACAAAGCTGCAGAGCACTTACGTAGAAGCACTTCCTGAACTTACAGACGCAAACAGCCGCATCCATACATCATTCATGCAGACTGGAACCGCAACAGGCCGTCTTTCAAGCAGAGACCCTAACCTTCAGAACATTCCGGTACGCGATGAAAACGGAAGACGCATCCGTTCAGCATTTACTGCAGTTCCCGGAACAGTACTCATTTCTGCAGATTACGCACAGATTGAGCTTGTTGTTCTTTCGCATTTAAGCGGTGACGAAAACATGTGCAGGGCATTCAACGAAGGTGTAGACGTTCACAAATCAACTGCAGCCCTTCTGTATAAGGTAAAGCCTGAAGACGTTACGCCACAGATGCGCCGTACTGCAAAGACAATAAACTTTGGCATCATGTACGGAATGGGTGCATTCTCTCTGGCAAAAGATTTAGGAATAAGCCGCAGTGAAGCAAAAAATTTCATCGATGCATATTTTGCAACTTATGCGGGAATAAACAGATTCCGCGAACAGACTATTGAAGGCGCAAAAAAGAACGGCTACACGGAAACAATCATGGGCCGCAGAAGATACATTCCTTCGATCAACAGCAGGAACAAAATGGAACAGGCTGGAGCGGAACGAATTGCACTTAACACACCAATCCAGGGGTCAGCTGCAGACATCGTAAAAAAAGCAATGATTGACGTACAGGCAGCGCTTGAAGAAAAAGGCAGCAGGGCAAAAATGCTTTTACAGGTACATGACGAGCTCATTTTTGAATGTCCTGACGATGAAAACACAATCAAGGAAACAATTGCCATAATTCAGCAGAAAATGGAAAATGCCGTAAAGCTTAACATTCCGCTAAGGGTAAGCATTGAATACGGCAAATCATGGGGTGAATTCCACTGATTTCCGCTACAATCTGCGGTTAGCAATAAAAACTCATTTTTAGCCTCAAAACGTCAGTTTGAAGAAAAAAGACTTTAATAACAAAAAAACGTGTTTTTCCCTAAACAAAAATTTTCAGATGCCGATATTAGAAGAGTATGGAAATACCGGCTTTGGAAAAGACTATGCCGGCAGGGGATATATTATGGATCAGAAAAAAACACTTTGGATTGTCATCGCTTCAGGAATATTCTTATTCGTTGTAATTGGTTCAGCAGTTCTTCTTTCTGCAAAAAATGTAAAGAATGAAAATACTGCAGAAGCTCTTAAGAATAACGATTACTGGTATGCAGCAGCTCCGGAATTACCTTCAGACTCTTTTTCACAGGGCAGCTTAAAGGCAAAGACTGTTGTTCCGGAAGAAATCAAGCCTGTTCCTGTACAGGAAACTGTTGCTCCGGCTGCAGATGCCTTGGTTTTATCTGATTCTCAGGAAGGCTACAACGGTAAGGATAACATCCAGTCTTATACACAGGCAGGAACACTTACAGTTATTGCAAGCGGTCCAACAAATGTTATAAGCACAAACGGCACTGAAGTTACAGGTGTTACAACAATCGATTTGAATACATTGAAATCTTCATATCCTGCTGTTACTGCAAACAATGAAGTTGCAAAGGCAGCAATTGAAGAAACTGCTGCAGTTAAAGCTAAGGAAGCACCAAAAGCAGCTGTTAAGGAAACTGCAAAGCCTGCTAAAAAAGCAGAAGCAGCACCAGCTAAAAAAGCAGCTCCTGCAAAAAAGGCAGAACCTGCTAAGAAAGCAGCTCCAGCTCCTAAGAAACCGGATCAGTTCTGGGTACAGGCAGCTTCTTATTCAACAAAGAAAAATGCAGACGAAGCAAGAGCTGTTCTTGATTCAAACGGCGTACAGTGCGAAGTATTTACATACAAGGATTCGGCTGACAAACTCTTCTACCGTGTAAGGGTTGGACCTTATACAACAAAGGCAGAAGCTGAATACTGGAAAGGCCGCATTGAAACAATCGACTTGTTCAGCAAATCAGGAAGTTACGTAACAAATACTTCTGTTGCAAAATAAATTGTGATTAGGTAAATTAGTCCTGTTGAAAGACAGGACTTTTTTTTTGCCCAAAAACTGCAGTAAAAAAGATGGAGAACAAAATGAAGAAAACAAACGCAATGCGCATTCTTGAAACAGCTAAGATTCCTTTCGAAACAGAAGAATATGATGACGACGGCGAACACGAATTAAGCCGTGGTGCAGGAGAACGTATTGCCGAAAAACTGAGCATTGATCCGGAAGCATGCTTTAAGACAATAGTAATGCGTACCGAAACAAAGGAGATTGTTGTTTTCTGTCAGAGCGCCCCGCACGAAATAAACTTAAAGAAAGCACGAAACGCCTGTGGTGCAAAAGAAGTCAATCCAGTTAAACCGGAAGAACTTCTTCAGCTTACGGGTTACATAAGAGGCGGCTGTTCTCCAATAGGAATGAGAAAGCAGTACCGCACGTTCATTGACGAAACTGCAATCCTTTACGACAAGATTTACATTTCTGCAGGTGTACGCGGAGGACAGATAATACTTAATCCGAATGACCTTGTTAAGATAACGGATGCAACTCTTGTAGACCTTGTGCTTGAGTAAAGCCACACTGCACTTGAACTTGAGCAAGGCAGCGTTTTTTTACTTAACGAAATAAGTTTCCGGAGCACCAAGGTATGAATAAGGCATTGTAACTTCTGCTGAATGAATTACAATCTTTTCAAGAACAACATTTGGCGTTACAGGATAAAGCCTGAGCTTATTGAGTCCGGCCTTGCAGTCAGCATAAACAGTACTTACGCGGATGTTGTTTGTAACGTCTGTTCCCCACGGTTCCTGATTGTCGCCTACTGCAAACTTTTTGGAATCTACTGCATCCTTTAATATTTTCTGTCCGTTAACTTCTGCAACAAATGCAAGCTTCATATCCTTGTAAGCAGGATTAGACGGATTCATAAAGAAGTCCAGGCTCATTACACCACCCTGTTCAAGAACAAAATCATATTCTACAAACGGAGCATCCTTTGCCTTTGGATATGAGTTGATTACAGGGAATGCTTTTACTGCACCAAGTGTCTTTCCGTAATTTTCAAGTACCCTGAATTCAGAACCGTCACCGCCTGTTTCCTTAGCAATGAAATGTTCTGCTTCGATTGAAACATAATAATCTGTCTGAACAAAAGTATTCTTTGGGAAATCAACACGAGGAGCTTTTGCATTAACGATTACCGGAATCAAAACACCGCCCGCCCTTCTGTCGTTGTTAAAGATTTTGATATTTGCGTTTGCATCACTGTCTTTTGCAAGAAGACTGCGGTCAACAGATATTTCCAGTCTGAATATTTCAGTGCCTGTTACAGTTCCTTCCGTTACGTTAAAGCTTAACCAATTTTTGTCACATTCGATTTTAAATGGAACACAGTGTTCGCCGCCAGACGCAAGATTGATTACTGTTTTTTCAACAAGCTGATTCTTAAACGCATTTACGAACAAAGGCCTTCTGTTCCAGTCGAGTCCGCTTGATGTATTTTCAGTACCGCTTACCCATGCGATAAGACGAGGCTTTCTTGTTCCTGCAAGAGTTACATACTGCGGATACATGTTTTCTTCTTCATTCCAGTGCGTAAAGCCAAAATGCTCTGACCAGCCTTCTGCATACCATCGTCCGTCTGCAATCCTGTCTTCTTCTTCAACAAGCGCCTTGTCAAAATCAAGGCATTCCTTTATTAAAGCAGGATATTTGTTTGCAGCATAAATGCCTTTTGACGCATACCAGCGGTTCTTTCCCTGAAGCAGCTGCATCTTTACTACATTCATGTTGCCAACTGCCGGCATATATACCTGCTGGAAAAATACTTCCTGAACTTCTGCTGGAATCTGCGGCTTAAGTTCAATGCATTCGTTGATTATCTTCTGAGCTTTGCACAAAAGTTCATCTGCTTCGCCAAAGTTTTCTGCGTGATATGTATCCGGCTGCAAAGCTTCTGTCCTTCGCTTATGAGATATTTTTGTGTAACCGTCAATTATTTTTTCAATGCGTTTTTTCTGCTCATCCGTAAGCAATGCAAACTGACGATCAACCCATTTCCGTGTATATTCAGCAACAGTAAATTCTTCTGCACTGAATTTTTCATAATCGTAAGCAAGGTCAAGGAAATACGAAAGAGGAAATTCTGTTGTAGCAATATCGCCTACGTTAACAATCCACAGATCCCTTATGCCAAAATCGTAAGCAGCACTCATCTGTTCCTTAACTTTAGCAAGATGAGTTGTGTTGAACCATTCATAGCTGTAAGGCGAACCGTGATAGTCAAAGTGATAGTACATACCGTAGCCGCCTTTGTGACTGCGCATTTTTTCTGTAGGAACTGTACGAAGGTTTCCGTGATTGTCATCGCAGAGCATAAGCGTAACGCCTTCAAGTTCTGCGTCATTCATTAAGCCTTTAGTCTTTTTGTCACCGTAGAAATAAGGTTCAACTTCCTTGTAAAGAGCAAGCATTCTTGGAACTTTCTGCTCATCTTCATTTACATATTTACGGATTAATTCATTCTGTGTCTTAAGTACGTCACGCAAAAGATCTATGTTGTCTTTTAAAGTTGCGTTCTTTCCAAGAATAGCTGTATCTGCTTCACCGCGCATTCCAACTGTAATTACATTTTCAAATTTACCGTTACGCTTTAATCCGTCTTCCCAGAACTTTGTAATGCCTTCCCTGTTCGAACGGAAATTCCATGCATCACCGTATACAGAATTTTTTCCGCGAAGATATTTGTATTCTTCACCGGCACGGCAGCATGGCTCATGATGAGAAGCTCCCATTACTACACCAAGTTCATCTGCAAGTTCAGCATTTAAAATTCCGGGACCATCATCACTGAAGCGTGAAGCCCACATTGCAGGCCACAAATAATTTCCCTTAAGGCGAAGAAGAAGCTCAAATACATGCTCATACATTTTTGCATTTACGCCGCCAAAATTTTTTGTACACCAGTTACCGAATGCAGGCCACTCGTCATTAATGAAAAATCCACGGAAACGAACAGAAGGTTCCTTGGAATCAAAATTATCTTTTTCAGAAAGTTCTACACATTCTTTTTTAACTGGCAGAACATTGCACCAGTCAACAAGCGGAGAAACTCCAAGAAGTTCAGACAGATGGAACAAACCGTAAATTGTACCGCGCTTATCCGAACCGGCAATAACAATTGCTGACTTAATGTTTTTTTCTTCGAAAATGGAATCAACGATTTTAAAACAATATGCTTCCCTTTTTGCACAAAGCTCTTCAACATTAATTCCTGCCTTTTGTGCAAGCAGGCTGAATTTTCCGGACTTAGGAACTGTTCCAAAAACAACTGCGTATTCACCGCATTCCGCAAGAGTCTGCTTAATGAGCGGAAGTGTTCCCGTAACAAGCTGAACGTCTTTTCTTACTTTATCTGCAATTTTCTTTACGCCTGAAAACTCATCTTCTTCACAGAAAAAATCAATTGTGTTTTTTCCGTCAATGCTGCTGATTTTTATCATATTATTTTCCTTTTCATTAATTCTAAATCATTTCATTCAGAAATATAAGGCTGACCTTAACAGTTTTTGGTAAAACCTGAATGTATTCTACATCAAAACTTACATACTAGTATAGAGGTTTTTACCTTAGAAGAATTCCCCTAAAGTGATACTTTTTAGAAAAGCAACCGGTTGCCTTTACATAGTTTTATCTTTATGTTATATTCGATTTATAAAAGATCCCTCTTTTGCCTTTTACTGAGGGAATACCTGGAGGTACAAATGAAATTCGGACATTTCGACGACAAGACCCGTGAATATGTTATTACAGAACCGCTTACTCCTTATCCATGGATTAACTATCTTGGAAATGAAAAATTCTTTTCACTCATTTCCAACACATCAGGCGGTTATTCTTTTTATACTGATGCCCGCTTAAGACGCATTACACGTTACCGCTACAATGACATTCCGCTCGATTCAAACGGAAGATATTTCTATATTAAAGACGGCAAATCTATCTGGAATCCTGGCTTTAAACCGATGAAGACTGCGCTTGACCGTTACGAATGCCGTCACGGTTTTGGCTACACAATGATTTCTTCTTCAAAGAATGCACTTGCAGCAGATGTTCTTTACATGGTACCAAACGGCGAAAACTGTGAAGTACAGATGATTACTTTAAAGAACAACAGCAAGAAAGACAAAAAGATTTCCCTTGTTTCATTTGTAGAATGGTGTCTTTACAACGCACAGGATGACTGCACTAACTTCCAGAGAAACTTCTCTACTGGTGAAGTTGAAATTGAAGGAAGCACAATCTATCACAAGACAGAATACCGCGAACGCCGCAATCATTATTCATTCTATTCAGTAAATGCTGCAATCAATGGATTTGATTCTGACCGCGAAACATTCCTTGGTCTTCACAACAGCCTCGACTGTCCGGATACAGTAATTGCTGGAAAGAGCGGCAATTCTGTTGCAGACGGATGGTCACCGATTGCTTCTCACAGATTGAACTGCACTCTTAAACCAGGTGCATCAAAGACATACATCTTCATCTTAGGCTATGTTGAAAATGATGAAGACAAGAAATTCATTCCTGCTTCTAAAGTAGAAAAGAAACTTCTTCGCACAAACGAAGCAAGCGGAATTATCAATAAGGAAAAAGCTTATGCACTTCAGGCTAAGTTTGCTACTCCTGCACAGGTAAAGACTGCATTCGATGAACTCCGTATTTTCTGGGATGAAATATTAAGTCACTTTACACTTAAGACAAATGATGAAAAGCTTGACCGCATGGCATTGTGGAATCAGTACCAGTGTGTTGTTACTTATAACTTTGCACGTTCAGCTTCTTACTTTGAAAGCGGAATCGGTCGTGGTCTTGGCTTCAGGGATACTTCTCAGGATATGCTTGGTGCAGCTCATCAGTTACCGCAGCGCCGTATCCGCGAAAGACTTTATGATGTTGCTGCAACTCAGTTTGAAGACGGTTCTGCTTACCACCAGTTCCAGCCTTTGACAAAACGCGGTAATGCAGACATTGGTTCTAACTTCAACGATGATCCGTTATGGCTTGTTCTTGGTGTAGGAAACTACATCCGCGAAACAGGTGACGTTGACTTCTTAAAGGTAGACGTTCCGTTTGACAACAGTGAAACAAATAAAGCTACAATGTATGAACACCTTAAGCGTTCTTACAATTACATAATCAATCACAAGGGTCCGCACAAGTTACCGCTTATCGGCCGTGCTGACTGGAACGACTGTCTTAACCTCAACTGCTTCTCAAAAGACCCTAACGATTCTTTCCAGACATGTACAAACAAGGAAGGAAAAAATGCTGAATCAGTAATGATTGCAGAAATGTTTGTTTACGTAACACCAGACTATGCTGCAATGTGCCGCCTTATGGGTGAAGAAGATGAAGCAAAGAAAGCAGAAAAAGCAGCAAAGGAAATGGAAGCTGTAATCTGTAAAGCAGGATGGGACGGTCAGTGGTACATCCGCGCATACGATGACTTTGGTCAGAAGATTGGAAGCCACGAATGCGAAGACGGAAAAATCTTTATTGAATCACAGGGCTTTGGTGCAATGGCACAGATTGGTGCTAAGGAAGGCTTACCTGCAAAAGCTCTGGACAGCGTAAAGAAACATCTTGATACAAAATACGGTATTGTAATTCTTGATCCTCCATATTCAAAGTATCACATTGAACTTGGAGAAGTTTCTTCTTACCCGCCTGGATACAAGGAAAACGGTGGTATCTTCTGCCACAATAATCCGTGGGTCATCATCGGCGAAGCCATCAACGGCCGCCCGGATGAAGCATTCGAGCACTATAAGAAGATTGCTCCAGCATGGGTTGAGGATGTAAGTGAAGTACACCGCACAGAGCCATACGTTTACGGCCAGATGGTTGCCGGAAAAGAAGCCCGCCGCTTTGGTGAAGGCAAGAACTCTTGGCTTACAGGAACTGCAGCATGGAACTTCGTTGCACTCAGCCAGTACATCTGCGGATTGCGCCCACAACACGAAGGCCTTGAAATTGAGCCACGCCTGCCGTCCTCAATCAAGAAGGCTGAGTTCATCCGTATTTTCCGCGGCGTCACCTATCACATCGTCGTCGACAACAGGAAAAACACCGGTGATGTAAAGCTTGAAGTCACCGGCGGAAAGGTAAACGGACTCATCGTCAAGGCAGATGAGAAAGTAAAAGAAGTATTTGTAAAAGCGATTATCGGTTAATCAGTTTTTTAGATCCTCAGGTTGCCCGCACTTCTGTCAGGAGTGCGGGCTTTTTTTTGCTTTCAAGGCCTGCGGGCGGCGAGTTTCACAACGCCGGATACGAGCGCTATTCCAAGTGCAATTGCGCCTGCAGCAAGCAGCGTTGTGTACAGAAGCGAAAGCGCCTCAGATGAAAGCCCTTGCACCGCCGCGCGCATTGTCTTGAACATGCCGCCGCCCGGTACCAGTGGCAGCAATCCCGGAATAAGGAACACCGTCGCAGGCGTATGCCAGAAAAGCCGCAATATTTCAGAGAAGGCGGCGACAGCGAGTGCCCCTGCAAGATACGACACCGCGCTTCCTCCAGCACCTGTTCCGCCGGTCAGCCTGAATGCAAGCCATCCTGCGGCGCCGGTTACTGCGCCCCAGATAATGTCTGTCGGCTTCGTATTCAGATAAAACGCGCTGAACCCGGACGCTCCTGCCGCCCACACGCATGCAAGAGCGAGTCCCAAAGAAGGCCCCATCATGCTTTCAAGGCTTCCGGCGCTGCCCCAGAAAGCAGACCTGGCTGCAGTTTCAAGGCCTGCGCCCGCGCTCAGTCCGCTTCCGAAAAGCACAAGGCCCAGAACCGAGCCGACAGACAGGCCGGCCGCTATCATGAAAGCCTCGACAAGCCGGGCATTTCCTGAAACGAGATCACCCTCAATTATGTCGCGGATGGCGTTTGTAATGGCAAGGCCCGGCACCACCTGCATCAGGACAGCAATCAGCACTGTTTCTGTTGCGGGAACAAGGCCGGCCACAAAAGCAAGCTCAGTCAGTATGGAAATGAACGCGCCCGAAAGAAGCGACGAAAGGAAATCTCCCGGATGAGAACGGGAAGTCAGAATCAGGAATGCGCGCAAAAGCAGCCCGATGACGAACGCAGCAAGCGCCTCAGCCACACAACCGCCGAACATGAACGCAAAACAAAGCGAGCTTAAGCCCGACATCAGCAGCATGATCCACACAGGATACGTCGGCGCGCTGTCTATCCGCTTCAGGATGTGCTCAATCTGCACAGCGTCAACCGGCCGCGCGCCTGCCTTATCAGCAGATGCGCCCTTCCGCTGTCTGTGCTCAATGCGGCGCGTCAGCTCATCAATGAGCGCTATCTTCCGTAAGTTTACCCCGCGCGTCTTGATGCGGCGGATTGCTGAATGATAGTGGTCGTTCTCATCCGTATACGAAAACTGGATGACCGTCGGCGTTACAAAGCTCGATGCCGTCTTTGCCCCAAGCGAGCGCGCAATTACGTCAACGGTTGCCACAGTGCGGTACGTCTCACCGCCATTCTGAAGCACCAGCGTTCCCGCCGCAGTAGAAATGTCACTCATGTCTTCAGCGCGAATATCCATGAGGAAACTATAACTGAAAGGGCCGCGCCCGACAAGCGGTAACAGAAAACAAACATACAGACAGATACGCCCTCCC
>JAZUKU010000159.1:0-31007 GCA_045643485.1 Treponema sp. | reverse complement strand
TATCTCCTGTTACAGTTCCGCTTACAAAATACTTATTGTGCGGACAACCGTACATCTCATCAGGGTTATCAATATACGGCATTCCATAGCATGAAGTTAAAGTGCCTATTCCCAAAAATCCAAGTACTATAGAGACGATTTTTTTCCATGTCCAGTGAAGCTTTTCCATAATTAAGCCGCAACCCTTTCAAAAATTTTGTATATAACATTCATTTTATTGTATAAAACACAATTTCACAATGAAATTAAACTTAAAAAATCAGGCACAAATTCCCAAAAGCAGTTTATTTGTGTTATAATTTTAAATGGAGTAACTATGAAGGAAGTATACGAATTCATCAAGAAATGCGGAACATATTATCTGGCAACAGTAGAAGCAGACCAGCCGCGCGTAAGACCATTTGGCACAGTAGATTTATTTGAAGACAAAATATACATTCAGACAGGAAAGGTAAAGCCTGTTTCAAAACAGCTTGGCGTAAATCCAAAAGCTGAATTATGCTGCTTTGACGGAGCAACAGGTACATGGTTAAGGGTAAGCGGAGAACTTGTTAACGACGACCGCATCGAAGCAAAGAAACACATGCTTGATGCATATCCAAACTTACGCGGAATGTACAACGAAAACGACGGCAATACACAGGTGCTTTATTTTAAAAACGCAACTGCAGTATTTGCAAGCTTTGGCGGTGCACCAAAAACTGTAGAATTTTAGTACAAGCCTAAATGGAGAAGTGGAATCAGCATGAATAAAAACACAAATATTTTACATAAGATATTATTGTGCCTTGTCCTTGTTTCATCATTTTTTTCATTTACAGCATGTCCTCAGTTTGACAGAAGCGTTGATCCTGATTACAAGCTGTTTAAGGATAAGCCTGTAAAAAATAAAAACGGCAATAATAATGATAAAGGCTCAGATCCTGTTACTACTGTAGCCTTTTCATTTAATGCTGCATGCATGGCTTCGAACGAACGTCTTTACATGAGCGGCAGTAAGTCAGAAGAACCTGATTTAGGCATGCTTTATTCTATGGAAAAAGACGATACTTCCTTAACAGAAGAACACAGATTCAGTTCACAGATTAAATTCCTCAAGGAAATTGATGAAGGTACACTTCTTGTTGTAACAGCAAAAGAGATTTACAGATACGATATTGAAACAAGTCAGCTTTCGGAAACAGTATTTGCATCGTTTGCTAATGATATACGTGATGTCATTCCGTTTAACGCTGGATATGCCGTAATAACAGACGCCCCGAATATTTCTACATACTGGTATCTTCTTTCCGAATCAGGAGACAAGCTTGAAGTAAGATTCCCAACCATTGAATCAAAGATGTCAACTGTTGTGCCGGGAACAGATTACTGTCAGCTTTCTGGTGAAAATGTAATAGTTTATCTGAGTGACGTTCAGTCAAACAGCGTAAATGCATCAAAGAATATTTACGGTGTGCGTTTTGTCCTTACAGATGCTTCTACACCAAAGGCATACGTCAGTGATTCCCAGTACTACAATAATGAATACAGCATGAAGGCTCCTCTTGCAGTTATTGGTGATACAAGAATTATTACTGCAAACGGTCATGTGTTTGACATTGATGTTTCAAAAGTAAAACAGGACAATACTGACTTTACTTCAAAATGGTGCTGTTACAATAAAGACTATATGCTTGAATATTCACAGCTATACATAAGGGACAACTATATTTATTTTTCAAAAAATGATTCTGACGGAGACTGTATTGTTGAAAGAAGACCAAATACTCAGGCAGAATATTCATGTACAACGATAACTTATGAAGGTGAAAAGAGCATAGGCTTTTTTGAAGTTGACCGTAAGTTCTATTTTATTACAAGCACAATTTCTAACAACAACGTAAATTTTAACATGCCGGAAAATGATTTTAAAAATTTATCGCTCAATTAATTTCAGCTGTTGTATTTGTTCATAATCTGAAGGATTTCATCCTTAATTAAAAGAAACTCTGCAGTAAGAATAGGGTCAAAATGTGTTCCCGAAGATTCCTTGATTATGTTAAAGGCTTTTTCCGGAGTAAACGGTTCCTTATAGCATCTTGGTGAAACAAGTGCATCAAATACATCTGCAAGAGCCATGATTCGTGCGCTTAACGGTATTTCGTAAAGCTTGAGTTTCTGCGGGTAACCGGTACCGTCCCATTTTTCATGATGATATGTTGCTATGTCTGAAGCAATCTGAACGTATTCTTCTTCTTCTGCAGCAGAAAGAACTTCCTTTACAATACGGCCGCCTTCTGAAGCGTGTTTTTTCATTTCGGTAAATTCTTCGTCAGTAAGTTTGCCCGGCTTTTTCAAGATTGCATCTGGTACGACAATTTTTCCAATGTCATGCATTGGAGCTGCCTTTGCAAGATATGTAATGAAGTTTTCGGTAAGTGTGTCTTTGTAAAATCCGTCATCACGTGCTTTCTTTGCAAGTGCTACAACATAGGCGCTTGTTCTTCTTACATGTTCACCGGTATCGCTGTCACGGTTTTCAACAAGGTTCGAAAGGCTTATGATTGTGTGGTTCTGAATGGAAATGATTTTTTCATTCTTCTGTTTAAGTTCATCTGTCTGACGTTCAACTTCACTCTGAAGTGCCTGCTTGTAATAATTGAGGTTTATTTCTTTTAGGAAAAGACGTTTTTCATTTGCCCATTTGTAAAGGGTAAGTGCTACAAGTATTCCAAAAAGAATTGTACAGCAGAGTAATCCGTCAAAGTGATACAGTTCGAAAATAACAGGCGAAAGTTTTATTGCAATGAATGACGCAAATATAATGTAGTACAGCGGATGAATCGTAAAGCACATTGAAATAACAATATCCATCGTAATGAAAATTGCGAGTGCGTTGAAAATGGTTCCCTGAGACTGAAGACTGTAGAGACAGTCCAGCGTACCAAGGCTTGCTGTCAAATAGAATGCAAGTTCTTTAAGAAACGGTACGTCAAGAAAAAACCGCTTGATAAGAAGATACATAAGCAATCCTAATAAACAGATTGCGATATAAATTGAAATGAAAATTATATGGAGTTTTATTGATTCGAGGTTATTGAAGTTTGGAATTATGAATGCAAGGAGAGCTATTATGGAAAGTGCCAGAGTAGAAATTAAGGCAATGAATGTACGCTCAAGATTTTTATTTGCAATGTAATTTCTGTAATCTGCCGGAATAGAGAAATAATATTTTAATTTGGCTATAAAGCTCCTGATAAACAAACTCATATAACTAACTCCTCATTTCAATTATAACAGTTTTTTTAAATAAGACAAACGAAAACGGTGTTGCTAAATTTATGTATAGATAAAAACGGCTGCTGAATTTAACTTTAAATAAAATTTTACAAATCATATAAACGTCTATATAATTAAAAGGAGTATTAAAATACGCTCGAAGGAGAGAGATTATGGATAAGAATCCAGATCAGCGTAAACCTTTAATACTGGTAGTCGATGATTCACAATACAATCGTGAATTACTGACTGAAATCCTGCAGGATGAATTCGATATCATTCAGGCAGAAAACGGTTGTGAAGGTTTAGATCTTATAGAAAAGCGTCGCAAGGAAATCTCATGTGTTCTTCTTGATATTTCAATGGAAGGAATGGACGGATTCGAAGTTCTTGAAAAATTGAATAACAGAAGATGGATAAAAACCCTTCCAGTAATTATTATTTCTGCAGAAAATTCAACCGAATTCCTTCGCAAAGGATATACACTTGGTGCTTCCGATTATATCTTCAGACCGTTCGACAGTCTTGTTGTAAAGAAACGTGTTCAGAATACCGTAAAGCTTTATGCAAATCAGAAAAAGCTTGCTAGAATGGTCATTGATAAAATCAAGGAAAATAACCGTATGAGCGACATGATGATTTCCATCCTTGGCCATACAGTTGAATTCCGTAACAAGGAAAGCAACCTTCATATTTCAAATGTTTCCAACCTTACGAAAATATTCCTCGAAGAACTTAATTCAAGCGACAGTGAATACTATTTTTCAAGAAATGATATAAGCTTGATTACAAGAGCAGCTGCACTTCATGATCTTGGCAAAGTTTCAATTCCGGATGATGTACTCAATAAGCCTGGAAAATTTACAGATGATGAATTTGCAATGATGAAGAAACACACAATCATTGGTGCACAGATGCTTGAAGCTGATCCTGCTTATAAAAATGAACCTCTTGTAAAAAAGGCTTACAACATATGCCGCTGGCATCACGAACGTTTTGACGGCAGGGGATATCCGGACAAGCTTAGCGGAGAACAGATTCCTATTGAAGCACAGGTAGTTTCAATTGCAGATGTTTACGATGCGCTTACAAGTGAACGATGCTACAAAAAAGCATTTTCTCACGAAAAGGCAATAGAAATGATTAACAACAATGAATGCGGTGTGTTTAACCCCGTGCTCATAGAATGTCTTAATAACATAGCACCAACCCTTCAGGTTCGTATGAAAGAAGAGTATGAAAGCAAACTGCTCGTTGATGTTGATGCAGGTAACTGATATAAGGAGAGAGAGATGACAGTACAGGAATGCTACGAAAAAATCAGTGGCGATTTTAGCGAAATTGTTTCCAGGTTAGGAAATGAAGAAAGAGTTATACGCTTTTCAAAAAAGTTTTTTGATACAGGCGATATGGAAAATCTTGAAAAAAGCATAGATGCCAATGATGGTGCTAATTCTTTTGAATTTGCCCACAGATTAAAAGGCAATTCACTCAACATTGGTTTTACACACTTTTCAAAAACAGTAGAAACTCTTGTAGAACCATTACGCTGCAGGGAAATAAAGGATCCTGCCGCAATTAATGTTCTCTTTTCTGTAGTAAAAGAAGAATACATTAATATGAAAGAGGTTTTTGACCAGCTTAATTAATGTATGAAGCATAGGACTAAACTGATCATTGGTAAAAAAAGAAGAATAACTCTCGTTTGCTTTGTAGTTGTTTCATTTGCAATGCTGTTCTTTATTTTTATCATTGATTTAAAGAATGAGTATTACAAACCTTCTCCTGTTGTAGAAGAACCTCCGATAAATAAATTTGAGGAAACGCTTCTTGTCGTAGCAGATGAAGATTATTTTCCATATTCATTCTATGATCCTAAGGGCAGGCTTTGCGGCTACGATGTTGAACTGATTACAATCATTGCAAACAGACTCGAGATGAATCTTGATTTACGTCTGCTTACAAGAGATGCAATCTTCAAACGTGTTAATGAAAATCTTGCAGATGTAGTTCTTTCGTGTGACTGTAAAAGCAATAATATTGATGAAATAAATCTTCTTAAAACACAGGCAGTTGAACTTTGTGAATTTGCTGCCTTTGGTGTTAAACCAATTCATTCGTTTATTGATCTTCATGGTAAGAAAATTGCCTATCATAATGAAGGAAACGTAAGGGAACTTCTTGGAAGATTTGATTTGCTTGATGACAGTTATGTTTATGCGAGTAACCAGCAGGCTTTTGAAGCCGTAAAGGAAGACGAATGTGATTATGTTGTTACGCGTTTTCCTGTAGGTTCTTTCATTGTAGACAAAAACAGTTATGGAAACATAAAGCCTTATGCACAGCTTGGCTCAAGTGATATGTGTTTTGGAATATCTCCACAAAACAAGGAGCTTCTTGTAAAAATCAATGAATGTCTTGATGAACTGGAATTAGACGGAACATTAAGTGCACTGAATAAAAAATGGATTGTTTCAAACAGATATTCTGTTGCTTTTCTGGAATTTTTAAATCAGAATTCCTGGATATCAATTTTCCCAAGCTTAATACTTATTATTGCACTTATTGCTGTTCTTCTTGAAAGTGACCACAGCAAAATGTACATTACAAAAGACAGTATTATTACTCAGCTTAGCAGTAAATATGATGCCGTAATTACAGTTAATTCGAAAACAGAAGAAGTAAATATCCTTAAGGAAAATAAATATACAGGTCTTTTTGCTCCGTTGGGTGAAAGTAGATATTCTGAATGGATGAAAAAGAGCATAAAAAAGAACGTGTACGAAAATGACAGGGAAATAGTCTTAGAAGAATTTTCAAAGGAAAACATTCTGTCAAATCTTTCGCTGCAGGATAACGGTTATACAATTTCATTCAGGGTAAATAATTTAAAATCTTTCCTTTACTACAACGCAGATGTTTCTTCATTCATTGACAGCAGGGGAACATTGCAGTTGCTTCTTTGTTTCATTAACAAAGATTCATCAGTAAGACAAAGTCTTCATCAGACAGAAGAACTGGAACAGGCTCTTAAGCTTGCCCAGTCAGGAAATGATGCAAAGAACCGCTTCCTTTTCAGCATAAGTCATGATGTAAAAACTCCGTTGAATATTCTTAACGGCTACAGTGAAATAATAGAAAAAAATATTGAAGATAAATCAGTTGTAAGTGATGCAATAACAAAAATCAAGAAAACCGTAGACTATCTTATTCAGTTCATGAAGGATGTTCTTGAGATTACTAAAATCGAAACAGACAAGCTTGTGCTTAATCTTTCTGCAGTTGATTTTGTTCAGGAAGAAGATTCGCTGTGTGAATTGATGGATGTAATATTCAAAGAAAAGAATATTACATTTGAAAAAGATTTTTCCGGTGTTACTGACAGATATGTATGGCGTGACTCATTAAGGGTAAATCGAATTCTTTCCAATATGTTCAACAACGCAATTAAATATACTCCTGCTGGCGGAAGAATAGAATATACAATAACACAGGTTCCTTCTAAAAAAGAAGGATATGGTTCTTATGTATTTATGCTCAAGGATAACGGCTGCGGTATGAGTAAGGAATTCTTATCACGCATTTACGAAATGTTTGAGTGTGAAAAGAATTCTCCGCTAAGTTCAAATAATGGTGTTGGACTTGGAATGGCTGTCGTTAAGCGTTATGTTGATCTTCTTAAAGGTGACATTCAGATTGAAAGCGAACTTAACGTTGGTACAACTGTCCGCATTATGCTTGACTTCAAGCTTTCTTCAGAAGATGAAGTAACGGAAAAGAAAATACGCTATGAAAATGCGGGCGCTAATCTTGAGAGCATGAGCATTCTTCTTGTTGAAGATAACGAATGTAATCGTGAGATAACAAAGCTCCTTCTTGAAGATGCCGGCGTTTCTGTTGAAGCAGTTTCTGATGGAAGGGAAGCTGTAAGAAGACTGTTTGAAGCAGACTCAAGTACATTTGATGCAGTCCTTATGGATATACAGATGCCGTTTATGAACGGATATACTGCAACAAAACAAATCCGTAAATTTGAAAATAAAGAAATAGCCGGTATACCGATAATTGCCTTTTCAGCAAATGCTTTTGAAGAAGACAAGTTGAAGGCATATGAAGCCGGAATGGATGATTTTATAGAAAAGCCTCTTGATATTAAGAAGCTTATAAATGTTCTGAACAGGTTCTGGAAATCAGAAGATAAATGAGTTTATGAAAGGGTAGAGAGATGAGAGTATTTTCGAAAAAACATTTATCAATTCTTTTTATTATTTTCACATTGCTGCAAATGGTCTCAGCACAGGACACTCTTTCTTTAAAAGTAGGATGGAATGTCAGATCTGGTTTTCAGGAAGGACGAAAGAACGAAACAAAAAACGGATATACTTACGAATATCTTCAGAAAATTTCATACATTACAAACATTAAATATGAATATGTTTACGGTGATTATAATGATTTGTATGAACAGCTTTGTAACGGTGAAATAGATATTCTTCCGTTAATGAAGAAAACAGATGAGAACGATAAAGTTGTCTGTTCAGAAATTCCTATGGTTATCAATAAACTGAATGTTTATTGTCCAGATGAAAGTGAAATCCTTCTGCAAAGAGATATTAATGCTGTTAAGAATCTTATAATTGGTGTTGAAAACGATTTTGTTTCAGATAAGCTTGTCGAAAAATGGATGAAAGAAAAAAACGTAAAGTACAAGCTTATGTATTATCCTGATCAACAGAAAATTTGTGAAGCTTTTGAAAACGAAGAAATTAATCTTGCAGTTCTAAGTGAATTGGAAGCAAAGCCTGTATATCATCAGATAGCTTCTATTGGAAATAAGGATTATTATTTTGGTTTCAACAGAAATAATGAAAATGCCATTTATGAATTCAATCAGATACTTAATTTTTTAAATCATCAGGAACATGATTTTTCAGAAAATCTTTATCAGAAATATATATATCCAAAAAAGAATGTAAGGATAAATCTTTCTGAAAGGGAAAAACAATGGCTTCGTACGAAAAAAACAATTTCAATCGGTTGTTTATCAAGACTTTCTCCGTTCTGCCATCGTAATGAACAGACTGGAAGGCTTGAAGGTGTATTGAATACAATCATAGAAGTCATGAAGCGTAATATTAACCTGGAAGACTGTGAAATAAAAATTGAATTTTTTGATAAGGGTGAATTATTACAGGAAGCCTTTGACAGCAAAAAGATAGATGCAATGTTCCCTGTGCTGCGTGTATTAAAGAATGCGGAACAGAATAATTATGCACTTTCCAATTCAGTAATGGATTCATCTGTTGTATTCTTCTCCCTGTACAGCATAGGTAATTCTCGAAAAGCAAAGATAGCGGTTATTTCAAATTCTCCGGAACATACTTATGCAAAACTTTATTATCCTAACAACAAGTTGATTTTGTGTTATACAAATGCAGATGCAATGCGTACACTCAAGGAAAGAAGGGCAGATTATTTCCTTACTGACGGTGCTACGGCAAATTCGCTTTTAATCAATGAACCTTTAGCTAAACAGGTATTCCTTAAGAGCTCAATTGATTTAGGATTTGCTTTCCAAGAAGAACAAAGCTTCCTGACAACTATATTCAACAGGGCAATATCAAAAGTTACTGAACAGGATATTAATGTCGCTGTAAATGCAATCCTTTCTCCAAACTATACTGCAAAGGATTTCCTTCGTGACAACAGCATCATAATCGTAATTGTCCTTCTTGTTCTTGTAGTAGCCCTTATTCTGGCTGTTACTGCTCTTGGGGAATCTGTTAAGCGGGGACGCCAGCTTGCTGAACAACAAATCGCTGAAGAAAAAATATCGGAAGAACTGCGGTATGCCAAACGTACAGCAGAAACTGCGAGTGCTGCAAAAACAGCATTCCTGTTTAACATGTCACACGATATACGAACTCCAATGAATGCAATCATCGGCTATACGAATCTTGCAATTAAAGAAAAAGATGTTTCTGATAAAGTAAAGGAATTCCTTTTCAAAGTAAAGAATTCTTCGGAACATCTGCTCCTGCTTGTAAATGATATTCTTGATATGAGCCGTATTGAATCTGGAAAGGTATTAATCAATAACTCTCCGCAGAACATTTATACTGTAATTGACGAATTAAGGGATCTTGTCTCTACTGATGCTGCAGCCAAGAATCAGAAGATTTCATTTACAATTTCAAATATAGAAAATCCAAACATCTGCTGTGATAAACTACACCTTAACAGAATACTGCTTAATCTGCTTTCAAACTCGTTGAAGTATACTCCTAAAGGCGGACTTATCTCACTCAAGGTTGAAGAATCAAAAGTTCATTCTGCAGAAGAAACTGTTTACGAATTCCTTATTAAAGATAATGGCATAGGAATGAGCAGGGAATTCCTTAAGAAAATATACGAGCCGTTTACAAGAGCAAAAAATTCTACAATGTCGGGAATACAGGGAACTGGTCTTGGAATGACTATTACAAAAAATCTTGTAGACTTAATGAACGGAATCATTAACATAGACAGTAAGGAAAATATCGGTACGGAAGTAGCTGTATCAATTCCATTTAAAATCTGTACAGAAGATGATGTCGTAAAGACACTTATCGTACAAAGAAAGAATATAAAGATTAGGGGAAGAAAAATCCTTCTTGTTGATGACAATGACTATAACCGCGAAATAGCAAAACTGCTTCTTGAAGATGAAGGCGTAATTATTACGGAAGCCCGTGACGGAAAGGAAGCACTTGATATTATAATCAGATCTGCTCCTGAAGATTTTGACTTAATATTAATGGATATACAGATGCCTGAAATGGATGGAATAGAAGCAACATCATGCATACGTGCAATTGATAATCCGGCTCTTGCAAACATACCGATTGTTGCAATGACGGCTAATGCTTTTGAAGAAGACAGACAGAAAGTTTTCCAGGCCGGAATGAATGAACATATTGCAAAGCCAATAAATATAGAAGTATTAAAGCAGGTTGTAGAAAAAGTTCTCCAGAACTAAAAGCCTATTTTGCTTCGATTGAATCCTTCATATTGAATATTCGCCTTAGCATGAACATTGCTGCTATAGCAAGAATGAATTCCGAAACTGTCTGCGAGTATCCCATTCCGTAAAGCGGATATACTTTGTTAAGAATGATGATTGCCGGTATTTCAAGAACAATCTTTCTGAGTATTGCAAACACAAGCGAATATTTTCCCTTACCGATTGCCTGGAATACAGCAACAGTAAGAAAGTCGAGCGCAAGGAAAGGTCCTCCAATGCTCATTGCCCTTAAGATGATGCGTCCATGGTTAATAATTTCGTCTACGTTTATAAACATCATGATGAAGTAAGGCGCAAACAGATAGTAAATTACTGCAATTGAAACGGTAATTATTATTGAAATCTTGAGTACGTAAATTATTGCGTCCTTCATTCGCTTACGGTTACCGCTCGTAAAGTTGTAGCTTATCAAAGGCATTATTCCCTGAGTAATGCCCATTGAAATGAACATAGGCATCATGTTGATTTTGTGACAGATGCCCATTGCACTTACCGCAGCTGCACCAAATACAGCAGTGTAATTGTTAAGGATTAATGTTCCCGTAACGTTAAGCAAATTCTGGATTGAAGCCGGAACTCCAACGCCAAATACTTCCCTGAATATATCTTTGCGTAACGTAAACTTTTTTGGGTTAAGGCAGACGATTGTAGATGAGCGCTTTCTGAAAACTACTGCAAGAAGATAAACTGTTGAAAATGTATTTGAAATGAATGTTGCACAGCCTGCACCGGAAGCGCCCATGTTCAGGAAACGTGGCAGAACAAAAAAAGGATCAAGCAGCATGTTTAATACACATCCGCTTATTACGCCTACGCTTGCATGAAATGCTTCTCCTTCAGAACGTACCATGTTTGAAAGAACAACGTTAAGTATTGCAGGAACAGCTCCGCATCCTACTGTCCAGAAAAGATATTTCTGTGTTTCAAAAGATGTTGTTTCGTCAGCGCCAATTAAATTCAAAAGACCGCTTTTAAATGCAAAGAAGCATACTGAAAACAAGGCAGCACAGATTGCAGCAAGATAAAAACTGAATGAAGCTGTACGTTTTGCAGTTTCGTAATCCTTTCTGCCAAGACAGCGGCTCATCATGCTGGAAGAACCTGTGCCAAACAGATTGTTTACTGCGTTAAAGGCAAGAATTACCGGTGCTGCAAGAGAAACGGCTGCAGTCTGAACTGCATCATCAAGCATGCCTACGAAATATGTGTCTGCCATATTGTAAAGAATCATTACAATGCAGCTTAAAACGCTTGGTATTGAAAGCTTTGCTACTGCTTTTGGAATAGTGTAGTTCTCGAATAAGTCAATTTTTTGCTGATCCATGTAAATACTTTAGCATTTATTTGATTTATAATAAACACAGTGTGTGAAGAAGGAGCATTTATGATTAAGGAATTTTTACCGTGTGACATTACGGTTCTTGATGAATATTACAAAAGCGTAACACAAAAGGATGTTGATTTTCTTAATACGTTTGAGGCAGACAAACTGCTTTACAACTTTCGCGTAACGGCTGGAGTACCAAATACAAAAGCTTCGTCTTCCTACAGCGGCTGGGAAAACACAAGAATCGGCGGTCACACAATGGGCCATTATCTTGCAGCTGCAGCCCAGGCAATTGCACACGGTTACGGAAACTGCTGCGGTAAAGACGGTATTTCACTGCTTAACCGTTTTGAATACATAATCAATTCACTTGAAGAATGTCAGACTGCTTTGGGAACTGGTTTTGTTTTTGGTGCAACAATGGCTGACCCTTCGCGACCGGAACTTCAGTTTGATCTGCTTGAACAGGGAATTGGTACTGACACATGGGTTCCTTGGTACACGACACACAAACTGATTAACGGTTTTGTTGAATCATACAAGTCTGCTGCTGAAATTTGTCCTGCTGGAAAAACTGCTTTACGGATTTCGCTGCGGTTTGCAGAATGGATTTATACTCGTGTTAAGAAATGGGACAAGGATGTTCAGAAAAAAGTTCTTTCTGTTGAATACGGCGGAATGAATGACTGCCTTTACGAACTTTATAAATGTGCTGTCAAAGAAAATTATGCCGATGCAGAATATGTACTTTTTGCAGCTCACTGTTTTGACGAAGAAGAGCTGTTTGAAAAAGTTCTTGAAAGCTTTAGGAACGGAGGCGTAATTCCGGATGCCCTTAACAACAGACACGCAAATACTACAATTCCTAAATTCGTTGGCGTTGCAAACAGATGCACTCTTGCTCAGACAGATGAATCAGTCTGCAAAACAATACCGTCCCGCAAAAAGTATCTTGAATACGCAGAAGCTTTTTTTGATATCGTAGTAAATCATCATACATACATCACAGGCGGTAACAGTGAATGCGAGCATTTTGGCAAGGCAGATATTCTTGATGCAGAACGGAGCAACAGTAACTGCGAAACGTGCAACACACACAACATGCTCAAGCTTTCCAGAACGCTTTTCATGCTTACGGGAAAAAAGAAATACGCTGACTATTACGAAAAAACTTTCCTGAATGCAATCATGGCTTCTGTTAACGGCACTGACGGAATGACGCTTTACTTCCAGCCGATGGCGAGCGGTTGCTTTAAGATTTTCTGTAATCCTGATGTAAACAAAAATTATTTCTGGTGCTGTACTGGTACCGGTCTTGAAAACTTTACAAAGCTTGGCGACAGCATTTACTTCCATGATGAAAACACGCTTTTTGTAAACCAGTATGTTTCTTCTTCCATCCGCTTTAGTGAATGCGGCGTAACTGTTACGCAGAAAACTGATTTGCCTGTAAGTGATAAGGTTCTGCTTACTGTTGAATGTGGTGACTGCGGTAAACAGAATGCGTCTTGCAAAAATCAGACTGCTTCCGGCGGTTTTACTCTTGCGCTAAGAATTCCTGAATGGGTGAGGGGAGATGTTTGTGTCAAAGCGGACGGAACAGTTCTTTGCAAAATAAATTGCTGTACTGAAAGTGAAGACTGCAGCTTTGAAAAAACAAACGGCTCTTCTGCAGATGAAATGAATGCCTTTATTAAAAACGGTTATCTCTTCCTCGACAATTTCATTTCAGAAACGACACAGCTTGAGCTTACATTCCCAATGTGCGTAACTGCAGAAAATCTTCCTGACAACAAAAATGCGTATGCTTTTAAATACGGGCCTCTCGTTCTTGCAGCGCACTTAGGCTATGAAAACAAAATGATTCATCAGATTGGCGTACTGTGTGACGTAAGCCAGAATAAAATTGTGCGCGATAAGGAAATGCTTCTTACAGGAAACTACGGCGGAACAAACAATTTAAAACCTCTGCGCACAGAAAAAATTCTTCTTAAGGAAAACGTTGATTTATTCATGCAGAAGATAAACGAACATATGGTAAGAAGCGACACTTCGGAACAGAAACTGCGTTTTGTGTTGCGCGATACAAGCTGGCCCGAAGAGTTTGTGTTTACTCCATACTATCTGTTTACGGAAGAACGCTACGGCATTTACTGGCTGTTTACAAACAATGAAGCAGACCTTATGCAGGATGATGAAGAACAGAACGAAATTCTTGTACAGGGAATCGGCGTTGGTTACGGTGCACAGACAGAAGGCAACAGCGAAACGTTCCCGTTCATGCAGGAAACAGGCAGCGGTTCGTGTGCAGATCCGAATGTACTTACCCGTTATGCAAAAGCAGGCGGAAGTTTTTCGTATGCAGTAAATGTTTCTGCTGACAAAACTAATTTCGTTGAGTGCAGCTTTTTAAAAGAAGACAACGGCCGTACGATTATCATTAAGGCAGACGGCAAACAGATTTCCGTGCTTACATTGAATTATTCCGGTGACAGTGAAAAATACGAAGAACGGTTTATGATTCCTTCTGAAATAATTACAAATGCTGCTGCTGCCGGTAAGGAAAACTGCAGGCAGATAAGGCTAAGCTTTGAGTCAGCAGACAGCAATGATTCAGCAAGAATATGTGCTCCGTTAAAAATAATCTGCGCTTCTGAATGAGAATGAGTTTGTAACTGTATACAGTAATTTTGCATCTCAATAATTTCTACAGATAGAATTATTTCCTCAAAAAATTTATTCATGCTGAATAAAAATTAGTGGTGCTAAAGAAAAAAAATATTTTTCTTGCGGGCATAAAAAATGTTTGTTATATTTAAAACTTCAAATTATAAACAAGAGGTTTTTTATGGAAAAAGAAAGAAACACTTTTACCGGCCAGCTTGGATTCGTTCTTGCAGCTGCTGGTAGTGCTGTAGGTTTAGGAAACATCTGGCGCTTCCCTTACCTTGCTGCTAAAGATGGCGGCGGTTTGTTCTTATTGGTTTACATCATTCTTGCACTTACTTTTGGTTTTACTCTTTTGATTACTGAAATTTCAATCGGTCGTAAAACAAAGGAAAGTCCTTTAACAGCTTATTCTAAATTAAGCAAGCCGTGGGGATTCTTGGGAATCTTCTCATTTGTCGTACCGTTCTTTATTTATCCTTACTATTGTGTAATTGGTGGTTGGGTAATTAAATATCTTTGTACATACCTTGCATTCCAGGGTGCTGCAGCTGTAGAAGGTTCATTCTTTACAGGATTCATTACTGCTCAGTGGCAGCCAATTTTCTATACAATTTTATTTGCTGTATTCTGCTTTATTATTGTATACAAAGGTGTTGAAGACGGTATTGAAAAGTATTCAAGAGTACTTATGCCAATTCTTGCAGTACTCGTTGTATTCCTTTCTATCTATTCATTGTTCCTCAAGGGACCAAATGGTACAGGTTTCCAGGGTGCAAAGATTTACTTCGTTCCTAACTTTAAGGGCGTAACATTTGTAGGCTTCCTTAAGATTTGTCTTGATGCCATGGGTCAGCTGTTCTACTCACTTTCTATTGCTATGGGTATTATGGTTGCTTACGGTTCTTACATGAAGAAAGAAGTTAATCTTGTTAAGTCTGTTAACCAGATTGAAATCTTTGATACAGGTATTGCTTTACTTGCAGGTCTTATGATTATTCCTACAGTATTTGCATTCTCTGGAACAGAAGGTCTTTCTTCTGCAGGTCCTGGATTAATTTTCGTTGCTTTACCTAAGATTTTTGATTCTCTTGGTGCATTCGGTCAGGTTGTAGGTTTGGGCTTCTTCTTAATGGTTCTCTTTGCTGCTGTTACAAGTGCTGTTTCTATTCTTGAAGCAATTGTTTCTAGTATGATGGATAAGCTTGGATGGACACGCAAGAAGTCAACAATCGTTATGGCTGCTGCTACATTTGTTGTTTCAATAATCGTATGTCTTGGTTACAACGTATGGTACTTTGACCTTACTTTACCGAACGGTTCTGTTGGTCAGATTCTCGACATCCTTGACTATGGAACAAACAACATTCTTATGCCAATCGTTGGTCTTCTTACTTGTATCCTCATTGGTTGGGTTTGCAAGCCAAAGACAACTATTGATGAAATTACAGCTAACGGTGAAAAGTTTGGACGCAAGACTCTTTATGTTGTAATGATTAAGTTTGTTGCTCCAGCTTTACTCGTTGTTATCCTTCTTACTGGACTCGGAATTATCGGCTAATAAAAGCTGATTATATTCCTCTATTGTAAGAGGTTTGTTAAGGGCGTATTTGTGACGGTTCATTTCAATTTCCTGAACTGTCCAGAGACGCCCTTTATTTATGCCCGGGCAGTCTTTTGAACATTCCTGCCATGTTTCCTTATCTGCAACCATCCATGTCCAGAACGGATATGTTGAACACTGAACAGGACGCGCTTCGTAAGCAGAGCATCCGTTGTTCCACAGTATGCAGTCGTAATTCTTCATTTCAATCAAAGCCAGAACTGTTGTGCCGTAATAGTAATTTACCCAGCGACAGTATTTTTCAACAAATTCTTTTTTGCCAAGCTTGTGATATTCGCAGAGGCGTTCCAAATCAGAAAGCGAAAGGTAAACGAATCCCGGTGAATGTCCGCAGCAGTAGGAACATCTCTGACATTCAAAATGCAGTCCGTCTTTGTAAAAAAGTTCTTCACTCATATAAGCCTCTTTAATGTCTGAAAATATATCGCTTTTGATGCGGTTTGTTAACACATATTTTTATGGCAACTGAAGATGTGCGTCAAAAAAAATATGTTTTACAATTCCTTTTTCCTTAAAAAAAATGTAGAATGAAAAAAACAGCATGGAACTTTTAAAAATAACTTCTGCAGAATATTCATATCCTCAGTCAAAGCGAAAGACTCTTTCGAATATAAACTTTTCAATAACAGGCGGCGAATATGTTGCTGTTGTAGGAACAAACGGCTCCGGTAAAAGTACATTCGCGCGTCTTGCTGCAGGTTTTATTGTTCCAGATTCAGGCAAAGTCGAACTAGACAACGACGTTCTTCCGGGTATTGTATTCCAGCAGCCAAAGGAACAGATTGTTGCGGGAATTGTTTCGCGTGACACAGCGTTTGGTCCGCAGAACCTTTCAATGTCAAAAAGTGAAATTGAACTCCGCACAATGGAATGTCTTTCGGTAACAGGTTTGCTGGACAAAAGTTCTTCGCGTACATTTGAGCTTTCTCTTGGTCAGACACAGCGTCTTGCGTTAAGCGGAATATTTGCGCTTTTTCCTGACCTGCTGATTCTTGACGAAGTTACTGCCATGCTTGATCCTTCTGCCCGTGAAGAAATACTTTCTTTGCTCGACAGCTGGAACAGGCGGCTTCATGCAATAATCCACATTACTCACGATAAGGATGAAGTTCTTCGTGCAAAGCGTGTTGTTGCGCTCGACGAAGGTGCAATTGTTTTTGACGGAATGGTTGCTGATTTTTTCAAGACTGATGCTGCTAAGAAAATATTTCCTGATGACAGCGGACTTTCTGCGGTCAGCAAAAAAAGTATTCCGTTAACAGACACAGATGGAATTTCCCTTACCGTAGAAAATCTTTCATTCAATTACGAAGACACAAAAGTTTTCAATAACATTTCCTTCAGCTTAAAGAAGGGAACAGTAAACGCAATTACTGGCCCGAGCGGCTGCGGCAAGTCAACTCTTCTTGAAACACTTGCGGGGCTCCATTCTCCGCAGTCAGGAAAAATCTTTGCAGAACAGCGTCCTGTTTTGGCACTTCAGGAAAGTGAAGCTGCATTGTTTGAAACATTTGCTGCAGACGATGTTGCATTCGGTCCGCGGAACAAAGGCTTAAGCGGAAAGAAGCTTGTTGGAACCGTAAGAAGCTCAATGGAAAAAGCCGGCTTACCGTTTGACGAATATAAAGACCGCCAGACGTTTACTCTTAGCGGCGGTGAAAAAAGACGCCTTTCGCTTGCAGGAATCATTGCAATGGACAGCAGCATAATTCTTTTTGACGAACCTACAGCCGGTCTTGATCCTCAGTCACGGAATAAAGTTTTGCAGACAATGCGTGAACTTGCTTTGGAAGGAAAAACTATTTTATTCAGTACGCACAGAATGGAAGAAGCAAAGTTTGCTGACTGTCAGATAAAGTGGGAAACACTTACTGCGCCGGCCTCTACGGTTGAGCAGAATGATTCCCCGTTACCGCAACAGATGCCACTCCCAAATTCCAATATGATTTCTTCTTTGCAAAAGACTTCGACTTCTTTCATGTCGCCGTCACACGTACCGTCTTCTCTGATAAGTAGACTTCCTGCTGTTTTAAAATACATTGTATTTCTTGCAGTGTTTGCCGCAACGCTTGCAGTCCGCCCGTTTGCAGTTACAGGAATCATGCTCGGTTTGTGTGTTGTTTATTCTCTTTGCGCAAAAGCTCCTGTAAGCAAACCGTTAAAGGCTTTTGTAAAACTGTTCCCGTGGCTTTTAGTGTTTGCGTTGTTCCAGTTCTGGTTCTTCCCGGCTCAGCAGGGAGAACAGCTTTTGTTCAAGGCAGGAATGTTTACGGTAAGCCGTTCGAAAATACTTCTTGTGCTTTCAATGTTCATGAGGACATTCGGCTGTATCTTTGCAATTTCTACATTCATCTTTTCTACAACAGAAAGGGAAATTCTTGACGGACTTGATGTCCTTCTAAAACCACTTGCGCTTATAAAAATTCCTGTAAGGTACTTTGTGCTTATGGTAGGAATCATGTTCAGGTTCATTCCGCTTCTTCTTGATGAAGCATGCGGTATTTTAAAAGTGCAGCTTGTCCGCGGCGGTCTTGGTAAGGCGAAGGGCTTTGGTAAGGCAAAAGTTCTTTTACCGCTTTTTGTACCGATGATGCTGCAGACGTTCCGTAAGGCAGAAGCACTTGCAGATGCACTTGCAGCCCGCTATTTCCGTTAATCAGAAAATAATATATATTATAGATATATAGTCCCCGTACACAGAGAGGTTTTTATGAACTTAAAATGGATAGTACTTGGCGTAGCTGTCTTAATGTATCTTCTTGTAATTGCATTCCAGAATAAAAAGGTTTTGTTTACAACGGCAGCAGCTCTTGCCGTATTGATTTTAGGCATGGTTAATCCCGGAAGCATTTTTCCGCTGCCGGAAGATGTCCTTGCTTCAGATACGATGATGCCTTTAAGAATGTACGCTGTAGTTCATTCATTTGAAGATATCGTAAACTGGAACGTACTTATGATTTACGTTGGCAGCATGATTATTGCTTCTCTGTTCATCTATTCAAAAGTTCCTGCCCGTATAGCAGATGATATTGTTGAAAAAAGTACAACTACAGGTTTTGCAATCGTAGCAATTCTTGCAATGACAGGCATTATTTCAATCTTTGTAGAAAACGTAGCAACTGTTCTTGTAATGGCACCAATTGCGCTTGCCCTTTGCAAAAAGCTCAAGATGAATCCAACTCTTTTCATGATAGGTCTTGCTGTAATGAGTAACCTCGAAGGAACTGCAACACTTGTTGGAGATCCGCCTTCAATGATTTTCGCAAGCTTTGCCGGTTACACTTTCAATGACTTCTTTGTTCATCAGGGACGCCTTTCTATATTCTTCATCGTACAGACCGGTATGCTCATGGGATGTATCTTCTTCTATTTCTTCTTTGCAAGAAACGCTAAGGATAAGATTGAAGTTGAAAGGGAAAAGCCTGTTTCTTATTTCCCGTTCATTCTTCTCCTTACAATGATTGCTGGTCTCGCCTTAATTTCATTCATCCACACAAGCTTTGAATATTTGAGCGGAACATTTGTTCTTGGCCTTGGAATCATTGGCATAATATGGTACCTGCTTTTCCAGAGAAAGACTCTTAAGGAAACTGGTACCCTCATAAAGGAACTCGACTGGGAAACAATTTTCTTCCTTATCGGAATCTTTATCGTAATCGGCGCAATTCAGGAAACTGGTTTGCTTAACGACTTTGCGTTATTCCTTGCTAATGTTACAGGCGGTTCAAAACTGCTCGGCTTTATAATCATACTTGTCGTTTCAATAATCATAAGCGGTTTTGTAGACAACGTACCGTATATCATAGCAATGCTTCCTGTTGCAAATTCAATGGCTATTGCATTAAACATTAAGCCGGAACTGTATATGTTTGCGCTTTTAGTAGGAAGCTGTCTTGGCGGTAACCTTACACCGTTTGGCGCAAGTGCAAATATCGTAGCAATGGGTATTGTCAAGAAAGAAGGCTATCCAATGAAATTCAGCGGATGGTTAAAAGTAGGCGTACCGTTTACAATCCTTACGACAGGAGCTGCGGCTGTAGTACTGTGGCTTTTGTGGGCTTAATGCGCTAAGAAATATTTAAGCTGTAAAAGAAAACATATCACCTGGCTGAGGCATGTTTCCGGCAAAACCGTAAGTGTTTGGCTGAGAAGCTTTAGCCAGCGATTCCTGAAGTTTCTTCTGATAAATCTTTATTAAATCGTCCTGAGTCTCTTCGTCAAGTTTAGCTGCCTGTTCCTTTGAAATGACGTTGTTTTTATTCATCCTCACAAGCTGTTCAATAAGTGTGTTAAGAATCTTAAGTCTGCTGACAGGAATTCCCTGCTGTCCGGATCGAGCTGCAATTCCCTGAATATGGTTAAACTGAGTGTAGATTACGGCAGAAGGAGAAACTGGAACTGCAAGAGAACCTGTGCCGCTAATAAAGAGATTTCCGTATGTTGATGCGTTTAATGAAACTACATTCGAAACCATAATATATTCCTTGAGCATAAATACTACTCGTCAGATATATTATCGGTAACTGAATTTTAAAGATTAGAAATATTGTTTTGTCCAGTCAGAAATTCTTTCATCAAGGGACTTGATTTCTTCTGCTGAAGAAGTGTTGCTTGATTCAGCAAGGAACGGAATTATTACGTTTTCCTTAAGACTAGGCCATCTGTAAGGAAGAATGTGTGAAGTAACAATTTTATCTTCTTCCGGAAACTTGCTTAACAGCTGAATGTAATATTTTGGGTATACAGCCTTGTTTACGGTTTTAAGTGAAGAAAAACCGCCTGCAAAACCAAAAGAAAAACTGCTTAATCCCATTTTGTCTGTTCTCTGAAGAAGGGCACTTTGTGTAGATACCTTTGTAATCCATGAAATGAATTCTTCTGCAGACTTTGTATTCTTTGCGTTTTTGTAAAGGCCAAGCATCAATATGTTGTCTTCAACAGGTATTTTTCCGTCTTCTTCAATCCATTTAAACGAAAGGCCTGCCTGTTTATGCGGAATTGAAAAATATTCATCACTTGGCATATATGCATAAAGACAATGCTCTGTAGCAATCTGTTTGTACTTAGCCATATAAAGGTATTTGAACTGGAAGTTCTGTTCCGTAGAAGTATCTGTGTTGTTTTCCGAAGTCCAGTCGCGGATAAAGCTTACCGTTTTATCCATTGCGTCTGTATTGCATATGAACTTTGTGCCTTTTTCCATGTAGTCAGCACCGTAAAGCTTTGACACAAGATACAGGAAGTCACCGTCCCATGATGGACCGTAACCCATTGTGGTAAATGCTTCCTTTTTGTTTTTGGCATTGAATGCAGCAGCAGATTCCTTTATTTCATCAAGTGTAATTTCTTTTGATTCAGGAACAACAGATTCGTTATTGGAATGATAAACCATCATCGGAAGGTTAAAGCTTACCGGAAGAAGATACTGCTTGTCGTTCATTACGCCATATTCAATAAGTGAAGGGTAAAACAGAGAAGCATCTACGCTGTGGTCTGCAATAAGGTAGTCCAGCGGAGAAAAGAATTTTCTTGTTCTGGAATTCTTAAGCCATGAACCAATAACAATGTCAGGTATCTGCTCATCATTTGCCGGTGGAAGTGAACGTGCAGGCTGTTCCTTGTAGATTACAATTGCCTTTGCATTATCATGAGTAGCATTGAACAGTTCTGCGTAAGAAGCCAGTTCCGGCCTGTCTGTCCAGATTATTGCAGGCTTTACCTGTCTGCTTTTACAACCGCATAATGAAAATGACAGAACGGCTGCAAATAAAACTGCTGTTCTGCGGATTACTGATAATGTATTATTTCTGACTGATACTGCTTTAAACACGTGCAAGGACCTCAGCTGTATCATATATCGACTGGTAAACTTCTTCAAGTTTATCTTCTTCAATACTGCTGAATGCAACCCTTAAAGTATGTTCATCAATGGAAACCGTACCAATACCCTTTTCGTGAAGCAGTTTTTCGCGGAGCATAGGTGCGCTTATCTTATCAAGATGGAATGACATAAAGTATCCGCTGTTAAACGGAAGCGCTTCAATATTTTCACTCTTGTGGGAATTTACAAATTTCTTAACGATAGCATAACGGCGCTCAAGAACTCCACGGAAATAAGTCTTCTGCTGTTCAACTGCAGGATCACTGTATGCACGAAGCAGGAAAGACTGCGGTGGGGTAGAAGTACATGAAACAGATGAACGGATAACACCCATAAGCTTTTTGATGAGTGCATCGTACTGAGTCTGCAAAAGTCCCTTACAGCCAAAAGTAAGGAAACCGCAGCGGAAACCCCATACAAAGTCTTCTTTTGTAGGACCGTCAATTTTTACTGCAAGAACATTTTCGTGAATGTCTGCAAGATATGCAAAGAGAGACTGTTTTTCAATGTCTTTTTCGTAATTAAGGCCAAAGTATGCATCATCGCACCATACCATAACCTTAGTACCGCCTTCAGCAATTTCCTTAATTATGGAAACAATCTGCTTAGCTTCATCAACAGTAGGACTGTATCCTGAAGGATTCTGCGGAAAGTTAAGCAATACGCGTATAGAACCGCTTTTTGCTTCTTCAAGCATTGCTTCCTTAAATGCCTTAAGGTTAAAGTGTCCGTCAGCAAACATCGAAAACTGTTTGAATTCAGCATTGCGGCGTGCGTTTGCAATAAGAACGTAATTGTCCCATGAAGGATCTGCTGCCAGAAGAGGCTTTGTTTCGTCAAGGAATAAGTCTGCAAGGTAAGAAATGCCTGCCGTTAAACCAGGAACTACTACAGGAAGCGAATAATCCTTTGTCCTTAAGAGGGGATTCTTCATGGCAATCTGTTTCTTCCATGCGTTTCTAAGGTCAAGATTACCTGCTGTAGGTGAATAAGCAACAAGTTCTGCCGGTGAAAAATCCGGTACATATTCCTTAATGGCCGGAATGATTACAGGGCTGCCTTTGTCTACAGTCATGCCTATAGTTCCGTTAGCTTTATAGCCTAATTTCTTAGCTTCTGCGCCCTGGGCAATAATACCCTTAGGAAAATAAATGCGTGTACCTAAATCTGAAAGAAGTTCTCCAGGAGTTGTTCCTGCGAGAATACCGTTTAATTCTTGTGCTAAAGGGTTTAACATGGTATGTTATAGTAAAAGAAATAAGGCTTGAATGTCAATAATTTCAGTCTAAAAAATGCATATTTATGCACAAAAAAGTGTATAAATATCAAAATTTTGGAGCTTAAAGAAATGGAAGAGATAACAAAGACAGAATTAACTGGTTGTGTACAGCTGATTTCACAGTTGCGTTCAGAAGCCGCTAAGAGAGTTGTAGGTCAGCAGGCCGTAATTGACGGAATTTTAACTGCTTTATTTGCAGGCGGCCACGTTCTTCTTGAAGGCGTATCAGGTCTTGCAAAAACACTTGCAGTAAAAACTGTAGCAGACATTGCGGGGCTCGATTTCAAGCGAATCCAGTTTACACCGGATCTTCTTCCGGCAGACGTAACCGGTACACTTATTTACGAACAGTCAACGGGAAAATTTTCAGTAAGAAAAGGACCTGTATTTGCAAATATAGTTCTGGCAGATGAAATAAACCGCGCTCCTGCAAAAGTTCAGTCAGCACTTCTTGAAGCAATGGCCGAAAAGCAGGTAACAATCGGCGAAACAACATACAAGCTTCCGGAACCGTTCTTTGTTCTTGCAACACAGAATCCTATTGAACAGGACGGAACATACAATCTTCCTGAAGCAGAATTAGACCGTTTCCTCTTAAAGCTTACAGTTCCGTATCCTTCTTCAGAAGAAGAATTCCAGATTGTAAAGACAGGCGGAAATGCAGACTTAATTCCGGTAGAAAAACTTCTTTCTGCTGCAACATTGAAAAAGTGCAGGGCAGCAGTAGATGCAGTTACAGCTGATGATAAAATAGTTCAGTACATTGTTTCACTCGTAAGCGTAACCCGTCCTGACTTACAGAAAAAATCTGCGGAAAAATCATTTGCCCCTTCAGGCAGACACAATGATATTTTCCATTATATTTCATACGGTGCTTCTCCAAGAGCAGGAATTGCTTTGCTCAAGTGTGCAAAAGTAAATGCACTCTTTGCAGGAAGAAGCTTTGTTCTGCCGGAAGACGTACAGGCTTGTGCTCATGCCGTTATGAGACATCGTCTTGTGCTAAGCTACGAAGCTGCAGCCGACGGTGTAACAGCAGACGATTTGATTTCCAAAATAATTGAGTTGATGCCGGTTCCTTAATGCAGCATCTTCTGGGAGAAAACCGCAAATCTCTCGCAAGGCGCGCAACACTTCTTCAATTAAGCGCCCGTAAAATTGCGGATGGCATGAGAAGTGGAACATTTAAATCTCTTTATTACGGTCACGGAATTGAATTCAGCGGAGTACGTGATTATCTTCGCGGAGACGATGTACGTTCGATTGACTGGAACGTTACTGCACGTCTTGGAAAGCCATACGTAAAAACTTTTGAAGAAGAGCGTGAACTTAATGTACTGATTATTGCAGACAGGTCTTTTTCAATGACTTCCGGGGCAGGAAAAAAATCTCGTCTTGAAACAGCAATGGAATGTGCTTCTCTTTTAACTCTTGCTTCAGAACAAAACAACAGTCCCGTAGGAGCAGTAATATTTGACGGAGAAATTACTTTTTCTTCCGTACCAAAAGCGGGAAGAAATCAGTCACTGTTACTGCTTACTCACTTTGACGAATACAATGAAAACCACAAGAACGGTTCTGCTTTGGACAGCGCACTTAACGGAGCAGAGCGCGTCTTAAAAAAGAAAAGCCTGATCTTTATCTTTTCTGACTTCAGGACATCATTGTGGGAAGATCCTTTTGCACGTCTTTGCGCAAAGCATGATGTTGTTGCCGTTCGCATAACAGACAGACTCGACGAAGAACTGCCGTCAATCGGTTCAATTCCGTTCGAAGATATGGAAAGTGGCAGACGTGTATTCCTTCCGACCTCATCTGAAGAATTCAAGCTTGCATGGGAAAACGACAACAGCCGTCGTGTAAGCGACTGGAAAAAATTATGCTTAAGGCATGGAGCCGTTCCATTTGAAATAAGCACAGACAGTGAACCTGTAGTAGAACTTTCAAAATTCTTTTCGCAGAGGGGACAGGAATGAAAAAAGTATTTTCTTTGCTGACATTTGTTTTTCTTCTCCTCACTGGAACAGTACAGAATCTTTCTGCACAGAACATAATGAATCAGGCGGACCCTACTGTACAGCAGATAATTTTTCCAAAGGAAATATATGTAGGCGATACTGCAAATTTAAAATTCAGCTTCCGTACAAACATAGACATTTATGCATTCGTAAATAAATATGCGGTTAAGAATGATGTCATTTCAATTGATGTAGAAGATGAAAAATTCAAAAGCTTCTGCGAAAACTGTACGTTCAAGAAGTTTGACATAATCAGAAACGGCCTTAATTACACAATCGACATAGTGTTCATTCCGTGGACAACAGGTGAAGTTGATTTTGACACGATTGACCTTATTTCCTACCTTTATGAAGATGAAGACAATCCTTCTGAAATGAAGTTTTACATAGACTTTGTCCCGTTTACAATTTCTTCACTTTCGGAAAGCCTTGGTGTTTCTACGCTTAAACCGCCGGCTCCTCCGTTTACAGTTCCGGGAACAAATTACTGGATCTGGTCACTCATTATCGGAATAGTAATACTCTTGATTCTTGCAGGAATGATTTCTGCAAAAATGCCAAAGATAATTGCAGCTTACGAACGTTGGAAAAAACAGGCAGGCTATTCAAGAAATGCACGTATTGCCGAATCATCTCTTTCCAAACTGCTTCGTAAAAAATCAATAACGGATTCTTCCTTTGCAGAATTATGGCAGAAGATTGTACGACGTTATCTTAATTACAGATTCAATCATTCATTCAGTTCAGTGCCTTCTTCAAAAATAACGAATGTCATACGTGAACTTACCGGAGACATGCTTTCTGCAGAACAGGAAACTGCACTTATGTCCCTTTCGCAGAAATTCATCCGCACTGACTACATCCGTTTTGCCCACGATTCAATTGATTCAAAACAGCTTCCAGTAGAAGAACATAAGGCTCTCTTTATGGAAAACGAAAAAATTAAGCTTGTTCAGGAAACAGAAGAATTTATTGCTGCTATGGAAAAAGAACCAGAGGAGGTGCCTTTCTGATGATTGAATTTGAAAGACCTTTCGCTTTTCTTTTACTGTTACTGATTCCTCTGTATTATTTTTTACGATACATAAAGCTGCTTCGTGGATTTTCGTTCCCTCTTACTTTATCCGACTGGAACGGACATGCTTTTGTATGGAAAAAGAATTTCAGGAAATTCATGTCGGTACTTGTAAATGTTTTGTGTAACGCAGCATTCATCTGTGTCGTAGCTTCTTATGCAAATCCTGTAATACACCATCAGCAGAAACAATACATTACAAAAGGAACAGACATTCTTTTTGTAATAGACGTAAGCCCTTCAATGGCAGCAAAAGACATTGACGGAATGCAGAGAATTGACGCTGCAAAAAAATGCATACATTCTCTTGCCGAAACAAACGAAGGTTTTCAGCTGGGACTTGTCGAAATGGCAAAAGATTCTGCGCTTGTAGTTCCGCTTACAATGGATTATGCAACTTTCTTTAACAAACTGGATAATCTTGTTGTTGGTGAAATGGGTGACGGTACGGCAATAGGTATTGGCTTAAGCAGTGCGTTCTATCATCTTGCTGATTCTACTGCTCCAAATAAAGTTGTCGTTCTTGTTACTGACGGAGAAAATAATGCAGGTTCAATTCATCCGTTTACTGCAGCAGAACTTCTTAAGAAAGAAAATATTTCGTTCTATGTAATCGGAATCGGTACAAGAGGTACTGTTCCTGTAGAATATGTTGATCCTGAAACAAAACATGTTTACTCAGGCTTTCTTGAATCAGACTATGACATCCAGCAGATGACTCAGCTTGCAAAAGAAGGCAGCGGTAAATTCATGGAAGCAGATAAAATAGAGTCACTCGAATTTGCAATAAACTCAATAGGAACTAAAGAAGCTGTAGTTCAGTCATACACAATAAAGAATTATGATGAAAGCTTTTACACACATATGCTTTTGCTTGCGGGCATACTTCTTGTTCTGTCGTGGATATTAAGAAGACTTTATCTTCAGGAGATTGTGTAATGAATTTAATTATAGAACGTCCTGCAGCATTTTATTTTCTTCTTCTGATAATTCCGGCTCTTGCATTTGATTTTCTGCGCTACAGAAAGCTTTTGCAATGTCTTGGAATGACAACGGAAAATCTTGGAAAGAAAACATCAGTTGTAAATTATACAAAACGCTTTATGACAAAAACAATTTGCCGTACTCTTGCAGTAATATTTCTTGTTGCTTCGTATGCAGGCATTTACTGGGGAACAAAACTCGTGCCGGTAAAGAAGAACGGTAATGCAGTAGCATTTGTGTTTGACATTTCATACAGCATGCAGGCAGATGATGCAGCAGGTAACATGACACGTCTTGATTCAGCAGCTCATTACGCAGAAGAAATACTAGAGTATATGGACAGGACAAGTGTTTCCGTAATACTGACAAAAGGTGAAGGCGTTGTAGCAATTCCTTTGACAGAAGACTTTACAAGCATACATACGCTTCTTTCAATGCTGAGCCCAAAGCTTATGACAACTATTGGAACCAATTTGGGCAATGGCATAGAAACAGCAATTAAGTCTTTCCCGGAACAGTCATCAATGGCTTCAAGAATATGGGTGTTTACAGACGGAGATGAACCTTCTTCTAATTACATACCGGCTCTTGAACATTCAATTAAATGCGGTATTCCTGTAACGCTTATTGGTTTTGGTTCAGAACGTGAAACAGAAATTGTTACTGGTGACGGCATAACAAAAGTTAAAACAGCATTGCGTTCTGCACAGCTTGAAAATACAGTTGCATTGCTGAATAAAAACAGTATCTCCAAAGGAAGACATGAACCCCTTCTTAATTATATAGATGCTTCTGAATACGGTTCTGCTTTCGAAATACTCGATCCGCTTAAAGGATCCGGTAAAATGAACGCAGATAAAAACGAAATTGCAGACGATTCATTTGTTGCTTACGAAGAACAGCCGGTGGAAAGAAAAAATCTTTTCCTTCTGCTTGCAATTGTTTCGTTCATCGTTTCATTCATTGCATCAGACCTTTCTTTCAGCAGAAAATCATTTGGCAGACAGAAGGTTTCTTCCTTATTGATTGTGCTGAGCGTAATGCTTTTGTTTACAGGATGTTCATCGCGCCTTGAAAACGGTATTTCCATACTGAAGGGAAAAATGGCGTGGAACAGAAAGAATTATCAGGAAGCAGTAGCGTGTTTTCTTGAAGCAGCAGAATCAGCACATGAACGAGGCGACTTTGAATACGAACAGTATGCGCTTTACGATTTGGCTTCAACTTATTTAATGGAAAACGAAACTGACGCAGCACTTGAACGGTTTGAACAGATAGCAGAAGACGTTCCAGAAAGTGTCAGGTTTGCAGTGCTTTATAATTCCGGAATCATTGCCCACAGAAAAGGCGATTACGAAAATGCTGCAGTTTATTTCAAAGATGCACTTCAAATAAACAGTACAGATACAAATGCAAAAATAAATCTTGAACTCTCGTTAATGAATAATTCTAAGCCTGACAATGCAAAAGAGTCAGAGCTTACACCATTGTCTCAAAACGAAAAAGACAAGACTATGAAAGATGCAATATATTCAATAATAAGGGAGAATGAACAGAACCGATGGAAAAATCAGCGGCAGGAACAGCAAAGCAGTTCAAAAGATTACTAATTCTTTTTGTCATATTCATTATCTCCTCATCAATTGATCTGTTTGCAATAAGCGTAAAGGAAGCAATGAACGGAGCTTTAATAAAGAGCACGGAAGAATTCTGCTTTACGCAAAAGTCAACACAGTTTTCGTTTAAGGTAAATGAAATTGAACCAAAGTACATCGAGTTTTACATAGATAAAGTTCCTGACGGCGTAATTTTTCTTTCTTCAAAAAAAGAAGCAGAAGATAGCGGTACAAGAATTACTCTGTTCTTTCAGTTTGAAAAAACAGGCAGCTATAAAATAAATCCGCTTGTATGTCTTGTAAGAGGATATACGTTCTATGTTCCCTTCAAAACAGTAGACGTTTATGAAAACCCTGACACAATTCATCCGGAGCTTTTTGTAGAATTTGCAAATCCTGCGTATAACAATGAAAATCTCCCTATAAAAGCAGCAGCAGGTTCGCATATTGTCTTTACAATAAATGTCCGTTACGCAGTACAGATAATTGACTTTACATATGACCTTCCAAAAGATTCTATCTTCACGGAATTAAAGCGTTATCCGATTACAGAAGGAAATCCACGTAAGGCAGAATTTTCAACGGAAGTAGAAAAAGTTGCATCATTTGACTGGCAGCCTCTTAGTGAAGGTGACTGGTCATTACCGCAGATAAAGGTAACTGCAACTTCATATAACGGCGGCCGCTATGTAATGCAGCTTCCTGACCGTACGATAAAGATATCAAAAGCTGCTGACATTACGAAGGAAGATAATCACGAATCTGCCTTTGCATATGCGTTTACAGAAGACAGGTTTAGTGACGAATTGATTACGACGGAAATGCCTTACGAAACTGCACTTAAACTTGCAGAACTCCGCAGGGAAGAACGAAAACAGTTCCCGTTCAGCAGGACAAGAAAAGAACGCATAACACTCGAAACAGAATACGGTTTGACGGAAACAGCAAGGGAACCATGCATTCCGTTTATCATCTGCACACTTCTGCTTTTTGTCGCAGTTACAGTTGCTGTAGTAATTTTGCTTAAGAAGAAAAAATACTGGACTGCCATTGCAGGTATATGTGTATCATGCATTCTCCTTGTGTGCGAAATAAATCTTGCCGTTAAGCTCAATGTAAAGACAGCTTTGTTTACCGGTGATTCCCTTTCTCCTGTTCCGGAAGAAAATGCTTCTGTAAGCGTAGTTCTTGAAAAAGGTTCATGCGTTAAGGTAACAAAAAAAGCAGGCAAATGGATCTACGTAAAAATTAATGAAACATACGGCTGGACAACAGAAGATAATGTAATTTATATAAACAGATAATTGTGTAATAAGAGGCTGAACAATGGATTTTGGTGACATATTAAATCAATGGGATTCAATGGGAAAAAAGCCTGCTCAGAAAAAAGGTCCCCAGGTTTCTCACAAAAAAGCAAATGCTCCGACAAAAGAAGAAAAAGAAGCTGCCCGTCAGGGATACTCTTACGAACAGCAGCAGGCACTTGAATCCAGAAAGCGTGCAAATCCAATGGATGTCTGGCTCAACCGCTACGGTACAGTAGATAAAGATAAAGTTGCAGATGAAGCAGAAGAAGCACAGCGTTTGAACAGCCGCGAATATCTTCATGCACTGAAGCCAGAAGCCAGAATCGACCTGCATGGCCTTACACGCGAAGAAGCATGGGACAAGCTGAATATTTTTGTAGGTGACTGCAAGAGGCGCGGCTTGCGTAAAATCATGATTGTTCACGGAAAAGGCATTCATTCTACAGGAAGCGATCCTGTCCTTGGCCCAATGGTCAGAAGCTTTATCGAACAGGATTCCAGACTTGGCACATCAGGCCATCCTGACAGAAATAACGGCGGAAACGGCGCAACATGGGTGTTGATTAAATAAGTACAGTAAAATAAATTTTCGTTAAAAGTGTATTTTTTTTGAATTTTACTTGTTTTATTAACGTAAATTAGTTACTTTTTATTAGTAAAGGAAAGAAATGGAAGATTTGTATACCGTCCTTGGCGTTTCAAAAAGCGCAACGGCAGAAGAAATTAAAAAGGCATATCGTAACCTCGCATTCAAGTATCACCCTGACCGCAATCCCGGTGATAAGGCAGCAGAGGAAAGATTCAAGCAGATAAATTCAGCATACTCAGTTCTTGGTGATGAAACAAAACGCCGCCAGTATGACTCATACGGTTCTGCAGAAGCATACGACAGGGCAGAGCGCTACGGT